>NZ_SMLC01000063.1 GCF_004349245.1 Actinomadura sp. 6K520 | reverse complement strand
GCTATAGGGTTTGGCGGCGTGAGTGGAGTGGTGGGGCCGGTGGGGCCGTCGCGTGGGGTTGCCGGCGAGCGGTCCGGGTTCAAGGACCTTTTCAGTGGTGTCGGGTATCTGCTGCGCGGGCTCGGGTGGGTGGCGCGGCGTCCGGCGCAGTGGCTGTTCGGGCTGATTCCCGCGCTGATCGTGCTGGCCGTGTACGGGGCGGCGCTGGTCTTCCTGGCGTTCCAGGTCGACGGGCTGGCCGGGTGGGTGACGGGGTTCGCGGACGGGTGGTCGGACGCGGCGCGGACGTCGGCGCGGGTGGTCGCCGGGATCGCGATCTTCGGCTCCGCGCTGTTCCTCGCGCTGATCACGTTCACCGCGGTGACGCTGCTGGTCGGGGACCCGTTCTACGAGGCGATCGCGGTGCGGGTCGAGGAGTCGCAGGGCGGGGCGCCGCCGGACCCCGAGGTGCCGCTGATGGTCTCGATCGGGCGGGCGGTCAAGGACACGCTCATCCTCGCGGCCGTCGCGCTGGGGTTCGCCGTGGTGTTCTTCGTGTGCGGGTTCCTGCCCCTGATCGGGCAGACGGTCGTGCCCGTGGTCGCGGGGCTGGTGTCGGGATACTTCCTGGCGGGTGAGTTGTCGTCGGTGGCGCTGGAGCGGCGCGGAATTCTGCGCAAGGAGCGGTTCGCGCGGATGAGGGCCGACCGCGCGCTGGTGCTCGGGTTCGGTGCCGCGACCGTTGTGGTGTTTCTCATTCCGCTGGGCGCGGTGCTCGCGATGCCGGGTGCGGTGGCGGGCGCGACGCTGATGGTCAGGGAGCGGCTGGCGGGCGGCCCGGAGGCCGAGGAGAGGCTGGTCACACCGGGTGACGGTGGGCCCGCTGCGTATCACTGAGGCGATAGGAAGATGTGTCCAGAGCGTGATTACAGGTCGGGATTCAAGCGCTGATCATCGCGTAACGTGTGCCGCATGTCCGATCAGGGGGAGCGCGGTGTGCGCTGGACCGATATGAGCGAGGGCGAGCCGCGGGACGGGTCCCGCGAGGAGCCGCAGGCCGGCGACGAGACCGGTCCGCAGGCGGCCTTCGCCGAGCCCAAGGTGCCCGGCGGGTTCATGCCGGCGTCCGGGTCCGCCCCCGGTTCCGGTGAGGGCGGGCGGTCGCACGACGTCTGGGGCAAGGTCGAGGAGCCGGGCCCGTCGTCCGGCGAGCCGGAGGCCGAGGACGTCCGGGTGGCGCCCGCGCCGGAGGCCGAGTCGCCGCAGTGGGAGGGCGACCTGTTCGACGAGGGCGCCGACGACGAGCGGGGCGACGAGCGGTACGCCCCCGCGGTCCCCACCGGGGCCGGCCAGCCCGCCAAGCCGGGCAAGCCGAGCAGCGGCAACTGGCAGATGCCGGAGTGGATGGCGGACGAGGCGTCCGCCGACGCCAAGCTCGGCGGCACGCCGGGTCCGTCGCGCGACCGCGACGTCCTGGACGGTGGCGGCGGGCGCTCCCGGCTGGTGCTGTTCGGCGGGATCGGGCTGCTGGTCCTCGCGCTGGTCGCGGCCGGGGCCGTGTACTTCCTGAAGGGCGGCGGCGGCGAGCCGGCGGAGCCGGAGGGCAACGCGGGCCGGACGGCGGAGCAGTCCGAGGCGCCGCAGGCGGAACTGCCGCCCGACAAGCCGCTCGCGGCGTTCGGCGGCAGGCCGAGCCGGGTGGGCGGGCAGGTCGCGGACGCCCATTCGGGGCTGTCGTACCCGCGGATGGCCGCCCCGTGGAAGGTGCCCACCAAGCAGAACGGGCTGGGCACGCCGGGCTGGTCCGGGCAGCAGATCCTGGTGACGGAGAAACGGGGCGGGCAGCTCTGGTACGGCCAGCTGCTCACCGGCACACTGCACCCGAGCATGCAGGGCGCCTACCAGGGGCCGGAGAGCGTCAAGAACGCCACCGCCGTGGTCGCGCAGGGGTACGAGGCGCAGTACTACGCGTTCCCGCACGAGACGAAGCCGCTGGCGTCGCAGGCCCTGAACGTGGGCGGGCGGCAGGGCTGGCTGATCGCCTCGTACCTGACCTACCAGCGCGACGGGGTGCGGGCGACCGGTGAGGTCGTCGCCACGGCCGTGATCGACACCGGCCGCAAGACGCCCGCCGTGGTGTTCGCGTCGATGCCGAACACGCACAAGCAGATGTGGCCGGACGTCAACACGTTCTTCTCCCGCCTGAAGCTCGCGCCCTGACAGACCGAATGCCGTTCTAATAGGCTGTGGCCACTTCTAGGAGAGGTGGGACCATGGCGATCGGGCTGACGGAGGAGCACGAGGCACTGGCGGCTTCGGTGCGCGGGTTCGCCGAGCGGAACATCACGGCGCAGGCCGTCCGCGCGGGGGACGCCGCCGGTTTCTGGCCGGCGCTCGCCGCGCAGGGGCTGCCGGGCCTGCACCTGCCGGAGGACGCCGGCGGACAGGGCTTCGGGCTCCTTGAGCAGGCCGTCGCGCTGGAGGAACTCGGCCGCGTCCTCGCCCCGGGGCCGTACGCGCCGACCGTGCTGGCGTCCGCGGTGCTGCACGCCTGCGGGGACGCGAAGCTGCTGCCGGGTTTGGCGGACGGGTCCCGTACGGCCGCGGTGGGGTTGTCCGGAAGCCTTGACGTGGACGGCTCCAGCGTTTCCGGGACGGTGCAGCCCGTGCTGGGCGCGCCGCTGGCCGACCTGTTCCTGCTTCCAGTGGGCGAACGCTGGGTCGTCCTTGAGCGGGACGAGGTCGTCGTCGGTTCGCTGGAGTCCCTGGACATCACCCGCCCTGTCGGATCCGTCACGGTCGACGGCGCGACCGTCCCGGACGAACGCTTCCTTGAGGGCGCCGACGTGCAGGCGCTCGCCGTCGTCCTGCTGGGCGCCGAAGCGTGCGGTGTGGCCGGACGTGCCCTGGACGACGCGGTGGCCTACGCCAAGATCCGCGAGCAGTTCGGCCGTCCCATCGGGCAGTTCCAGGGCATCAAGCACAAGTGCGCCCGCATGCTCATCGCTCTTGAGCGCGCCAGGGCGGCCGTGTGGGACGCGGCGCGCGCGCTGGACGAGCCCCAGGAGCAGCGTGCCTACGCCGTCGGCGTCGCCGCGGCGCTGGCCGCGGACGCGGCCGTCACCTGCGCGGAAGGCAACATCCAGGTGCACGGCGGCATCGGCTACACCTACGAGCACGACGCCCACCTGCTCTACCGGCGGGGCCTGACCCTGCGCGCGCTCCTCGGCCGGGCGAGCGGGCACCGCGCGGACGTGGCGGCCCTGGCCGTCGCGGGAGTGCGCCGCCCCATGAACGTCGATCTGCCGGAGGACGCCGCGCCGGTGCGCGAGGAGATCCGCGCCCGCGTCGCGGAACTGGCCGCGATGGACCCGTTCGAGCAGCGCGCGGCGATGGCGGCGGGCGGCTGGGTGACCCCGCACCTGCCGAAGCCGTGGGGGCGGGACGCCTCGCCGCTGGAGCAGATCGTCATCCAGCAGGAGCTGAAGGCCGCCAAGGTGCGCCCGGTGCCGCTGATGATCGCGGGCTGGGTCGTCCCGTCGCTGGTCCAGTACGGGACGCCGGAGCAGCAGGAGCGGTTCCTGCCGCCGACGCTGCGCGGCGAGATCATCTGGTGCCAGCTGTTCTCCGAGCCGGGCGCGGGCTCCGACCTGGCCGGGCTGCGGACCCGCGCCGAGCGCGTCGAGGGCGGCTGGAGCATCAGCGGGCAGAAGATCTGGACGTCGCTGGCCCGCGACTCGCAGTGGGGCATCTGCATCGCCCGCACCGACCCCGATCGACCCAAACACGACGGGATCACGTACTTCCTGGTGGACATGGCGTCGCCGGGCATCGAGATCCGGCCGCTGCGCGAGTGCACCGGCGACGCCGTCTTCAACGAGGTGTTCCTGGACGGCGTGTTCGTCCCCGACGACCTCGTCGTCGGGCCCGTCAACGCCGGGTGGCGCGTCGCCCGCACGACCCTGGCGAACGAGCGCGTCGGCCTGACGAGCAGCTTCCAGCTCGGCGGGGACCTGCCAAAGCTGCTCGACCTCGCCGCCGGGCTCGGCCTGGCCGACGACCCGGTCGTTCGCGACGGCCTCGGCCGGCTCGCCTGCGACGCGCACTCGTTCAACCTCCTCGGGCTGCGGGCCACGCTGAAGCAGCTGTCGGGCACGGACCCGGGCGCGACGGCGAACGTGCGGAAGCTGGTGGCGATGGAGCACGGCCAGCAGGTCACCGAGTTCGGGTTCACGCTCCTCGGCGAGGAGGGCGCCCTGACCGGCGGCTGGAAGGACGGGCTGCGCCCCCGCTGGACCCGCTACCTGCTCGCGTCCCGCGCGATGAGCATCGGCGGCGGGACCACCGAGGTGAACCTCAACGTGATCGGCGAGCGGATCCTCGGCCTGCCGCGCGACCCGGAACCGGTGGGGTAGCGTCCTGGCGGGCATGAGGGGGCGGACTGCTTGAACGAGCGGGGACGTTGAACGAGCGGGCACGGCATCTGGTGGCCGCGCTGACCGGGCTGGGGCTCGGGCTCGCGGCGCTGGGGCCGGGGCTCGCGCCCGGGTTCGTGCTGTCGTACGACATGGTGTTCGTGCCCGACCCCGCGTTCACCGCCCTGACGTTCGGGCTGACCGGGATCGTGCCGCGGCACGTCCCGAGCGATGCGTTCGTGACCGCGCTCGGCACCGTCCTCCCGGCGGACGCGGTGCAGAAGCTCGTCCTGCTGGCGATCTTCGTGATGGCGTGCACGGCGGCGGCGTCGCTCGTCCCGACGACCCGGCTCCTGCCGCGCCTGGCGGCCGGGGTCTGCTACGCGTGGAACCCGTTCGTCGCCGAACGGCTCCTGCTCGGCCAGTGGGCGCTCCTCCTCGGCTACGCGGCCCTGCCGTGGGTGGTCGCGGCCGCCGCGGGGCTGCCTGACCCGGGTGGGGGGCGGCGGCTCGTGCGGTCCCTGCTCCCGGCCGCCGTCGGCGGGTTCGCGGCGCTGGCCGTCTCCGGCCTGACGGCGCTGGTCGTGGCCGTGGTGGCCCGCGGGCGGGCCGGGGTCCGGGAACGGGCGGCCGGCGCGGCGCGGGTCGTGGCGGCCGCGGGGGTGCTGAGCCTTCCGTGGCTGGTGCCGGGGCTGCTCCGCCCGGCGGGGGTGCCGGGGGACGGGACGGCCGTCGGCCTGTTCGCCGCGCGGGCCGACACCCCGTTCGGGACGCTCGGGAGCCTGTTCCTGCTCGGCGGCGTGTGGAACGGCGAGACGGTGCCGGACGGCTACGGGGCGCCGGTGACCGCGACGGTCTGGCTGGCCGTGGTGGTCGCGGCGCTCGCCGCCTACTGGAAGTGGTGCCGGGAGCCCGGGTGGCGGCGCGGCCTGGCCGCGGCGGCGGTGGCCGGGTTCGCGGTGGCGGCGCTGGGGGCGGTCGCGGCGCCGGTCCTGGAGTGGGTCATCGGTCTCTGGCCGGGGTTCGCGGTCTTCAGGGACGGCCAGCAGTACGTGGCGCCGCTGGCCGTCGCGGTCGCGGTGGGGCTCGGGACGGCCGCCGACCGGGCCGCCGGGGCGCGGCTGCCGGGCGTGGCCGCCGCCGCGGCGGCCGTGCCGGTCATCCTGCTGCCGACGCTGGCGTGGGGCGCGGCGGGCGAGCTGCGGGCCGTCCGGTACCCGGACGACTGGGCGCGGGCCAGGCAGATCATCCACGCGGATCCGGCCGAGGGGGACGTGCTCGTGCTGCCGTGGGCGGCGTACCGGAGCTACCCGTGGAACGGCGGGCGCCGCGTCCTCGACCCGCTGCCCCGCTACCTGCACCGCCGCGTCGTCGTGGACGACGCCGTCAGCGTCGGGACAGCCACCGGGACCACCACCGTCGCGCCGGAGGACCCGAGGGCCGTACGCCTGGCACCGGCCGCCCGCACCGGCGCCCCTCCCGTGGCCACGTTGCGTGCCGAGGGAATCCGGTACGTCGTGGTCGACGCCGAGATCGGGTCGCAGCGTCCGTCCGGACCCGCCGTCGAGGTGCTGCGCGGCCCCGACCTGGCCGTCTACCGGATCGACGGGGTCGCCGCGCGCCCGGGGGACGGTGTCCCGGTCGTGCCGGTCGTGCTGGGATGGGTCATCGCGAATCTGGTGGTTTTCTGGTCATTCCTGGCGTCAGGTACTACTCTGAGCCCTCAGTTACTCAGCAGTATCAAACCCCGCAGCACTCCCCCTCGTAGAAGGACCCCCTGATGCGCATCGCCATCGCCGCAGTGGTCGGCGTTCTGCTCGCGGCCGGAGCGTCGTTCGGCACGGTCCAGCTCGTGGACAACTCCCAGAAGGACCCCGTCATCAAGCCGCTGTACAACTACGGCTCTCGCTGACGCAGGCCCCGATAACATGCTCACGCGTAGGCCCTGATGGGTAGGCCCCTGGGGACCCGGCGAGGCGGCCCCGCCCTCCTGGAGATCGTCGTTCCCGCCTACAACGAGGCCGACCGGCTTCCGGAGGGACTCGGCGCGCTCTGCGACAAGCTCGCCGGGCTCCAGGTGCGCGCGGAGGTCATCGTCGTCGACAACGCGAGCACCGACGGCACCGACGAGATCGTCCGGTCCTGGAAGGGGCCGGTGCCGGTGCGGCTGGTGCGCTGCGAACGCCGGGGCAAGGGAGCGGCGGTCCGCGCGGGCCTGCTGGAGACGCGCGCTCCCTATGTAGGATTCATGGACGCCGATATGGCAACAGACCTCGCCGCGCTGGACGAAGCCATCGTCCTGCTGCGCGAGGGCCGCCCGGTCGTGGTCGGGTCAAGGCGCCACGGTCGGTCGGTCGTCCAAGGATACGCCCTGCCGCTGCGGCGGCTCGGTGCCATCGCGTTCAACCGTGCCGTCCGCGATCTCGTGGGCGGCATCGCCGACACCCAGTGCGGGTTCAAGTTCTTCGACGGGCCGCTGGCGCGCGTGGCGGCGGCGGACCTGCGCACGGAGGGCTTCTCGTTCGACGTCGAACTCCTCTCCCACTGCGTTCGGCGGGGCGCGTCCGTCACGGCGATCCCGGTGGTGTGGCGCGACCGGCCGGGCTCGACGTTCTCGGTGCGGCGGCATTCGCTGCAGTGCCTGCTCGACCTGACCCGGATCCGCGTGCGCGCCGGGTTCCGGCTGCCCGGCGTTCCCGCGGCGCCGATCATTCCGGTCGTGCCCGTCCGGGCGATGTTCCGCGAGCCGAAGGCGGAGCCGATCGTCCTGGACAAGGGGCTGCCGTCGACGTCCACCGCACAGTCGGGATGAACACGACCTCCACGGACCCTGGCACGACACCCGCGAGACTCCGGCTGGCGGTCGTCAACTGGCGGGATCCGTGGCATCCCGCCGCGGGCGGGGCCGAACGCTATGCGTGGGAACTCGCGCGCAGGTTCGCCGCCGACGGCTCCCGCGTCCACTACGTCACGTGCAGGGCGCCAGGGCAAAAACGGCGAGAACGCGTCGAGGACGTGGAGTTCGTGCGGCTCGGCGGCCGCTTCACCGTCTACCCGCTCGTTCTCCTATGGCTGCTGGCCCGCCGCCTGGGCCGGCCGTCACGGAGGCGGGACCGCTCGTTCGACGCGGTCATCGACTGCCAGAACGGCATCCCCTTCTTCACCCCTTGGGCCCTCCCTCGCCGCGTGCGGGTGGTCTGCGTCATTCACCACGTGCACGACGCCCAGTTCGACCTGTACTTCCCGCGGTGGCTGGCCTGGCTCGGCCGCGTGCTGGAGGGCCCGGTGAGCCGCTGGACGTACCGGCGGCACGCGTTCGCCGTCGTCTCGCCGTCCACGCTGCGCGCGGTGCGGGAACGGCTGCGCTGGACGGGGCCGGCCCACGTCGTCCCCAACGGGACGGCGGTCGCCGAGCCCGGCGGGGACCCCGCGGAGCCCGCCGGGGACCCGGACCTGGTCTGCGTGACCCGGCTCGTCCCGCACAAGCGCCTCGACCTCCTCCTCGACCTCGCGCGGCGGCTCGCGGAGAGCCGCCCGGGGCTGCGGCTGCACATCGTCGGGGACGGGCCGGAGGCGCCCGCGCTGGCCGCCGGGATCGCCGAGCGGGGCCTGGCCGGCGTCGTCATCGCGCACGGCTACGTGGCCGAGGAGGTCAAGGCCGCCCTCGTCGCCCGCGCCGGCCTGCACCTCAGCACGTCCCAGGGCGAGGGCTGGGGCCTCAGCGTGATCGAGGCCGCCGCGCTCGGCGTCCCGACCGTCGCCCACGACGTGGACGGCCTGCGCGACGCCGTCCGCGACACGGTCACCGGATGGCTCGTCCACCCGGGCGACGACCAGGCCGACGTCGTCGAACGGGCCCTCAAGGAACTCGGCGACCCCGCGCGCCGCGCGGAGATCGCCGCCGCCTGCCGGGCCTGGGCCGCGGAGTTCGACTGGGCGCGGACGGCCGGCCGGATGCGCGAGCTCCTCACCGCGTCGTCCCCCGGTGCGGCCACGCCGGGGGAGGACCCCGCACACGCGGTCCGGCGGTACGGTGACGGGCACCCGGGCTGACACCCCCGGGGCGGGCAGAAAGGGGCAGAGCGCGAGCATGGCCGTGGGAGAGGCGAACCCGCCCCGCGCCGGCGCGCCCCGGCAGCCCGTCCCCGGCGGCGGGCCGCCGGACGGCGCGGACATCGGCGAGCGGCTGCGGGAGCGGCTGCGCGTCCTGGCGTGCTGCCTGACGCTGGTCGCGATCGCGTTCAGCACCCGGCCCGGCGAGATCCTCGCCGACACCAAGATCGACATGGCGGTGAACCCGCTCGGATTCCTGGGGCGCGCCCTGCACCTGTGGGACCCGGAGCAGTTCGGCCAGCTGCAGAACCAGGCCGTCGGCTACCTGTTCCCGATGGGCCCGTTCTTCGCGCTCGGCGACGTCGCCGGGATGCCCGCGTGGATCACGCAGCGGCTCTGGACGTCGCTGCTGCTGTGCCTGGCGTTCGTCGGGACCTGGCGGCTGGCCGGGCGGCTCGGCCTCGGCGGGCCCGGCGCCGCGTCGGCCGCCCCGCGCATGTTCGCCGCGATGGCCTACGCGCTCGCCCCGAGCGGGCTGGCGACGCTCGGGCAGATCTCCTCGGAGTACATGCCGGTCGCGATGCTGCCGTGGATCGTGCTGCCGCTGGTCGGCGCGGCGTCCGGGGAGAGCGGGCGGCTGCGGGCCGCCGCCCGGTCGGGGCTGGCGATCGCCTGCTGCGGCGGCATCAACGCGACCGCGACCGTCGCCGTCCTGCTCGTCCCGTTCCTGTACATCGTGACGCGGCCGCGCGGGTCGTTCCGGATCCGGCTGCTCGCGTGGTGGTCGGCGGCCACGGCCGCGGCGACGGCATGGTGGCTCGTCCCGCTGCTGCTCACCGGGACGTACGGGTTCTCGTGGCTCACCTACACCGAGCGGGCCGAGACGACGACCGGGCCCACCGGACTGATCAACGTGCTGCGCGGCGCGGAACGCTGGGTCAACTACCTGATCATCGACGGGCAGGTGGGGTGGCCGGTCGGGTACGCGCTCTCGGTCAACCCGGTGCCGATCATCTGCACCGGCCTGGTCGCGGCGCTGGGCCTGGCGGGCCTGCTCGGACGGCTGCTGCCGGAGCGGACGTTCCTGCTGGTCACCCTGCTGGCCGGGCTGGCGATCCTGTCCGCCGGCCACCTCAGCGACGTCCCCGGCCCGCTGGCCGGGCAGCTGCGCGACCTGCTGGACGGGCCGCTCGGGCCGCTGCGCAACCTGCACAAGTTCGACGCGGTGGTCCGGCTGCCGCTCGCGCTCGGCCTCGCGCATCTCCTGGTCGTGGCGACCGGGCGCGCCCGGCAGGGCCGGGTCCGCAGCCTCGGCACCGGGTCGCCGCTGGGCGGCGGGGCGTGGAAGGCCCTGGTCAGCCTGCCCGTCGTCGCCGCCGTCGCGATCGGCGGCATCGGCGTCACCGCCGTCTCGCGCGGGCTGAGCGGGCCGGGGGAGTTCAAGGACGTCCCCCGCTACTGGCGGGACGCGGCGTCCTGGATCAACGCGCGGGCGGGGCAGCAGGGCGTGCTGGCCGTGCCGGGGGCGCCGTTCGGCGAGTACCTGTGGGGCCGGCCGATGGACGACATCGTCCAGCCGCTGCTGACGGCGCGGTGGGGCGTCCGGCAGCTCGTCCCGGCCGGTTCCCCCGGCTACACCCGCGCGCTGGACGCGATCGACCTGCAGGTCCGGTCGGGGCAGGGGTCGCCGGGGCTGAGCGAGTTCCTCGGCCGGATGGGCATCCGGTACGTGCTGGTCCGCAACGACCTGCGGCGCGAGACGCTGCGCGGCGCGTGGCCCGCCCGTGTCGACCAGGCGCTGGAAGGGTCGCCCGGCCTGCGCCGGGTCGCCGCGTTCGGCGAGCCCGTGGGCTGGGACAACGGCGACGCGGTGTCGGCCCTCGACCAGCCGCGGCCCGCGCTGGAGGTCTTCGAGGTCGAGGGCGCCGAGGCCGTCGCGAACCTCGCCGCCGCATCCGATCCCGTCCGCGTGTACGGGGGACCGGAGTCGCTGCTCGCCATGGCGGACGACGGCGCGCTGCCCGCGGGGCCCGTCCTGCTGGACGACGACGCCCCCGACCTGCGCGGCTCCCCGGTGGTGACCGACTCGCCCCGGCTGATCCGCCGCAACTTCGGCGAACTGCACCAGACGTCCCCGACGCTGTCCGCGCGGCACCGCCGGCAGGCCACCGACGTCCTCGACGAGGGCTGGAAACGGTACGCCACCCATGTGAGCTACGGCGGCGGCGTCCGCGACATCACGGCCTCCTCGTCGGCGGCGGACGAGGACACCTTCGCGCAGGCGCAGAAGCCGGGCGCCTACCCGTACGCCGCGTTCGACGGAAACCAGTTCACCGCCTGGGAGACGGGCGGGTGGGACGGCCCGGTCGGGCAGTGGCTGCGCGTCGACTTCGACGCGCCGCGGGACGTGGGGAGCCTGACGGCGGCGTTCGTCCAGAACCCCGCGCTCGGCCCGCCGGTCGCGCGGGTCCGGGTCGAGACCGAGGGCGGGGCGGTGGAGCAGGACGTCCAGCGCACGGCGCTGGCGCAGCCGCTCCGCGCGCCGGAGGGCCCCACCCGCTGGCTGCGGCTGCGCATCGCGGGCCTCGCGGCGCAGGCGGCCGTGCCGGAGTTCGCGCGCGCGGGCGTGTCCGAGGTGGCGATCGGCGGGGTGCGGCCGACCCGCTCGTTCACGATGCCCGCGCCCTCCGGGGTCGACGGCCCGGCCACGTACGTGATGAACCGGAGGCCCGGCGCCAGGGACGAGTGCATGAAGGGCGAGCAGCGCTGGGTGTGCTCGCCGGACCTCGGCGCCGACGGCGAGGAGGGCGCCGGGTTCGACCGGACGTTCACGTCCGCGACGTCCGGCAAGGCCCCCGTCACGGGCACGGCCGTCCTCACCGACCTTGAGCTGATCGGCCGGTACACGGCCGTCGACGGCCAGCCGTCCGTCGCCGCGAGTTCGACGATCTCCACTCATCCGGCCGCCCAGGCGAGGTCGGGCTTCGACGGGGACCCGGCGACGACCTGGATCGCGGCGGCGGAAGAGGACGCCCCGGTCTACAGCGTCCGGTGGCAGCGCCGCACGCGGCTCTCCGCGATCACCCTGCGGCGTCCGCCCGGCGTGTCCGGCCCGATCCGCGTGCAGGTCGAGGGGGGCGGCGGCGAGGTCCGGGAGGGGCTGTCGGACGCCGCGGGCAGGCTGTCGTTCGCCCCGATGACCACCGACCGGCTGAAGATCACCTTCTTCCGCGGCAGCCAGATCCAGCCGGTCCAGCTCACCGACCTGGTCATCCGGGGGGTGGACCCGCTGCCCGACGTGCGCGGCCACCCGCTCAAGCTGCCGTGCGGGTACGGGCCGAAACTCCTGGCCGGCGGGTCCGGGGACCAGGCCGCCATCCAGACGGAGGCCACCGGCACGCTCGGCGACCTGCTCGCGGGCCGCCCCCTGACGTTCAGCGCGTGCAAGCAGGCGAACCTGCGGGAGGGCGCGAACCGGCTGTCGGGCGTGCCCCTCGACTCCTACCGGATCGACACGGTGACGGTCGGCGCCAAGCCCGCGGAGGACACCGCGGCCCGGCCGCCGCAGCCGGTCAAGATCCTCAGCTGGGGAGCCGGCACCCGCCGGCTGGAGGTGGAAGCGGCGGCCCCCTCGTTCCTCACGGTGAACGAGAACTTCAACGACGGATGGACCGCGACCGCCGGCGGCACCGAGCTGCGGCCCGTCCGGCTCGACGGATGGAAGCAGGGCTGGCTCGTCCCCGCGGGCACCGGCGGTGTCGTCGAGCTGACCTACCGTCCCGACCGGGCGCAGCGGTTCGCCGTCGTCGCGGGCCTCAACCTGCTCATCCTCCTGCTGATCGTCGCGGTCTGGCCCGCCCGGCGGGCCCCCGGCGACCGCCGGGGCCCGCTGCCGCGGCCGGGACGCGTGCCGGTGGGCGGTACGGGCTGGCCCGCGTGGGCGGCGGTCGGGCTCGCGGCCGCGCTCGGCGGCTGGGTCGCCGGACCGCCCGGCCTGGCCGTCGCGGCCGCCGTCGCGGTCGGCTGCGGCTGGGCGCGCACCCGCCGGTCCGCCGTCGTGCGGGCCGTGGCGTCGCCGTGGACGATCGCGATCGCCATGCTCGCCGGGACCGGATGCCTCGCCGCCGGCGCCTGGCTGGACCTCATCGAGAACCCCGCCGCGCCGTCCGGCGCGCTCGGGGACGTCGCGCCCCAGCTGCTCGGCCTCGTCATCGCCGGCCGGATCGCGGCGGAGCTGTGGCGGCCGCGGCCGCCGGGCGGCGACTCGCGCGGGCCGATCGCGCTCAGCTGGACGGCTCCCGGGCAGGGGCCCGGCGGGGACGGTCCCGGCGGGTCAGCCGCTGAACCGGGCGCTCCAGCAGGTAGTAGCTCACGGTCGCCGCTGCGATGGTCGCCGCGGTCAACAGGGGCAAATCCGTTGCCAGGTCCCCCCGGAAGACCCGGTCCGTCCCCTCGAACCACCCGACGATGATCAGCAGCTGCCACAGGAACAGGCCGTAGGAGATCCGGCCGAGGAACCCCATCACCGGGTTGGCGAGGACGGCGCCGAGCGCCGGATGCCCCGCGGGCGCCAGCGCCACCGGGGCGAGCAGCGCCGCCGCGCACAGCCCGCCCACGACCAGGTGCAGGGTGGACGTCCAGAACTCGTCCGGTATCTGCAGGGTGACGGGCCCGGTCGCCGGCGTGGACGCCACCACGTACAGCATCGCCGCCCCCACCCAGCACGCCGCCCACGAGTCCGACACGGCCCGGCACACCGCCGCCACGGGGCGCCGCTCGTCCAGCCGGGCCCACACCGTCACCACCGCGAGCGCCATCCCGATCGCGAACCACACGAAGAACCGCGGCAGCCACAGGCCCAGCTCCGGGTTCCGCTCCGGAAAGAACTGCAGGGCCGTGTAGGGGAACGACAGCGCCGCGTACACGCCGATGCCGATCAGGAGGCGCTTCGCCCGGACGCCGACGTCGTGGGTGCGCTTCCGCCGCGCGTACCAGCCGAGGACCGCCGCCGTGAACGGCAGCGTGGCGTACCAGGCGACCTCGACCGCCAGGCTCCACAGCTGTCCCAGATGCGCCGGGCCGAGCCCGCTCTCCCACCACATGTCGGGGACGTAGGTCTGCGTGAGGGTGAGCAGGGAGACCCACGTGACGGGGTCGCCGATGTGGTCCCGCCCCGCGGTGACCATGAAGCAGACGATCAGGGCCCAGTAGGCGGGCATGATGCGGAACACCCGCTTGCGCAGGTACAGGCCGACGCGCGGGGCGGCCCGCCCGTCCAGGACCGCCGCCGCCCACGGCCGGTAGAGCAGGAGCCCAGACAGGGCGAAGAAGACGGGCACGCCGACCTGGCCGCCGTTGAACAGCCAACCGAGCCCGTCCGGCTTGGCGAGGGTGCCCGCCGTGGCGGCCACGTGGTAGACGAGGATGCTGAGCGCCGCGACCGCGCGCACGCCTTCGAGCGTGGCCTGGTGCCCGGAGATGGGCGGCGGCGCCGGCCGGGCCGGCTGCGGGGCGGGCCTCACGTGCCGTTCTTCCGGAGGACGAGGAGGAGGTTCCAGGTGGTGAACTCCCGCAGCCCCGGGACGCGGACGGTCCACCCCGCCCAGTGCGGGTGGTAGCGGGGCAGGGCGTCCACGACGTGCGCGTCTTCGCGCCCGCGCGCCCACTTCAGGGCAGCCGACACCGACACCTGGTGCAGGCTGTGCCCGTGCCGGTTCTTCGGCGGGCGGCCGTTCCGGCGCTCGTATCTGCGCGCCGCCCGGTCGCCGCCGAGGTAGTGCCACGGCGAGGTCTCGTGCCCGCCCCACGGGGACAGCCAGTTGGTGAACGACAGGAACACCGTCCCGCCGGGACGGACCACGCGGAGCATCTCGTCCGCCATCCGCCACGGCTCGGGGACGTGCTCCAGCACGTTCGACGAGAAGCACACGTCGGCGGAGCCGGTGCGGAACGGGAGGGCGAGGGCGGACCCGACGAACAGGTTCCGCGCGGTGCCGTCGTGCGCGGTCAGCGCGGCCGGGTCGTGGTCGATGCCCGCACACCGCGCCCCGGCCGCGGTGAGCGCGTGCGCGAAGAAGCCCGAACCCGTCCCCACGTCGATGACCGTCGCGCCGGTCAGGTCGGCGTACGAGCCGAGCTGCGCGACGGTGTCGCGTGCCATCAGTTCGTAGAAGTACCCGGGGTCGGTGTTCTCGTGCCGGAACGCGCTCAGCAGCCGCACCGACCGCGCCAGCGTGGCCCGATGCGGCGGGTGGACGCGGTCACCGGGCACGGGTGACAGCCGGTCCGGCGTGGGGGGCGCCGAGGTCATCGCCACCTCGCTGTGTTCGGGCGCCGGTTCGGGAGACGCCCGGTTCGGGCGGATCTTGATCCGGGGCTGAGCTGCTGAGCTGCTGAGCGGAGCTTACCGGCCAGTACGGGGTCCTGTAGGGTAACGCGAACCTGCCGGAGCCCGGCCTCCCGGCCCGCGAAGCACGGCATACCCCCTGGAGGTGTTCATGCGGCGACCGATCGGACTGCTCCTGATCGGCCTGGGCGCGTTCTTCCTGACGCTCGCGCCCCTGGTCCGTTTCTATGTGGCCGACCAGGTCATCGTCGCGCCGCTGAACCGCTACCAGGTGACGCTCCTGGAATCGGAGAACGCCACGTACTTCGACCAGGCCGAGCTCAAGACCAAGACGGGCGTCACCCTCCAGGCGAAGAACACCGTCCGCGGTGACGTCCGCGCCAACGAGGGCGACGACGACATCGCCGTCTGGGACTCGACGACCAACATCTACGACACCGACAACCCCGAGAACCCCATCCAGATCCAGGCCTTCCGGATCGCCTTCGACCGGCGGACGAGCGTCCAGGTCGACTGCTGCGGCACGAACGTCGACGGCGACAGCGGCGTCCGGATGGCGGGGAGCTACGGGCTGCTGCTGCCCCTCGGGAACGTCGAGAAGAAGGACTACCCGGTCTTCGACACCACCACCAAGCAGATCGCGCCGATGGAGTTCAACGCCGTCGAAGAGGTCCACGGGCTCACGACCTACCGCTTCACCCAGACGATCCCGCTGACCAAGACCGCCGAGATGGACGTCAAGCTGCCGCCCAAGATGCTCGGCCTGCCCGAGGACGCCGGCGACCAGAAGGTGGCCCGCTACAACGAGGCGTACAACACGGTCTGGGTGGACCCGCGCACCGGAGTCCCGGTCAAGCACCGCAAGAACATCCGCAGCACCGTCCAGACCGCGGACGGCAAGGGCAAGATGATCGCCGCGCAGGCCGACCTCATCACCGTCGACAAGGACCAGAAGGCCGCGGTCGACCTGGCCGACAGCACCGCCCTGAAGATCAACATGGTGCGCAGCTTCGTCCCCGGCGGTGCCATCCTCGTCGGCCTGGTCCTGCTGTTCGTCGGCGGATTCCTCGGCCTGTCCCGCGGGGCGGCCCCGCCGCCGCCCGCGGCCCCCCGCCGCTCCGACGGCAAGTTCGGCGACCCGGGCACGCCGTCCGGGCCCCCGAACCCGGCGAACCCGGCGAACCCGGCGAACCCGGAGGAGCCCGCGCCCGGTCCCGCGTCTCCCCGGCAGGAGGCCCGCCGGCCCGCGCCGGGCAGCCAGCGCCAGCGCCGGAAGGCGTCGGGGCCCGCGCGCCGCCGCTGACGGCCGCCGCCCCTCGCTGATACGTGTTCTAGATGGCTGCCCCGCGCGGGTGCCGTCGAGTCGCGGTGTGCCGCCCTGAGCCTCGTCTCTTCGGTATGGCACGCCGCGACTCGGTCATGCCCGCTCCCTGGCCGGCCCCCGCCCGGATCGGCACCGATCTTCCTAACTAGAACCTGTTGCAGTTTTGCCGGGGCGCGCCTAGGGTCGGGGTTGTGCGGACACGAGTCACCGAACTATTCGGCATCGAGTACCCGATCTTCGCGTTCAGTCACTGCCGCGACGTGGTCGCCGCGGTGAGCCGCGCAGGCGGCATGGGCGTCCTCGGCGCCCTCCACTTCACCCCCGAGGAACTTGAGCTGGAGCTCAAGTGGATCGACGAGAACGTCGGCGGCAAGCCCTACGGGGTGGACACGGTGATGCCCGCCAAGTACGAGGGCGGTGACCTGGGCGACGCGGAGGAGTTGCTCGGCAAGCTGCAGGGCATGATCCCCGCCGAGAACCGCCGGTTCCTGGAGGACCTGCTCGCCGAGCACGGCGTCGAGCCGTCCACCGAGAGCGCGAGCAAGGCGCTGCTCGGCTGGACGGACCAGACCGCCCGGCCGCAGGTCGAGGTGGCGCTGCGGCACCCGATCGCGCTGCTGGCCAACGCGCTCGGCCCGCCCCCGGCGGACATCGTGGCGCAGGCCCACGAGCACGGCGTCAAGGTCGCCGGGCTGGCCTCCAACGCCCGGCACGCCCGCAAGCAGGTCGACGTGGGCGTCGACATCATCGTCGCCCAGGGCACCGAGGCGGGCGGCCACACCGGCGACGTCGCCACGATGGTGCTGATCCCCGAGGTCGTGGACGCCGTCGGCGAGGACACCATCGTGCTGGCCGCGGGCGGCATCGGGCGCGGCCGGCAGATGGCGGCCGGCATGGCCCTCGGCGCGGACGGCGTGTGGACCGGTTCCATCTGGCTGACCGTGGACGAGGCCGACACCCCCGAGCGCGCCCTTCCGAAGCTGCTGGACGCGACGTCCCGGGACACCGTCCGGTCCCGCGCCTGGACGGGCAAGCCCGCCCGCTTCCTCAAGTCCGCGTGGACCGAGGCGTGGGAGAGCGAGAAGTCGCCCGGCTACCTGCCGATGCCCCTGCAGTTCATGCTGATCGCGGACGCCCTGCCGCGCATCCAGCGCTCCGGCGACGGCGAGCTCGTGACCTTCCCCGTCGGCCAGATCGTCGGGTCGATGAACCAGGTGAAGCCCGCCGCCCAGGTGGTCTACGACCTGATCGAGGAGTACGTCGAGGCCATCGAGCGCCTCAACGCCATCACCGAGGCGGACTGACGCCTCACCGGACCCCTTCCAAGGGACCGCCGTCCACCGGACCCCGCCGCCGCGCCCTTCCCCCTGGGCGCGGCGGCGTGCCGGTCTCCGGACGTGTCAGGGCCGGGTCAGAAGCGGGTCATCCAGGACAGGGCGCGTGCCAGGACGTAGTACACGACCCCGGCGAGGGCCCAGTTGATGTAGAGCTGCTCTTCCGGGTCCTGGCGCGTGAAGACGTCGTGGAACGGGGTGGCCAGCCAGCGGCCCGTGTCGAGGACGGCGTCCACCAGGACGTTGCCCGGGTTGGCGTCACCCCAGGTCAGCAGAATCCCGAGCGCGAGGATCGCGGCGGCGGCCCAGCCGGCCGCCATGATCAGCATGCTGACCGGGTTGGGCCTGCTGCGCATCCACCGGCGAGGCTTCCGCTTGACGACGACGGTCCGGGCGGTGTCGTCGGCCGGCGGGGTCTGCGTCCTTCGGGGCCAGAGGCGCCGCCGGGGCGCCTCCTCCTCCGCGGTCTCGTGCCGCCTGCGTCCTAGGTGCAAGGCCATGGCCTGCTCCGTCCTTCCGTGACTCGCTTGGGTCCAGCCATGCCACGGAGGCGACCCAGAAAACGCGTCCCCGGGTTTCGGACAGTCCGTTATTCACCCTTGTAGACGGCGGGCCGCTTCTCCTTGAAGGCGCGCGAGCCCTCCTTGGCGTCCGCGGAGCCGATGACGGGCCAGCCGAGCTCGTCGGAGATCTTGAGGGCGTCCGCTTCGGAGAGGTGCTCGGTCTCGCGGTGCGTGCGCAGGATGGCCTGGACGGCGAGCGGGGCGTTCTCGGCGATCCGGCCGGCCAGCTCGCGGGCGGCGTCGAGGGCGGTGCCGTCCGGGACGACCTCGTTGATCAGGCCCATGGCGAGGGCCTCCTGCGGGGTCACCGAGCGGGCGGTGAGCAGGATGTCCATCGCGTTGGCGTAGCCGATCTGGCGGGTGAGCCGGATCGCGGAGCCGCCCATGGGGAACAGCCCGCGCTTGGCCTCGTACAGGCCGAGCGTGGCGCCCTCGGCGACGACGCGCAGATCGGTGCCCACGAGGAGCTCGGTGCCGCCGGCGACGGCGTACCCCTCGATGGCGCAGATGATCGGCTTGGTGGGACGGCTGTCCCGCAGCAGCCCCTTCCAGTGGAAGTCGGGGATCTGCGCCATGCGCTCCTGGACCCGGGGGTCGGACGGCGTCTGCCCCATGGCCTTCAGGTCGGCGCCGGCGCAGAACGTCCCCCCGGCCCCGGTGAGGATGCCGACGCGGACCTCCGGGGTCTCGGAGATGTAGGCCCAGGCCTCCGCCAGACCCACCAGCATCGAGGAGCTGAGCGCGTTGCGCGCCTCGGGCCGGTTCATCGTGACGATGACGACGTGACCGTCGCGCTCGACGTCGCAGTGCTCGGTGCTGATCGGCAGCCGTTCCGCCATGGTTCCTCCAGCTCAGATGTCAAACGAGAACAGATTCTAGTTAAGCCGTCGCCCTACCGGTAGGGCTTGATTAGCAAAACGAGAACGTGATCTACTTTGCTCGCCGGGGCGTCGTCTGTGACGACGCTCACCGTGCTCACGTAGGGAGATCCGATGGGGTCATTGGGCTTTTGGCGGCTGGCGCAGGCCGATCCCGAGTGGGTCGCGGCCGTTGATCCGGATGGGACGCAGTACTCGGCGGGAGACCTGCTCGCCCGCTCCAACAGGCTCGTCCACGGCCTCCGCGCGCTCGGCCTCAAGAACGGCGACGGCATCTGCGGGCTCGTCCCGAACGGCGTCGAGGGGCTCGTCCTGTATCTGGCGGCGCTGCAGGCAGGCTGGTACTACACGCCGATCAACTGGCACCTGACGGGCCCGGAGATCGGCTACATCGTCGCCGACGCGGAGGCGAAGGCGTTCATCGTCCACGAGCGGTACGCCGCCGAGGGCGTTCGGGCCGGCGAGGAGATCGAGCCGCACCGGCGGTTCGCGATCGGGGACGTCGCGGGGTTCCGCCCGTACGACGAGCTGGTCGCGGGGCAGCCCGACACCCTGCCGGACGACCGCACCAACGGCGCGACGATGCACTACACGTCCGGCACGACCGGGCGCCCGAAGGGCGTCAAGCGGGCGCTGATGGGCATCGACCCCGACGACAGCGCCGAGCTGATGACGTTCCTGCTGGGCCTGTTCGGCATCCCGCCGGGGCGTCCCGCGGGGGGCGAGCACCAGGCCCATCTGATCACCTCACCGAACTACCACACGGCCGTCACCCAGTTCGGCGGCACCGCCCTGCACATGGGCCACACGGTCGTGTACATGGACAGGTGGGACGCCGAGGACACCCTGAGAATGATCCAGGAACACGGCGTGAGCAACACCCACATGGTGCCGACGCACTTCAAGCGGCTGCTCGCCCTGCCCGAGGAGGTCCGCTCCCGGTACGACGTGTCGAGCATGAAGTGGGCCATCCACGCGGCGGCGCCGTGCCCGGTGCCGATCAAGCAGCAGATGCTCGACTGGTGGGGCGACTGCATCTGGGAGTACTACGCGGCCACCGAGGGCGGCGGGACGATCGCGAGCCCCGCCGACTGGCGCGCCCACCCCGGGACGGTCGGCAACGCCTGGCCGATCAGCGAGCTGCTCATCGTGGACGACGACGGCAACCCGGTTCCGACGGGCACGCCCGGCACGATCTACATGAAGATGGCCGGCGTCGAGTTCGAGTACAAGGGCGACAAGGAGAAGACGGAGAAGAACCGCCTCAAGGACTTCTTCACCGTCGGCGACATCGGCTACCTCACCGAGGACGGGTTCCTGTTCCTGTCCGACCGCAAGGCCGACATGATCATTTCGGGCGGGGCGAACATCTACCCGGCCGAGATCGAGAACGAGATCATCCTGCATCCGAAGGTCGGGGACGTCGCCGTGTTCGGCATCCCCGACGAGGAGTGGGGCGAGCAGATCAAGGCCGTGGTGGAACCCGCCGAGGGCATCGAGCCCGGCGAGGAGCTGTCCGCCGAGATCCTCGCGTCGCTGGAGGGCCGGCTCGCCAGGATGAAGTGGCCGAAGTCGATCGACTACATCGAGACGATGCCGCGCGAGCCGAACGGCAAGCTCCTCAAGCGCAAGCTCAGGGACCCGTACTGGAAGGACCGCGAGAGTGCCATCTGAAGCATCCGATCCCAACCACCTGGTCGCGTTCCCGGGCGGCTACACCCGCTCGGTCGGCCCGGTCATCGGGCGCTTCCTGAGCGAGCTGCGCGACGGCCGGATGGTCGGCGTCCGCACGGCGGGCGGCAGGGTGCTCGTCCCGCCGGCGGAGTGCGACCCCGAGACCGGGGAGGACGTCACCGGCGAGTTCGTCGAGGTCGGCCCCGCCGGGACCGTGACGACGTGGTCGTGGGTGCCGCGGCCCGCCAAGGAGCACCCGTTCGACCGGCCGTTCGCGTGGGCGCTGATCCGCCCGGACGGCGCCGACACCGCGCTGCTGCACGCCCTGGACCTCGGTGTTTTCGAGGAGGGCGCGAAGCCGCCGAAGGTGCTGAAGACCGGGATGCGGGTGCGGCCGAAGTACCGGGCGGAGCGGACCGGGACGATCGGCGACATCGAGTGCTTCCTGCCCGAGGTCACCATGATCAACCCGCAGGCGGCGCTGGAGTACCGGCTGAAGGGCGGGCGGGCGCTCGGCCGGTTCCTGGAGGGCGTCTCCGAGGGCCGGATCCTCGGCCACCGCTGCCCGGTGTGCGAGAAGGTCATCGTCCCGATGAAGGGGTTCTGCACGCGCGACGGCGTCCCCACCACCGAGGAGGTGGAGCTGCCCGACACCGGCACCGTCACCACCTTCGCGGTCAACAACATCCCCGACCCGCGCGCGCCCGAGGTGCCGTTCGTGTCCGGCTACGTCCTGCTGGACGGCGCCGGGCTGACGATGCTGACGCTCGTCGCGGGCATCCCGGCCGACCAGGTGCGGATGGGCATGCGGGTGAAGGCGGCGTGGCGGCCCCGCGAGGAGTGGACCCGCTCGATGTCCAACATCAAGTGGTTCGAGCCGATCGACGAGCCCGACGTCCCCTTCGAAGAGATCAAGGACTTCATGTAATGCGTGATGTCGCAGTGGTCGCGTTCGTGCAGAGCGAGCACAGCGCGGAGGACCAGGGGATCGCGGAGACCGAGATGGTCCTGCCGCTGATCACCGAGATGAAGGAGCGGACGGGGCTGTCCCGCTTCGGCTTCACCTGCTCGGGGTCGTGCGACTACCTGCAGGGCGCGCCGTTCGCGTTCGTGTCCGCGCTCGACACGCTGGGCGCGTGGCCGCCGATCTCCGAGAGCCACGTCGAGATGGACGGCGCCTGGGCGCTCTACGAGGCGTGGGTGAAGCTCCAGATCGGCGAGGTCGACACCGCGCTGGTGTACGGATTCGGCAAGTCGTCCCAGGGCGACCTTCGCGCGGTCATGACGCAGCAGCTCGACCCGTACTACCTGGCACCGCTCGGCGTCGACCAGGTGTCGATGGCCGCCATGCAGGCCCGCGCGTACATGGAGAAGGCGGGCGTGAAGGAGGACGACCTGCGCGCGGTCGCGGCGCGCTCGCGGGAGTCCGGCCGCGGCAACCCGTTCGCGCTGCACCTGCCGGACCCGGCGGACTCCGCCGCCGAACAGGACTACGACGTGGCGCCGCTGCACCCCTACGACGTCGCGCCCGTGACCGACGGCGCCGCGGCGATCGTCCTGGCGGCCGGCGACACGGCGCGGGAGCTGTGCGAGCGGCCCGCGTGGATCACCGGCATCGACCACCGCACCGAGGCGCACTCGCTCGGCGTGCGCGACCTGACCCGGTCGGCGGCCGCCCGTATCGCGGGCGAGAAGGCCGGCGCGACCGGGATCGAGGTCGCCGAGCTGCACGCGCAGTTCAGCCATGAGGAGCTGATCCTGCGCGAGGCGCTCGGCCTGGGCGACGGCGTGACGATCAACCCGTCCGGCGGGGCGCTGTCGGCGAACCCGGTGATGGCGGCGGGCCTCATCCGGATCGGCGAGGCCGCGTCCCGCATCCACGACGGGACGGCGTCCCGGACGCTCGGGCACGCCGCGTCCGGCCCCTGCCTTCAGCAGAACCTCGTCTGTGTGCTGTCGGGAGACAACAATGGCTAATCCGTGCGCGATCATCGGCATCGGGCAGACGCAGTACCGGACCAAGCGGCTGGACGTGTCGATGGCGGGCCTGGTCCGCGAGGCGGCCCGCCGCGCCCTCGACGACGCCGGGCTGACCTGGAAGGACATCGACGCCGTCGTGGTCGGCAAGGCGCCCGACCTGTTCGAGGGCGTGGTGATGCCGGAGGTCTTCCTGGCGGACGCGCTCGGCGCCACCGGCAAGCCGCTGATCCGGGTGCACACGGCCGGGTCCGTGGGCGGGTCCACGGCGATCGTCGCGGCCAGCCTGATCCAGTCCGGCGTGCACGAGCGGGTGCTCACGCTCGCCTGGGAGAAGCAGTCGGAGTCGAACGCCACGTGGGCGCTGACGGTGAACGGGCCGTTCACCACGTCCCTCGTCGTGGGTGCGGGCGGCTACTTCGCCCCGCACATCCGCGCCTACATGCGGCGGGCGGGCGCCCCCGACCACATCGGCACGCTGGTCGCGGTCAAGGACCGCGAGAACGCGCTGCGGAACGAGTACGCGCACCTGAAGATCCCCGGCATCTCGCGGGAGATGGTCGAGTCGACGCCGATGCTGTGGGAGCCGATCCGGTACCTGGAGACGTGCCCGTCGTCGGACGGCGCGTGCGCGATGGTGCTCGCTTCCGAGGACGCGGCGAGGCGCGCGCCGAACCCGCCGGCGTGGGTGCACGGGACGTCGATGCGCTCGGAGCCGATGCAGTTCGCCGGCCGCGACAGCGTGAGCCCGCAGGGCGGCAAGGACGCGGCGGCGGACGTGTACCGGCAGGCCGGCATCAGCGACCCGCGCAGCGAGCTCGACTGCGCCGAGGTGTACGTCCCGTTCTCCTGGTACGAGCCGATGTGGCTGGAGAACCTCGGGTTCTGCGGCGAGAGCGAGGGGTGGAAGCTCACCGAGGCCGGGGCGACGGCGATGGACGGCGACATCCCGTGGAACCCGTCCGGCGGCGTGCTGTCGTCCAACCCGATCGGCGCGTCCGGGATGATCCGGTTCGCCGAGGCGGCGCTGCAGGTGCGGGGAATGGCCGGTGAGCACCAGGTGGACGGCGCGCGCCGCGCCCTCGGCCACGCCTACGGCGGCGGCGCCCAGTTCTTCGCGATGTGGATAGTCGGCAGCGACAAACCCTGATAACCCTTTTCCCCTGGGCGCGACCCCAGACCCCCCGAAAGGGACGTCCGATGGAGTACAACCACGCTGATCTGTTCGAGGGAGTCGCCGACGCGATAGGGGAGCGTGTCGCCCTGGTGTGCGGCGACCGGCGGCTCACCTACGCCGAGATGGACGAGCACGCGAACCGCCTCGCGCACCACCTGGCGGACGCGGGCGTCCGGCCGGGCCAGCACGTCGCCGTCCAGCTCTACAACGGCATCGAGTACGCGGCGGCGCTGCTGGCGACGCTGAAGATCCGTGCGGTGCCCATCAACATCAACTACCGGTACGTGGAGAACGAGCTCCGCTACGTGTTCCAGGACTCCGACAGCGTCGCGCTGCTGTACGACGTGGAGTTCGAGGACCGGGTCGCCGCGACCGTCCCGGAGGTGCCGGCCCTGAAGCACCTCGTCGCGGTGGGCGGCACGCCGTCCATCCCCGGCGCGGTCGCCTACGACGAGGCGCTGCGGGACGCCGACGGCACGCGGGGCTTCCCGGCGCGTTCCGGCGACGACCTCTACATCATCTACACCGGCGGGACGACCGGGATGCCGAAGGGCGTCATGTGGACGACCGAGCAGCTGCTGCTCGGGTTCTGGAACCCCTCGCTCCCGCGCCCGTCGAAGCCGGAGGACGTCGTCGAGAACGCCCGCAACGGCGGCCCGCTGGTGATGATGCCGGTCGCGCCGCTGATGCACGGCGCGGCGCAGATGGCGACGTGGATCGGCTGGCTCATGGGCGCGACGCTCGTCTACACGCGCAAGTTCGACGCCGCGGACGTGTGGCGGACGATCGAGCGGGAGAAGGTCAACTCGCTGACGATCACCGGTGACGCCATGGCGATCCCGATGGCGGAGGAACTGGCGCGCGGCTCGTACGACACCTCGTCGCTGCTGGCGTTCGTCTCCACGGGCGCGATCTTCACCGGGACCGTCCGCGACCGCATCCAGGAACTGCTGCCCAACACGATGGTCCTGGACCGGTTCGGGTCGACGGAGTCGGGCTCGACGGCGGAGGCGGTGGCGGGGTCCACGCCGGAGAAGGGCCTGCGGTTCGCGCCGGACGTGGAGAACGTCACCGTCCTGGACGACGCGTACCAGCCCGTCAAGCCGGGGTCGGGCGTCATCGGCCAGGTCGCCCGCACCGGGCACATCGCGATGGGCTACTACAACGACCCGGAGAAGACGGCGCGGACGTTCCCCATGGTGGACGGGCGGCGCTGGCTGCTGACCGGCGACATCGCCACCGTCGAGGAGGACGGGTCGATCGCCGTGTACGGGCGGGGGTCGCAGGCCATCAACACCGGTGGCGAGAAGGTGTTCCCGGAGGAGGTCGAGGCCGTCCTCAAGGGCCATCCGGGCGTGTACGACGCGGTGGTCACGGGCATCCCGGACGAGCGCTGGGGCAACCGCGTCGCGGCGGTGATCCAGCCCGCCGGCGGCGGGCGGCCCGCGGCGGAGGACCTGGACGCGCACTGCCGTAAGGCGCTGTCGGGCTACAAGGTCCCACGCGTCTACGCGTTCGTGGACGAGATGAAGCGTTCCCCGGCGGGCAAGGCCGACTACCGGTGGGCGAAGGAGGTCGCCCAGGAGGCCGAGGGGTAGCGGAAGCGGTCGGCCCCGAACCTTCGTGGGATTCGGGGCCAGGAGCGGACCTCTGGTCTGTGGCCCGGACCACTCAATCGTAGGACCGTTCCAACCTTGCTTTGATCATCTGAGGTGTCGCGTACGCCACACCCGGCCGCGGCCCCCTAAACTCTCTTGTGCTGAGTCGCTCTTGAGATGAGTTTCTCTGTGTGGGAGTGAAGGAGGGGGTGGGACGTGGGAAGCCCGGAACGCTACCGGATGGTCAGCGAACTGCTGTCCGCCGCGCAGCGCGGCACGACGTTCACGGTTCTGCTGCACCATGCGACGGCGACCAAGGCGGGCTTGAACGTCACCGACGCGCAGTGCGTCCACGTGCTGTCGCTCGACGGCCCGCAGACGCCCGGCCGGCTCGCGCAGCTCATGGGCATCACGACCGGCGGCGCCATCACCGCGGTGATCGACCGGCTGGAGAAGGCCGGCTACGTCCGGCGCACCCGCGACCCCGACGACCGCCGCCGCGTGATCGTCGAACTCGTCGAGGAGAACGTCCCCCGTTTCACCCGGTACCTCGAGCCGGTGAGCCGCATGTTCCGCGAGCGGCTCGACGGCTGCACCGACGAAGAGGTCGCCTTCCTGCTGGACTGGTTCCGCCGCAACAACGAGGTCATGCCGCAGGTCATCGCGGAGACCAGGGAGCTGCCCTGACCGCGTCGCCCCGATCGGCGGCGGGACGACCCCCGTCCGTCCCGGCGCCGATCGGGGCCGGTCCAGGAACGGCCGCCGCGGTCCCCCCGGCCGTGCGACCGTCCCTGGAGTCTTGTCACGCGAACGGCGCGCATTCGCGGGACACAGGGACACCTGACCGCTGAATCGCAGGTCACACGGCTTCTGGACGGTGACTTGGGTCACATCTGCCGGGCGCGGCCTGATCCGGCCGCCCGGCCCGCCCCGGGACGGCCCGTCCCGGCACCGCCGGGCCGCACGCGATGAGATCATGCCCGGCATGTACGCACGATCGGACGGCCGCTGACGTGGAACCCCTACGCCCCGAGGACCCCGCCGAGATCGGCGGATACCCGCTGATCGCCCGCATCGGCGCGGGCGGCATGGGCCAGGTCTACCTGGGCCTCACCGGGGCCGGCCGGCACATCGCGCTCAAGGTGATCCGCGAGGACTTCGACGGCCCGCAGGCGCTCGCCCGGTTCCGCCGCGAGGTCGCCACCGCCGAGCGGGTGCGCAGCCGGTTCGCCGCCGCGATGGTCGGCGCCGGGCTGGACGCGCCGCCGTACTGGCTGGCGACCGAGTACGTCCCGGGCCCGACGCTCCGCCAGGCCGTCGCCGAGCACGGGCCGCTGCCGCCGGACACCTGCCTGCGGCTGCTCGCCGCGCTGGCCCAGGGCCTGCTGGAGATCCACGGCCAGGGCGTGCAGCACCGCGACCTGAAGCCGGGCAACGTGATCCTCGCCCCGGACGGGCCCCGGCTGATCGACTTCGGTATCGCCCGCGGCGAGGGCCAGACGCAGATCACCCAGACCGGCGCGTGGAACGGCACCCCCGGGTACGTCGCGCCGGAGGTCGTCCGGGAGCAGGAGCCCGTGCCGGCCTCGGACGTGTTCTCCCTCGCCGGGACCATCGCCTACGCCGCCACGGGGCGCCCGCCGTTCGGCGGCGGCCGCATCGAGGCGATCATCCACCGCACGCTCGACGGCGAGATCGACCTCGACGGCGTCGACGCGCGCGTCGCCGAGCTCGTCCGGCTCTGCGCCGCGAAGGAGCCCGCCGCCCGGGTCCGGCTGGGGCGGCTGGCCGAGCTCGCCGCGTCCCCGGCCGGGCTCGCCGGCGACCCGGCCTACCTGCGGCTGGCGGGGACCCCGCGGCCGGTGCCCGCCAGCCTCCCGGACGCCGTCGCGGCGGGCCTCGTCCCCGCCGAGCGCACCCGGACGGGCGCGCCGGGCGGCACGGGCCCGCGGTCGCGCGCCGCCGTCATCGCGGCGGTCGCCGGGGTGGTCGCGGTCGTCCTGGGCAGCGCGTTCGTCGCGCGGTCCGTCCTGACCGGTGACGAGGGCGGGCGGGGCGCGAACGCGGTCCAGAGCGGGCAGGCGGCGAACGGGACGGAGACGGGCGGCGGCGCCACGGCGCCGGTGGACGCGCCCACGGCACGGACCCCCCGCGCCGACGGCCGCCCGCCGGACGACCCCCTGGTGAAGCAGCCCACCGCGGACTTCCGCGAGGTGGAGTTCTCCCAGAGCGACCTGACCTGCCTGCCCGCGATCCGCCCGGAGGACGAGGCGCTGTCCGGCCAGTTGCAGGTCTCGGCGCCGCGGCGGCCGCACGGCGGCGACAGCGTCGAGTTCGGCATGCGCTTCAAGTACGAGACGCCGTCCGGCTACTACGTGGCCGCCCAGGTCCGCCCGCCGGGCCCGCACGGCAGCGCCGGGCCCGGCTGGGTCCACAGCAAGCCCCGCCTGTACCCGGGGGACGCCGGGCTGGACCTCAGCTACCCGGTCGACTTCGAAGGATCAGAGCCGCTGAGGCAGGGCGTGTGGACGGTCGTCTGGCTGCACGTCCACGCCAACGGCGACGCCTACTACATCGGCTGCGACGGGTTCACGGTCTCGTAGCGGCTAGCGGACGGCGATGACCGCCGAGCCATGGCCGAACAGGCCCTGGTTCACCGCGATGCCCGCCCGCGCGTCCTCGACCTGGCGTCCCTCGGCCTGGCCGCGCAACTGCCACGTCAGCTCGCACACCTGCGCGATGGCCTGCGCCGGGATCGCCTCCCCGAAGCACGCGAGGCCGCCGCTCGGGTTGACGGGGACGCGCCCGCCGAGCGTGGTGGCGCCGGACCGGAGCAGCTCCTCGGCGCCGCCCGGCTCGCACAGGCCGATGTCCTCGTACCAGTCCAGTTCGAGCGCCGTGGACAGGTCGTACACCTCGGCGAGCGACAGGTCCTCCGGCCCGATCCCCGCCTCCTCGTAGGCGGCGTGCGCGATGGCGGACCGGAAGGGCCGCTCGGGTTCGGCCGCCGTCATCGCCGAGTCGGTCGCGAAGTCGGGCAGGTCCAGGACGGTCTTGGGGAACGTCGGCGTCACCGTGGACAGCCCCGGGATGCGCACTGGATCGGCGATGCCGTGCCGCCGCGCGAAGTCCAGCGACGTCAGCACCAGCGCCGCGCCCCCGTCGCTGGTGGCGCAGATGTCCAGGAGCCGCAGCGGGTCGGCGACCACGGCGGACTCGCGGACGTCCTCCGGCGTCACCTCCTTGCGGTACCGGGCGTTCGGGTTCGCCAGCCCGTGCCGCGCGTTCTTCACCTTGACCGCGGCGAAGTCGTCGAGCGTCGCCCCGTGCATCGCCATGCGGCGGCGGGCGTACAGCGCGAAGTAGATCGGGTTCGTCGCGCCGAGCAGCCGGAACCGCAGCCAGTCCGGGTCGTCCGGGCGGTCGCCGCCGACGGGCTTGAAGAAGCCCTTCGGCGCGGCGTCCGCGCCCACCACCAGCGCCACATCGCAGAGGCCGGCGAGGATCCGCGCACGCGCGTTGTCGATGGCCTGCGCCCCGGAGGCGCAGGCGGCGTACGAACTGGACACCCGCGCGCCCGACCAGCCGAGCGCCTGCGCGAACGTCGCCCCGGCGATGAACCCCGGATACCCGTTGCGGATGGTGTCCGCGCCCGCCACGTACTGCACGTCCGGCCACGCGAGCCCGGCATCGGCCAGCGCCGCCCGCGCGGCCGCCAGCCCGTACTCGACGAAGTTCCGCCCCCACTTACCCCACGGATGCATCCCCGCACCCAGCACGGCAATGTCTCTGCTCATCTGGCTCGCTCCGCTCGCCGCACGCGGCCGCTTCGTGCGGCCGCTTCCCTCGTCACGTGCTCGCTCCTTCGTCGCTGCGCGCGCTCCTCAGTCCAGCGGCCGCACGGCCGTGCGCTGGTCACTGGACGGGCCTCCACATCCAGACGGTGTATTCGGCCTCGTCGTCCTCGTAGAGGGTGCCTTCCGCCAGTTCGACCTCCATGCCGACGGCGAGGTCGTCGACGGTGTGGCCGGGGGCGACCTGGCCGAGGACGACCATGCGCTCGGCCTCCAGTTCGACGGCCGCGACGGTGTAGGGCACGAACGGGTCGGGGGAGACGTACGGGGGCGGCGGCCGGTAGCGGGAGTCGGCGTAGGACCAGATGCGGCCGCGGGAGGACAGCGCGTAGGGCTCCAGCTCGGAGCCGTCCTTCGGGCCGGTGCAGCCGGGGTTGCGGCAGGCGAGCTCGTTGCGCGGGAAGTACGGCGTCCCGCAGGACGCGCAGCGGGTGCCGAGCAGCCGCACGCCGCCGTCCTCGGTGGTGAACCACCCGTCGACGGCCGGACGGCGTTCCTTGGTCGTGGTCACGCGGCTCCTCCCTGATCCGGTACCGGCGCAGCGTAACAAGCAAACGCTCGCTGGAAAGAGGGGTGTCCGGTGAGCGGGACGGGCGTCTCGGCACCAGGTAACTGACTCGTCAGTCACTTCCTGTACAGTGAGCCGAGTCGGATTCTGCTCGGGCTGCCCACAGGGTGCGCGAAGGTAGGGAGAGTGCGGATGCGGACGGGACTCGAAGGGAAGACGGCCTTGGTCACCGGGGCCTCCCGCGGGATCGGGAAGGCGATCGCCACCGCGTTCGCCGCCGAGGGCGCCAACGTGGTGATCTCCTCGCGCAAGCAGGAGGCGCTGGACGAGGTCGCCAAGGAGATCGGTGCCGCGCACCCGGGCGCGGGAGTGCTCGCCAAGGCCGCGCACGTGGGCCGCGCCGAGGAGGCCGCCGCCTGCGTGGACGCCGCCGTCGCCGAGTTCGGCGGCCTGGACATCCTGGTCAACAACGCCGGGACCAACCCCTACTACGGCCCGATGGCCGACATCGAGCCCGCCGCCGCGGCCAAGACCGTCGAGGTCAACCAGTTCGCGATCGTCCAGTGGACCCAGCTCGCGCTGAAGGCGTCGCTGGCCGAGCGCGGCGGCGCCGTCATCAACATCGCGTCCGTCGGCGGGATGATCACCGAGCACGGCATCGGGTACTACAACGCCACCAAGGCCGCCGTCATCCACCTGAGCCGCCAGTTCGCGATGGAGCTGGCCCCGAAGGTCCGGGTCAACTGCATCGCGCCGGGCCTGGTCAAGACGCACCTCGCCCGCGCCCTGTGGGAGCCGAACGAGGCGGCGATCAGCAAGCACATGCCGCTCGGCCGCCTCGGCGAGCCCGAGGACATCGCCAGCGCGGCGGTGTTCCTGGCCGGCGACATGTCGTCCTGGATGACCGGGCAGACCATGGTCGTGGACGGCGGCGCCACCATCCGCGCCTCGATCGCCTGAGGAGGCGGCATGTCACGCTGGGGACTGACCATTCCGATGACCGGGCTCCCGCTCGGCGAGCAGCGCGAGATCGTCGCGGAGCTCCCGGGGCTCGGCTACACCGACGCCTGGTCCGCCGAGACCAACGGCACCGACGCGTTCACCCCGCTCGCGCTCGCCTCGCAGTGGGCCCCCGAGCTGCGCCTCGGCCCGGCGATCGTGCCGGTCTACACGCGCGGGCCGGCGCTGCTGGCGCAGCAGGCCGCGACGCTCGCCGGCCTCGCGCCGGGCCGGTTCGTGCTGGGCATCGGGACCTCGTCCGACACGATCGTGCAGCGCTGGAACGGCATCCCGTTCGAGGAGCCCTACAAGCGCACCCGCGACACGCTGCGCTTCCTCCGCAAGGCCCTCGCCGGGGAGAAGGTCAAGGAGGAGTACGAGACCTTCGCAGTCAACGGCTTCAAGCTGGACAACGCGCCCGCGACGCCGCCGCCGATCGTGCTGGCGGCGCTGCGGCCCGGCATGCTGCGGCTCGCCGCCCGCGAGGCCGACGGCGCGATCACCAACTGGCTCGCGCCGAAGGACGTCCGGACGGTGCGCGGTGAGATCGGCGACGAGACCGAGCTGGTCGCGCGGCTGTTCGTCTGCCCGACCGGCGACGCCGAGGAGGCCCGCGCGATCGGCCGCTGGATGATCGCCGCGTACATGACGGTGCCCGTCTACCGGGCGTTCCACGAGTGGCTCGGCCGCGGCGAGGCGCTGCGCCCGATGAACGAGGCGTGGGCGGCCGGCGACCGCAAGAAGGCCCTGGAGGTCATCCCCGACGAGGTCGTCGACGACCTGATCGTGCACGGTACGCCGGACCGGTGCCGCGCCCGCGTCCGCGAGTACGTGGACAGCGGCCTCACCACGCCCATCCTGGCGGTCGTCCCGGGCGGCGGCCTGTCCCCGCGGGAGGCGGTGCGGGCCCTCGCCCCGAGCGCCGGCTGACCCGCGGCCGCTGCTCGCCGAGCGAGATCGCACGGTCACGTCCCGATGTTTACGGCGGTGCGGAACGGGGAGGGTGGGGCAGATCCGAAGCGAGAGAGACAGAGACGTGAGGAGCTGATCGTGCTCACGCTGACCAGCGGTGCCGTCCAGGTCATCCGTACCGTGACCGCCAACCCGGAGCTTCCGCCGGAGACCGGTATCCGCATCGAGTCCGGGCTCGACGGCTCGGACGCCCTCCGGCTCTCGGTGGCCCCGGCTCCCGAGGCGGGCGACCAGGTCGTCGAGGAGGAGGGCGCGAAGGTGTACCTGGAGCCGACCGTCGCCGAGATGCTGGACGACAAGACCCTGGACGCCCAGGTCGACCCGCAGGGCGACGTGGCGTTCACCATCGCCGAGGGGTCCGGAGGGATCCCCACCTAGACCCGAGCGGACTTCGCGGAGCCGCCGCGCCGACCCCGGTCGGTGCGGCGGCTCCGCGGCTTTCCGCACCCCTCCGGCCCTCTCCGGACCTCAGCTCATCGCGCCCACCACCGCCACCACCGCGAACACGAACGCGGCGGTAGTGAGGATCATGAAGGCGGCGATCACCGCGCAGGCAAGCCCGCGCGGCTGCTCACGCCAGTTCGCAATGCGGTCGCGCACCAGCCGGTCCAGTTCTTCCCGGGACGGCCGTCCCGCGTCCGGGGGGTCGGGCGAAGGCGGGGTCGTCACGGTCGCCCAGTCTTTCAGAGTCATTCGGCGAAGGAGGGGTGGGGGCCGAGCGCCCAGTACTCGTAGAGGCCGTATCCCGTCGTGATCTCCGTGGGCTGGGCACCGTCCAGGTACTCGTACCGTCCGACCGCGTCGACGAGTCCCCACATGCGGGCGGCGTCGTCGGGCTTGCGCGTGTCGTAGGCGACGCCCTGGACCTTGACGTCGGGGCCCTGGTACATGCCGTGCTTCCAGTCGGGCTCCAGCCCGTAGCCGGTGCCGACCATCAGGTGGACCGGCAGGATCGGCGTCGCGCGGACCTCGAACGCCGCCGCACCGGGCGGCGCGAACCGGAGCGTGGCGCTGACCACGTCGCGGGTGCCCTCGGCGTAGACCGGGAGGTACTCCGGGCGGCCGAGGTACTCGGGTTCGCGGTCCGGCCAGACCCGCGTGGCCTCCTCCAGGACCCGGCGGCCCTTCTCGTCCTCCTGGACGATGCAGAGGATCGAGTGGTCCTCGAACTGCATCGGCGTGTACAGCCAGTAGAACGTGCCGGCGTTGTTGATCTGGATCCCGGGCGGCTCCGGCTCGCCCACGGGACGGATGCCCCAGGAGCGGTCCCGGGAGCCCCACCAGTGGTCCGGCGTGGCCTCGATGGTCTCGCCGTCGATGGTGATGGCGCCCGTCCAGCGGCCGGTCTGCGCGAGCCGCCGCGAGTCGAACATGACCCGTTCCTGCCAGCGCAGGTAGTGCGGGGGCTCCAGCGTGGCGGGGATCGTCCCCTCCCAGGTCATGTCGAACGCCAGGCCGTGCTCGTTCTCGTCCAGGACGACCCTGAGCCGCTTCAGCCCCTCGATCACCTCCACCCGGAACGGCCCGACCGTGGTGTCCATGCGGTCCGCACCCAGCTCGCGGGACGCCCGGACGACCTTGTGCACCGGCCCGTGCCGCACGACCGCGAACGCGTCCATGACCCCGAGGTTCGGGTACTGCCCGATCCCGATGATCAGCATCAGCTCGTCGGAGCAGGGGTGGGCGTTGAAGTAGTACCGGTCGTAGAAGTTGCGGTCGGACGTCGTGACGTGCCGCATCACCTCGGGTGCCTGGTGGATCGGGTAGTCGTCGAGCGGCGAGAGCGTCACGTGGTCTCTCCAAGGATGCGCGCGAGCAGCTGCGAGCAGTTGTTGTTGTAGGGGAAGTCGGAGGTCTCGTCGATCCAGCCGAAATCGATCATCGCCTGCCCGATCCGGGCCATGACCACCGAGAACTTGAAGCCGGACAGGATCTCGTAGTACGCCATGTGCCGCATCGGGCGCCCGAGCAGCTCCTCGTAGCGGGCGACCGTCTCGGCGTAGGACGGGAAGCCGTCCAGCCGCGCGGCGCCCACGCCCTCGCAGTGGTGGCGGTCGAGGAACATGAACCAGGCGAGGTCCTCCTCGGGCGCGCCGAGCGTGGCGGTCTCCCAGTCGAGTACGGCCGCCGGGACACCCTCCTGGAAGATCACGTTCCCGATGCGGGCGTCGCCCCACAGCACGGCGGGCTCGCCGGGTTCGTCGGGGCGGTTGGCCTTCAGCCAGTCCAGGGCCTTGAGCGCCGTCTCCTGCGGCCCCTTGTAGGCCCAGTGCAGGTAGTGCTCGTAGTAGTTGAGCCGCTGGTCGAGGCCGGGCGCGCCCCACTCCGGCTGGTCGAGGAAGCCGAGGCCCAGTTCCCGCGCGTCGAGCCGGTGCAGGTCCGCGAGGATCTCCAGCGTGGACCACCACATCGCGGCGCGCTCGCCCGGCGGGACCTCGGTCACCCAGCCGTCCATGTGGTACGGCGGCATGTCGGTCGGGACGCGGCCGTCGATCCGTCCCATCACGAAGAACGCGGCGCCCAGCACGTCCGGCGACGGCTCGTACCAGCGGATCGGCGGCACGGGGACGGGGGTGCGCTCGTCCAGGATCCGCATCAGCCGGTACTGCTCCTCGAACCGCGGCTCGGGGAACACCTGGTACTTCACCGGCGCGACCCGCGCCACGAACGGCTCGCGGTGCGGGACGCCGTCGCCGCCGGTCCACTCGGCGTCGAAGATCAGCGTCTCGTTGGAGAAACCGCTCGTCTGGGGGGTCTCCAGGTGGGGGATGCGGACGCCGGGCAGATGCCGCTCCAGCCAGTCCGTCAGGTTCCTCCTGGTGACCTCGGAGTCGCGTTGGTCGGGAACGGGCATCGCCGCCTCCTTGCACCGGTCACGGCCCCGAATTAGAACGTGTTCTATCAACGGAGGCGGGGGTGGTCAATGGCCGCCGGCGACCGGCGTGGAAAAATCGGCTGATGCGTCTCACCAAGCTCGGACACGCCTGCGTCCAGATCAGCAAGGACGACCGGAGCGTCGTCATCGACCCCGGCACGTTCAGCGAGGCGTCCGCCGCGCTCGCCAGCGCCGACGCCGTCCTGGTCACCCACGAGCACTTCGACCACTTCGACGCCGACACCCTGCGCGCCGCGATGGCCGAGCGGCCCTCCCTGGAGGTGTGGACGTCCCGCGTCGTCGCCGAGAACCTCGCCGACCTCGGCGGGCGCGTCCACCAGGTCGGCCACGGCGACGCCGTCACGATCGCGGGCTTCGACGTCCACGTCTACGGCGAGGACCACGAGATCATGCACCCGGACCTGCCGCCGATCCCGAACGTCGGGTTCCTGCTGGACGGCGAGATCTTCCACCCCGGGGACGCGCTGACCGTCCCGTCCGAGCCCGTCCCCACCCTGTGCCTTCCCGGCAACGCCCCCTGGATGAGGGCCGTCGACCTCTACCAGTACACGCGGGCCGTGAATCCGGGACGCGCCTTCGCCATCCACGACGGCCTCCTCAACGACATCGGCCTCAGCGTCATGGAGCGCATCCTCACCGGGGCCGGCAAGGAACTCGGGAAGGAGTTCACCCGCCTCGCCCCGGGTGCCTCGGTCGACCTGGCCCGGCCGTGACCGGCGATCCCTCGCCCCCCGGAGGGACCGGCACCGTGAGCCGCCCCCGCCGCATCCAGGCCGTGTTCTTCGACATCGGCGAGACGCTGATCAACGAGGGCGAGATCTACGGGCGGTGGGCCGACTGGCTCGGGGTCCCGCGGCACACGTTCCTCGCGAAGCTCGGGGCGGTGCTCGCGGCGGGCGGCACCCACATGGACCTCCTCGAATACTTCCGGCCGGGCTTCGACCTGGCGGAGGAGCAGCGCCGGCGCATCGAGGCGGGCGTCCCGAACGGGTTCGGGCCCGCCGACCTGTACCCGGACGCGCGCGCCTGCCTGTCCGGGCTGCGCGACCAGGGCCTCTACGTCGGGATCGCCGGCAACCAGCCGGTCGAGGCCGCCGAGCAGATGGCGGCGCTCGGCCTGGACGCGGACGTCGTCGGCATCTCCGACGTGTGGGGCGTCCAGAAACCGGCGCGGGAGTTCTTCGAGCGCTGCGCGCAGCTCGCCGACGTGCTGCCCGACCGCGTCCTCTACGTGGGGGACCGCATCGACAACGACGTCCGGCCCGCGCTCGCGTTCGGGATGCGGGCGGCGTTCCTGCGGCGCGGCCCCTGGGGCCACATCCAGCGGGACGACGAGGCGCTGCGCGACTGCCTGTTCGTCCTGGACGACCTCGCCGGCCTCCCCGGACTCGTCGCCGGGCACAACGCCGCCTGACCCGCACGGCCGGAGTTTCGGCCGGAACCGAGGTCCCCTAGGGAGGATCCCCTAATCCCGGAGGATGGCACGGGAACAGTCCCAGCGGTTGATGTGGTGCCCCTGTCCGGTTCGTAGCGTGGAGGACGTGGAAGCGAAATTCCGCGGCCACGTTCATCGCACGACCGAATGGGGAGAGAAGAAGCCATGAACGGTCTAGTTCGCCCGCGCGGCAACCGGATGATCGCCGGCGTCTGCGCCGGCCTCGGTCGCCGGTTCGGCATGTCGGCCGGGACCGTCCGGCTGCTGTTCGTCCTGTCCTGTCTCCTGCCCGGCCCGCAGTTCGTCGTCTACCTCGTCCTCTGGGTGATGATGCCGAACGAGGACCGGCACCTGGCGGGCAGCCGCTGAGGCGTCTCCGGCACCACAAGATCATTGATAGCGCTTGGCCGGGCCCGCCCGGGGGTGTTAGATCGTGGCACCACCATCGGACCTCGCACCGGCCGAACACCGGGGCCCGCCCGTCCGGACGGCGAGGTGAGAGATCCGTTCCCCCGTGGGAAGGGAAGGAGCCGCGGTGCCTGAGGAGGGCCCGGGTCACGGCCGGTTTCCGGGCACGACCCCCCGCGCCCCCCGGGACCTGCCCGGGGCCGTGGACGAGTCCGCGCGCGAGTCCGAGCACGCGGCGCGGCTGCTGAGGTTCCTGCGCGACCTGGCGCGGGGACGCCGCCGCCCGTCCCGCGACCTGTCCGGGCACGACCGGGTCCACTGGCTGTCGGAACTGCCCGGCGACGTCTACGTCGAGACGGACGCGGGGCCCGGCGACGTCCTGTTCAGCGTGCCGGTCATCCCGCTGACCCCGCCCGTCGTCCTCGACGAGTTCGACGGCTGGCTCGCCCTCCGCAACTGGTACCGGATCCTCCGCGACCTCGCGGGGGAGGACGTGGTGCTCGCCACGGGCCTGCTCGCCTGGCGGCCCGCCGTCCACGACCACCTGCTGAACACGCCCGTGCGGATCGTCGTGGACGACCGCACCGACCGCATCGACGTGGTCCTCGCCGGGCGCACGAGCCTGCGGGACCGGGACCTGCTGTCCGGCCACCCCGGCTACCGGCCCGCCCCCGGCCCGCCGGACGCGGTGCGCGCCGGGCGGGGCTTCGGGCTGAACCCCTCGGTCGGGGACGTCCTGCGCGAATGGTGCCTCGCCGCGCTCAGCACCCCCGCCGACTACAGCGACGACTGGGCACCGGACGCGGCGGCCCCGTCGCCCGTCCCGCGCCTGCGGCTCGCGCCCGCGCTGGTCGTCCGCCCGCCGGGCCGCCGCGCCGCCGCCGACTACCACGCCGCCCTCCTCGACCGGGTGCCCGGCGGCGTTCCCGACGGGTTCGCGCGGCTGGTGTCGCCGTCCCGGAAGCCGCACGTCATGCACGTACCCGAGCGCGAAGCGGACACCGTCCCCGACCTGCTCGCCGGGCTGCTCACCCGCGGCCACCGCGTCCTCGTCGCCACGAGCGGCGCCACCGCGTCGGGCGCGCTCCACGCCGCGCTGCCGCCCGGCCTCGCCGACCTCACGGTCGCCGACCCCGCCGTGGCCGGCCGCGCGGCGGACGCGATCCTCGCCCGCACCGCCCCGCCCGACCTGGACGCGCTGGCCGGACGGGAGGAGACCGCCGCCCGGCAGGTCACCGAGATCCGCGAGCGCCTCGGCGGCGCCGACGAGCCCGCCGACCCGCGCGAGCGTCTCCGCGCCGAGGCGCCCGACCTGGCGTGGATGCCGGTCCGCGCCGGGATGCCGGCCGACCCGCCGGTCTCCCGCTCCGAGGCCGCGGAACTCGTCGTCCTCCTCGCGGAGGAGACCGCCGCGCGCAAGGCCCGCACCGAGCAGCGCGACGTCGACCCCGGCGCGCTGCCCAGCGCCGCCTACGTCCGCACCCTGGTCGAGGCGGAGGCCACGGCCGCCGAACGCGCCGAACGGTCCAAGACCGACCTGTCCCGCCGCCTGCGCGAGACCGACGTCACCTTCCTCGCCCGCCTCGACGGAAACGCGTCCGTCGTCGCCGCCGCGCTCCGCGACCTCGGCCTCGACGGCGACCCGGGCGGCTGGAACCCCGCCGACCTCGCCGCCCAGGCGTTCGGCGACGCCCTCGCGGACCGCCGCCCCCTCATCTGGGCGCGCGTCCACGAGATGACGGCCCGGGCCGAGTGGGCGGAGGGCGCCCTGGCGGAGCTCAGCAGCCACGAGATCGACATCCCCGACGACGCCGACCTGCGCGGGCTCGCCGCGTCCGCCCTGGACCTGCGCGCCCACCTCGCCGGCGGCGGCACCCTCAAACGGGGACCGCTGCGCTCGTCCGCGCAACGCCAGGCCGAGCCGCTCCTCACCACCGTGCGGGTCGACGGCGCCGCACCCGCCACACCCGAGCTGCTCGACCTCGTCCACACCCACCTCATGGTGCGGATCACCTGCCGTGAGCTGCAGTACGTGTGGGAGGCCGCCGGCATCTCCTTCCCCGCCGACCTCCCGCCCGCCGAACGCGTCGCCCGCTTCGTCCGCGCCCACGCCCGCCTCGCCCGCATCCGGGACGCCATGACGGCCGTGCAGGAGACCCGCGACCTCCTCGGCCGGTCCGGCCTCACCATCCCCCTGGGCCACCCCCACCAGTGGCACGGTTACGTCACCGCCCTCCGCAACGCACTGGAGGGCCTGGGCGTGAGCCGCGCCGCCGCCGACCTCGACGCCCTCCGCGACTCCATCGGCCCCGTGGACGACGACGATCCCCCAGAGCTCCAGGCGGCCCTGGACGCCATCGACGCCCGTGACGCCGCCGCCTACGGCCGCGCCCTGGGCGCCCTGGCCGAGGCCCGCCACGAACGCTCCCGCCAGATCCGCTGCACGGAACTCCTCGACCGCGTCCGCTCGGTCCACCCCGACCTCGCCAACCTCATGATCGCCACCGACGGCGACGAGGCGTGGCAGGAGCGCACCCCGCGCTGGGACGAAGCGTGGGCGGCGGCTCACCACGCCACCCGGCAGACCGTCCCCGCCAAGGAACGCCTCCGCGCCGCCCTCACCGAGGCCGAGGAACGCCTCCGCGTCATCCGCGCCGACCTCACCGCCGCCCGCGCCTGGAAGGCCGCCCTCGACACCGTCCCCGCCTCGCCCGCCGCCCCGTCCGACGTCATCCCCGCGTGGATCCTCCCGCTC
>NZ_SMLC01000062.1 GCF_004349245.1 Actinomadura sp. 6K520 | reverse complement strand
CGACGGCGGTTCTGGCGTTCTTCCATGTGCTGTTCGGCGGGTTCTTGACGGCGGGGTTCTTCATGGCCGGGGTGAGCGGCTATCACCTGCTGCGGCGGACGGCGGAGGTGGAGTTCTTCCGGCGGTCACGGGACACCCGGGCCCGGCATCGTCCGGGCCCGGGCTGCGGGCGGTGTCACAGGTTGCCGCGGCGCTCCTGCTCCCGCTCGATCGCCTCGAACAGCGCCTTGAAGTTGCCCTTGCCGAAGCCGAGCGAGCCGTGGCGCTCGATCATCTCGAAGAACACCGTCGGGCGGTCCTGGACGGGCTTGGTGAAGATCTGCAGCAGGTAGCCGTCCTCGTCCCGGTCGACGAGGATCCGGCGCTTGTGCAGCTCCTCGATCGGGACCCGCACCTCGCCGATGCGCTCGCGCAGCTCCGGGTCCTCGTAGTAGGAGTCGGGGCTCTCCAGGAACTCCACCCCGGCGGCGCGCATCCGGTCGACGGTCGCCAGGATGTCGTTGGTGGCGAGCGCGATGTGCTGGACGCCCGGCCCGCCGTAGTACTCCAGGTACTCGTCGATCTGCGACTTGCGCCTGCCCTCCGCCGGCTCGTTCAGCGGGAACTTGACCTTGCGGCTCCCGTCCGCGACGACCTTGGACATCAGCGCGGAGTACTCGGTGGCGATGTCGTCGCCGATGAACTCGGCCATGTCGGTGAATCCCATGACCCGGTGGTAGAAGTCGGCCCACTCCTCCATGCGCTCGACATTGCCGACGCAGTGGTCGATCGCCTGGAAGTACCGCTTCTCCGGCGGCTCGACGATCGGGTCGGCGGGCGCGAACCCCGGCAGGTACGGGCCGGAGTAGTTCGAGCGGTCGACGAGCGAGTGGCGGGTCTCGCCGTAGGTGGCGATCGCCGCGATCGGCACCTTGCCGTACTCGTCCTCCAGGACGTGCGGCTCCTGCACGCCCGTCGCGCCGTTCGCGAGCGCGTGCCGGTAGGCGGCGTCGACGTCCGGGACCTCGATCGCGAGGTCGACCACGCCGTCGCCGTGCTCGGCGATGTGCCGGCCGAGCCCGGTCCCCGCGCGCACCGGGCCGCGGAACACGAACCGGGCGCCGCCCGACTCCAGCACGTGCACCGCCTCGTCGGGGCTGCCGTTCTCCGGGCCGCGGTAGGCGACCCTTCGCATGCCGAACGCGGTGGAGTAGTAGTGCGCCGCCTGCTTGGCGTTGCCGACGGCGAAGACGACGGCGTCCATGCCCTTGACCGGAAACTCATCCATGCCACCCAATTTCGACATGCACCTACAAGGTGCGCAAGGGTGTCCTCAAGTGATGGACAATCTGTACAGTAAAAGGCGCGACAGGCCCGTCGCTCTGTACAGGGTGACCAGGAGCGGTGGAGGGTGCCGTGCCGATCGACGAACTGGACGGCCGGCTGATCGAGCTGTTCACCGCCGAACCCCGCGTCGGCGTCCTGGAGGCGTCCCGGCGGCTCGGGGTGGCGCGCGGCACCGTCCAGGCGCGGCTCGACCGGCTGAGCCGCGACGGCGTGATCGCGGGCTACGGCCCTGAGATCGACCCCGCGGCGCTCGGCTACGGCGTGACGGCGTTCGTGACGCTGCAGTTGCGGCAAGCGGGCGGGCACGACCCCGTCGCCAAGCGGCTCGCGCAGGTGCCCGAGGTGATCGAGGCCCACACCATCACCGGCCCGGGGGACATGCTCTGCCGCGTCGTCGCGCGCAGCAACACCGACCTGCAGCGCGTCATCGACGTGCTCGTGGACGTGGCGGGCGTGGAGCGCGCGTCCTCGGTGATCTCGCTGGCCACCCAGGTCGCCTACCGCACCCTGCCGCTGGTCCGCGCCTCGGCCCGCCGGACGGGCGGGGCGGAGCGGAGGTGGCCGGGGGAGGACGGCGCAGATGGAGCGAAGCCCGGGGAACGACCCCCGGGCTGATCGGAAGCGGGGTACCCGGCAGCACCCCGTTCCGCGGACCTGCGCCGTCCTCCGCGGACGCGCTCGGGGCTAGCCGGCCCCGTAGGGGGTGGCGTCGAGGATCTCGACCGTCATGCTCCGGCCGTTCGGCAGCGAGTAGGTGGCCTTGTCGCCGACCTTCTTGCCGTTGATGGCCGCGCCGAGCGGCGACTTGGGCGAGTAGACGTCGATGGGGGCGCCGACCTCCTCGCGGGACGCGAGCAGGAACGTGACCTCTTCGTCGTCGCCCTCGAAGGAGACCGTGACGGTCATACCAGGACCGACCACGCCCTCGGTACGCGGCGCTTCACCGACGCGCGCGTTCTCCAGGATGCCCTGGAGCTGGAGGATGCGGCCCTCGATCTTGCCCTGTTCCTCCTTGGCCGCGTGGTAGCCGCCGTTCTCGCGCAGGTCCCCTTCCTCCCGCGCCGCCTCGATCTTCTGAGCGATCTCGATGCGGCCCGGGCCCGACAGGTGCTCCAGCTCAGCCTTGAGCCGGTCGTACGCCTCCTGGGTCAGCCAGGTGACGTTGTCAGCGCGGGTCTCGGTCACGGGTACTCCTCATCCACATGTGGTGATCCTCGTCCGCCCGTGGCGGACCGACGTCACATCGACATGAAGTGGCGGCCGGGTGAAACCTCTAGCCTATCCGGTGTGTGCGGTTAAAGGTTCCCTGAACTCGGCGTCTGCAATCCGCCAATCGTCTTTCGTCCCGCACTCCGGGCGGCGGCGGCCGGGTGGGGCCGTACCGGGAGGTCAGGCGGTGTGGCAAGCGTGGATGCGCGCACCGGTCGCCCGCCGCGGCGTCCGCAGCGTCTCCGTCCCCTGCACGCTGGACGTCCCCGCCGGAACGATGACCTCTTTCTCCGCGAGGACGGCGAATTTCTTGTCGAAGGCGTCGACGGTGCAACGCACCACATCCCCCTCGCCCTTGGCCACCGAGTAATTGATCTCCACCGAAGTGTCGCTGATGTCGTAGGTGACCGTCTGCGACACGATGCCGGGCGTCTGACCGGCGTACATGGAGATGACCCCGAAACCGCCCGCGGCCAGGGCGACGAAGACCCCGATGACCACCAGCCCGAGCCGGCCCTTCCGGGGCTCGGCGGGCACCGTCGGCTTCGACACGCTCGTCGTCATGGTGGGGAATCTCCGTGCGGTGTGCGGACGTTGTCAGGGACAATTCTCGTCTGTCAGGGCGCGTGCCTCGAACCGGGGGCGCTCGAAGGTGCGATAAGGGAGAACCCAGGTGTCCGAGGTCATCGACGATGCGGCGCTCGAGCGACCCTGCGGCGGCGGCGAACCGCTGCGGCTCATGGCGGTGCACGCCCACCCCGACGACGAGTCGAGCAAGGGCGCGGCCACGATGGCCAGGTACGTCGCGGAAGGCGTCGAGGTCCTCGTCGTCACCTGCACCGGCGGCGAGCGCGGCGACATCCTGAACCCGGCGATGGACCGTCCCGAGGTCAAGGCCGACATCGGCAAGGTCCGCGAGGCCGAAATGGCGCGGGCGCGCGAGATCCTCGGCGTCCGGCAGAGCTGGCTCGGCTTCGTCGACTCCGGCTTCCCCGAGGGCGACCCGCCGCCGCCGCTCCCCGAGGGCTGCTTCGCGCTGGAACCGCTGGAGAGCGCCACCGAACCGCTGGTGCGCGCCGTCCGCGAGTTCCGCCCCCACGTCATGCTCACCTACGACGAGAAGGGCGGCTACCCCCACCCCGACCACGTGAAGTGCCACGAGGTTTCGGTGGAGGCGTTCGAGGCGGCGGGCGACCCCGAGCGTTACCCCGGCACCGGCGACCCCTGGCAGCCGCTCAAGCTCTACTACCACATGACCTTCAGCAAGGAGCGCATCCTCGCCCTGCACACCGCGATGGAGAAGGCCGGCCTGGAGTCGCCCTACGGCGACTGGATCAAGCGCTTCGACGAGGAGAGCGAACGGCGCGCCACGTGGGACGTGACCACCCGCGTCCCCTGCGCCGACCACTTCGAGACCAGGGACCGCGCCCTGCTCGCCCACGCCACCCAGATCGACCCCAACGGCTTCTGGTTCGTCGTCCCGCTCGACATCCAGCGCGAGGCATGGCCGACCGAGGACTACCATTTGGCCAGGTCCCTCATCGACACCGAGTTGCCGGAGGACGACCTGTTCGCCGGCGTCCGGGAGAAGGTGTGTCTGTAGTGCTTTCCCTCACCGCGGTGCAGCTCGGCGCGTTCCCCTTGAACGACGACACGGTATCCCCGGGATTCCTGGGGTTCGGTGTCGTCGTGGCCCTCGGTGTCGCGACCGTCTTCCTCATCCGCTCCATGAACAAGCAGATGAGGAAGATCCAGGCGCCGCGCGAGGCCGAGCTGATCCAGCAGGAGTGGGAGCGCGCCGAGGCGGAGAAGGCGGCCAAGGCCGGGGGCCCCGATGCGGCCAAGGCCGGGAGCCCCGATGCGAAGGCGCCTCCTGCCGACGGCGCCTGACACGCCCCGGCTCGGTTGGATTCGGCCGAGTCCGGGGAGGACCCCCGTCGTGCGCGCGAACATCGAGGACTCCTACGGGGAGCTCGCCCCGGCGGCGGCCCGGCTGCTGCGGCTGCTCGGCCTGCGTCCGGGCGGCGGCATCGGCCCCGGCGCGGCCGCCGCGCTGGCCGACGTCCCCGAGTCGCGCGCCCGTGAGCTGCTGGACGTCCTCGCCGCCCGGGGCCTCGTCACCGAGTCGGGCGGCCGCTTCCACCTTCCCGGCGCCGTCCGCGCGTTCGCACGTGAGCGGGCCCACCTGGAGGACGCCGAACCCGACCGGGACGCCGCGCTCCGCCGCGTCCTCGACCACCATCTCGCCTCGGGCGGGGGAGAGCTCGAAGGCGAGGGCCTGGCACTTCTGGAACGGGAACGCTGGGCGGAGGCCGCCGGAGTCCTGGAGGAGAAGCTGCGTCGCGCCGAACGCGACGGCGACCGCCACGAGATCCTGCTCGCCCGGCACGACCTCGCCCGCGCGCTGATCCGCGCGGGCGGCACCGGCCGCGCGATCGAGCTGCTCGGCCCGCTCCCCGACGAGTTCGCCGCCCTGTCCGTCCCCGACCAGACCGCCCGCGCCGACGCCCTGGAGGATCTCGGCGAGGCGTACCTGCGGGAGGGCCGCCCCATCGCGGCGACCAACTTCTTCGGCCAGGCCCTGGAGATCCACCGCAGGGAGAAGGACGTGGAGCGCCAGGCCGACATCTTCGTCCACCTCGCCGACGCCGCACGTGACCGCGGCGACAAGGCGGCAGAGGACGCCGCCGTGGATCAAGCGGCGGAACTCTACGAGTCCGTGCTCAGCCCGAAGGCCGCCGAGCTGGCGGAACGCCGCGCCGCGCGCTGACCGGGATCATGCCTTGCGGTGGTCCCAGCTGACCACGCGGTCGGGGTCCATGACGATGAGGACGCGCTTGGCGAGCGCCTGCTCGATGCCCTCGGCGATGACGGGATCGACCGGCGCGCCCATCTCCGGGACGGGCAGCCCCGCCATCCGGGAGCCGACGACCATGCCGACCTTGCTCCTGGGCTCGGGGTCCTCGATGACGAGGCCGCGGCCGTAGAGGGCGACGCCGCGCAGCTCGTTGTACTCCGCGCCGTCCTCGACCAGGCACGTCATGGTGGGATCGCGGCGCAGGTTCAGCACCTTCTGCGACGCCTTGTACGTGGTGAAGGCGATCTTGCCGTCGAGCAGCGCGTAGAACATCGTCACCAGGTGCGGCTCGCCGTCCTTCCCGACCGTGGCGACCTGGACCTTGTGGTTGTCGGCGAGGTAGGACGCCACCTCGTCCGGCGTCATCTTGATCTTCTCGCGCTTGCTGCTCCCGGCCAACGGGGCCTCCCTAACGCTTGCTCGCCTGCGACGGGCACAGGATAACCAGGCGCTTTCCGGCCATCGCACCCGGCACCATGGGTCCATGTCGGTTCGCGATCTGATCGTCCTCGGCTCCGCCAGCGCGGTGCCCACCAAGGCCCGCAACCACAACGGCTACCTGCTGCGCTGGGACGGCCGCGGCGTCCTCTTCGACCCGGGGGAGGGGACGCAGCGGCAGATGACCCGCGCCGGGGTCGCGGCGAACGACATCACGTGGATCTGCGTGACCCACTTCCACGGCGACCACTGCCTCGGCGTCCCCGGCGTCGTCCAGCGCATCGCCCGCGACGGCGTCGAGCACCCGGTGGACGCGGCGTTCCCCGCGAGCGGCCGCGAGTACTGGGATCGGCTGCGGCACGCGGCCGTCTTCCGCGACACCGGCGTCATCCGGGAACGGCCCGTCTCGGGCGAGCGGATGACGCTCGACACCGGCGACGCCCCGTTCACCCTCCTCGCGCGCAGGCTCTCCCACCCCGTCGAGGCTTACGGATACCGGCTGGAGGAGCCCGGCGGCCGGACGATGCTGCCCGCCGAACTCGCCGCGCGGGGCGTGCGGGGCCCGCTGGTCCGCCGGCTCCAGGAGGAGGGCCGGGTCACCGCTCCCGGCGGCCGGACGGTCACGCTGGAGGAGTGCAGCGTCGCCCGTCCCGGCCAGAAGGTCGCGTTCGTCATGGACACCCGGCTCTGCGACGGTGTGCGCGAGCTGGCGGACGGGGTGGACATGCTCGTCATCGAGTCGACCTTCCTGCACGAGGACGCCGCCCTCGCCACCGAGTACGGCCACCTCACCTCGGCCCAGGCGGCGGCGGTCGCCGCGGAGGCGGGTGTCCGGCACCTGGTGCTGACGCACTTCTCCGAGCGGTACCGCGTCGAGGACGAGCACCGCTTCCTGGACGAGGCGTCCGCCGTGTTCGGCGGCGAGATCACCCTCGTCCATGACCTTGATCGGATCCCGCTGCCGCCGCGCCGCCTAACCGGGCGGGAACGTGGGCAGGAGTCAGTGCATGGCTGACGAAGTCGATGTCGTGGTGATCGGTCTTGGCCCGGGTGGAGAGGACGCGGCGGGGAGGCTGGCCGAGGCGGGCCTGTCCGTCGCCGCCGTGGAGTCGCGGCTGGTCGGCGGGGAGTGCCCGTACTACGCCTGCGTCCCCACGAAGATGATGGTGCGCGCGGCCGGGCTCCTCGCCGAGGGCGGCCGCGTGACGGGGATGGCGGGCGAGTCGTCCGTCCGTCCGGACTGGGCGCCGGTCGCGGCCCGGATCCGCGACGAGGCGACCGACTCCTGGGACGACAAGGTCGCCGCCGACCGGCTCACCGGGAAGGGCGCCGAACTCGTCCGCGGCGAGGGCCGCATCACCGGCCCCGGCGAGGTCACGGTGCACGACCGCGTGTTCCGCGCCCGCCGCGGCATCGTCCTCAACACCGGCACGAGCCCGACCGCCCCGCCCATCGACGGCCTCGCCGGCACCCCGTACTGGACGAACCGCGAGGCCGTCCAGGCCACGCGGGCGCCCGAGTCGCTCATCGTCCTCGGCGGCGGCGTCGTGGGCGTCGAGATGGCGCAGGTGTTCTCCCGCTTCGACTGCCGCGTCACCGTGGTCGAGGCCGCCGGCCGACTCCTCCTCAACGAGGAGCCCGAGTCCGGCGCCCTCCTCCGCGAGGTCTTCGAGCGCGAGGGCATCGGCGTCCGCACCGACGTGAAGGTGACGGCCGTCACCCACGAGAACGGCGAGTTCACCATGGACCTCGACGGCGAACCCCTCTCCGCCGAGCGCCTCCTAGTGGCGACCGGCCGCCGCCCCAACCTCAAGGGCCTCGGCCTGGAGAACGTCGGCCTGGACGAGGACGCCCGCCAGATCCAGGTCGACGGCCACATGCGTGCCGCCGAGGGCGTCTGGGCGGTCGGCGACATCACCGGCATGGGCCAGTTCACCCATGTCTCCATGTACCAGTCGGCCATCGCCGTCCGCGACATCCTCGGCGAGGAGGGCGCGCCCGCCGACTACCGGGCGGTCCCCCGCGTCACCTTCACCGACCCGGAGATCGCGTCCGTCGGCCTCACCGAGGCCCAGGCCCGCGACCAGAACCTTCCCGTCCGCACCGGCACGGCTCGGCTCTCCGACTCGGCCCGCGGCTTCATCCAGAAGGTCGGCAACGACGGCTTCATCAAACTCATCGAGCACACGGAGTGGGGCACCCTGGTCGGCGCCACCGCCGTGGGCCCTTCGGGCGGCGAGATCCTCGGCGCCCTGACCGTGGCCGTGCACGCCGAGACCCCCACCGCCACCCTCCGCGAAATGATCTACGCCTACCCCACCTTCCACCGAGCCCTGGAACCCGCCCTCCACGACCTCACCACCTGACGGGGCGGCCGGGCCCGGCCGGAGAGTGAGGCGGCGGCCGGATCGGGCAGGATCGGTGTCATGAACCGGCTCAAGGACGCGACAAGCCCGTATCTGCTGCAGCACGCCGGCAACCCGGTGGACTGGTGGGAGTGGTGCGACGAGGCGTTCGCCGAGGCGCGCCGGAGAAATGTCCCAGTCATGCTTTCTGTCGGATATGCCGCTTGCCACTGGTGTCATGTGATGGCGCATGAGTCGTTTGAGGACGATGACGTCGCGCGGGTCATGAACGAGTTGTTCGTGAACATCAAGGTGGACCGGGAGGAACGGCCGGACGTCGACGCCGTGTACATGGAGGCCACCCAGGCCATGACGGGCCAGGGCGGGTGGCCGATGACGGTGTTCATGACTCCGGAGGGCCATCCGTTCTACTGCGGGACGTACTTTCCGCGCGCCCAGTTCCGGGCGTTGCTCCAGGCCGTCCACAAGGCGTGGACGGAGCAGCGCGAGGTCGTGGTCGAGCAGGGGCAGCAGGTCGTCGCGGCGCTCACGTCGCGGGGGCCGGGGCTCGCGGGGGCGCAGGCACCCGGCGCGGAGATGCTCGCGCACGCGGTGAAGGTGCTCGCCGGGTCCTACGACGCGGCGCGCGGCGGGTTCGGGAGCGCGCCCAAGTTCCCGCCGTCGATGGTGCTGGAGTTCCTGCTGCGGCACCACGCACGGACGGGGGACGAGCAGGCGCTCGCGATGGCGGGCCACACCATGGAGGCGATGGCCCGGGGCGGGATCTACGACCAGCTCGGCGGCGGGTTCGCCCGGTACTCGGTGGACGCGGAGTGGGTCGTCCCGCATTTCGAGAAGATGCTCTACGACAACGCGCTGCTGGCGCGGGTGTACGCGCACTGGTGGCGGACGACCGGGTCGCCGTTCGCGCGGCGTGTCGCGCTGGAGACGTGCGACTGGATGCTCCGCGACCTGCGGACGAACGAGGGCGGTCTCGCGTCCGCGCTGGACGCCGACAGCGAGGGCGTCGAGGGCAGGTACTACGTGTGGACGCCCGAGCAGCTGCGCGAGGTGCTCGGCGACGCGGACGCGGCGTTCGCCGAGGGCCTGTTCGAGGTGACGGGGACGTTCGAGCACGGGACGTCCGTGCTGCAGCTCCTGCGGGACCCCGACGACGTCGAGCGGTACGAGCGGGTGCGGACGGCGCTGCTGTCGGCACGCGCGCACCGGGTCCCCCCGGCGCGGGACGACAAGGTCGTCGCGGCCTGGAACGGGCTCGCGATCGCCGCCCTGGCCGAGTGCGGTGCGCTGTTCGGCCGGCCGGACCTCGTCCGGGCGGCCGAGGAGGTGGCGCGGCTCCTGCTCGACGTGCATCTGAGCGACGGGCGGCTTGCGCGGACGTCCAGGGACGGGACGGCCGGCGCGAACGCCGGTGTCCTGGAGGACTACGCCGACGTGGCCGAGGGCCTGCTGGCCCTGCACGGTGTCACGGGCGACCCGGGCCACATGCGGATCGCGGGCGAGCTGCTGAACACCGTCCTCGACCGGTTCGGGGACGGGGAGGGCGGTTTCTACGACACCGCCGACGACGCGGAGCGGCTCTTCCGGCGGCCGCAGGACCCGACCGACAACGCGACGCCGTCCGGGCAGTTCGCGGCGGCCGGGGCGCTGCTGTCGTTCGCCGCGCTGACCGCGTCGGACCGGCACCGGCAGGCCGCCGAGGAGGCGCTCGCCCCGGCGGCGGCGCTCGCGGACAGGCACGCGCGGTTCGCGGGCTGGGGGCTGGCCGTGGCGGAGGCGCGGGCGGCGGGTCCGGTGGAGATCGCGGTGATCGGTGCTCCGGACGACGAGCGCACCCGGTCGCTGCACCGGACGGCGCTGCTGTCCGGCGCGCCGGGGGCCGTGGTGAGCGTCGGCCCGCCGGACGCGGCGGGCGTGCCGCTGCTGGAGGGGCGCGGGCTCGTGGCCGGGGTGCCGGCGGCGTACGTGTGCCGGGGGTTCGTGTGCCGGCGGCCGGCGACGTCCACGGCCGACCTGGCCCGGGAACTGCGCAGTCAATTGGACTGAAAGTCTACTTTTGTGGCACTGTGACGTTGATCTCGCCGCCGCTTGGTGTTACCACTGAGTAGCTGGGGTGAAGCTGACCCACCGTGGCGACGCGGCCGAGGGTGGCAGGGGACCCGCCGGGTATCTGGACGGTGACCCGCCATCTGAGCCATAGTCGTTTCCAAGCCGGGTCTGTTCGCGGGGCGACCGTCGAGGGAGTGTGGCAGTGGGAAAGCCGAACCGCCGGGTGCTACCGACGATCATCGGCGTTTCCGTCGTCACCACCCTGGCCGCCAACATCACGGTCCTCGTGGTGCGCGGCGGCGACGGCCCCGCCGACTCCGCGCGAGGTGAGCAGCGGGCCCGCTATGTGGCCGCGTCCGGGAGCATGAGCGTGTCGCCGTCGGCGGTGGCGCCCCTGGGCAAGCGGCTCACCCCGCACGTCATGGTGGCCGCGCCCTCCACGCTGCCCGCCGGGCTGGTGGAGAAGGTCCGCGGCGCCAAGGGCGTGAAGGGCGTCGAGGTCGTGGACGCCGTCCAGGGCATGGTCGCCGGCAAGCAGGTCGGGCTGATGGGCGTCGACCCGTCCACGTTCCGCAACTACACGCCGAAGCCCACCGCCAAGTCGGACGCGCTGTGGCGCAACGTGGCGTCCGGCGACGTCGCGATCTCGTTCACCATGGGCAACGACGGCGGCGTCGAGCTCGGCAGCCGCATCCCCGTCGGCGGCAAGCGGGAGCAGTCGCGGCTGCGCGTCGGCGCGTACGCGACGATGGGCGTCAGCGACGTCGACGCGGTCATCTCCCGCGACGCGGCGCGGGCGCTCGGCATGCCCAGCGGTAACGCGATGCTGATCAGCGTCCCGAAGACCGAGCCGAAGACGTTCATCAAGAAGGTCCGCAAGGCGCTGCCGAAGGGCGCCAAGGCGGTCGCGGTCAATCCCGAGATCGACTTCCCGCAGACCGGTGCGATACCCGACGCCAACGGGCAGGTCATGACCGCCAAGCAGGTGCGGACGGTGATCCAGGCGGCCTACACGCGGCTCGGCTGGCCGTACGTGTGGGGCGGCGAGTCCGAAGCGGAGGGCGGCTACGACTGCTCCGGCCTCATGCAGTACGCCTTCGCCAAGGCCGGGATACGCCTCCCGCGCGTGGCGGCCGACCAGGCGCGGACGGGCTGGGTCATCCCCTACAGCAAGGCCGAGCCGGGCGACATGCTGATCTGGGCGAACGACCCGACCGCGCCGGGCTACATCTCGCACATCGCCCTCTACCTGGGCAAGGGCAAGATGATCGCCGCGCCGCGCAGGGGCACCGTGGTGCAGGTCCAGGACGTCTACACCCGCAACATGCGCGGCGCCGTCCGCGTCAGCCCCAAGCTGGTCGGCTCCCGGCACCGGTAGAGCGCCCGCCCGCGGACGCCCGGCGCTCCGCGAGATCCCGAATGTCGGTCGAGGAAACGCTGGCCCCGCGCCCGGTTGCCTTGTAATTTTGATTACATGCATACGAGTGAAGCGGCGGAGCAGCTGCGCGGCTGGTTCTCCGGACGGCTCCCCGAGGCGTGGTTCACGGGGCCGCCCGACGTCGTGCTCGACCGCGAGGAGGTCAGCGTCGTCGGCCGCCTGCCCGAACCGCCGGGCACCGCGGAGGCGTCCGAGGCGTCCGAGGCGTCCGAGGCGGAGCGCGCCGGCGTGCTCGCCGGGCACATCCAGCGCTTCCGCGAGGACACCCGGGAGCGCCGCATCGCCATCGCCCGCGAGGCCGAGCAGCGCTACGGCTACAAGGTGTCGTGGGGCGTGGAGTGCGGCGGCGAGCGGGAGATGTTCACCACGCTGTCGGTGCCGGTCATGACGCGGCTCCGGCAGCCCGAGCGCCGCGTCCTGGACACCCTCGTCGACGCCGGGGTCGCCCGCAGCCGCAGCGACGCCCTCGCCTGGTGCGTGCGGCTCGTCGGCAAGAACACCGACGAGTGGCTCTCCGAGCTGCGCACCGCGCTCCAGCACGTCGAGCGCGCCCGCGCCGCCGGACCGCGGGCCTGAACCGCGCCTGATCTCCGCGGCTGATCTCCTCGCCGGATCCCCTGCCGCGGCACCGTCCGCGCCCCGGCCACCGCTTCGCGAAACGGAGTGCACGACCGTTTCCGTCGTCCCGCCCCGCGACCCGGCACGATTTCGCGGGTCTTCGGGGGAATAAAGTGGCCGGTTTGAACCTCGGGCCATAATTGAGCGTCTTTCCAGCAGGAACGGTCGCTCGAAGGGAAGCCCACATGGGGGTTCGGCGTACGGAGAAGCCGCGGGGCGCGCAGCCGCGCGGTGCGCGGAGGGACGGCGTGCGCCGCCGCCCCTCCGAGGGCGGGCGACTGCTGTCCGCCCTGCGCCGCAGTGCCCCCTACGGGGCCGTCCGTGACGTCGTCTACCGGCTGTACGAGCGCCGCGTCGAGGCGGAACTGCCCAGCGACGTCACGCCCCGGCACATCGGCGTGATCCTGGACGGGAACCGCCGCTGGGCCCGGACGATGGGCCTCGCCGACGTCAACTCCGGGCACCAGCGCGGCGCCGCGAAGATCTCCGAGCTGCTGCAGTGGAGCACCGAGGCCGGGGTCGAGGTCGTCACGCTCTGGCTGCTGTCCACCGACAACCTCAACCGCCCGGCCGCCGAGCTCGAACCGCTCCTGGAGATCATCGAGAGCACGGTCCGCAAGCTCGCCGCCGACGGCTGGCACGTCAAGCCCGTCGGCGCCCTCGACCTGCTGCCCGATAAGACGGCCCGTGTCCTCAAAGACGCGGGTGAGGCCACATCAGGGGTTCCCGGGCTGATTGTGAACGTCGCCGTTGGGTATGGGGGTAGGCGTGAGATCGCTGATGCGGTGCGCTCACTGCTCATCGAGCAGGCGAGTCGGGGCACCAGCATCGAGGAACTCGCCGAGTCCCTCGACGTGGAGCACATCGCGGAGCATCTCTACACGCGCGGCCAGCCGGATCCGGACCTGGTCATCCGCACCTCGGGGGAGCAGCGTCTCTCCGGCTTCATGCTCTGGCAGAGCGCCCACTCGGAGTTCCACTTCTGCGAGGTCCACTGGCCGGACTTCCGCAAGGTCGACTTCCTCCGGGCCATGCGCTCGTACGCCGCGCGGCACCGGCGCTACGGCACCTGACGGCCGGCCTTCCGATCCGTATTCCGGTCTGCCTTCGACCACCGGCCCCAGGCCGCCTGCGCGTCACCGGTACATCCCCATGATCAGGGAGATCGAGTGGCCACAACCTCCGCGCGCCGTCCTGGCACCTCCGGGAACACCTCCGGGACGAACGTTCCGGACCGGCGCACGTACGTCCTCGACACCAGCGTCCTGCTCGCCGACCCGGGGGCGATGACCCGGTTCGCCGAGCACGAGGTCGTACTCCCCATCGTCGTCATCTCCGAGCTGGAGGGGAAGCGTCACCACCCCGAGCTCGGCTACTTCGCCCGGCAGGCGCTGCGCACGCTCGACGACCTCCGGCTGCGGCACGGGCGGCTGGACGAGCCCGTGGCGGTCGAGGGGCCGCTCGGCGACCAGGGTGGAACGCTCCGCGTCGAGCTGAACCACTCCGACCCCAGCGTGCTCCCGGACGGGTTCCGCCTCGGCGACAACGACACCCGGATCCTGTCGGTGGCGGCGTGGCTGGCCCACGAGGGCAGCGACGTCGTCCTGGTCTCCAAGGACCTGCCGATGCGGGTGAAGGCGTCCGCCGTCGGCCTGGCCGCCGAGGAGTACCGGGCGGAGCTGGCGGTCGTGGAGTCCGGCTGGACCGGGATGCGCGAGCTGGAGGTGCCCGCGAGCCTCGTGGAGGAGATGTTCGAGACGGGCAGCGCGGACATGGCGGAGGCGCGGGACCTGCCGTGCCACACCGGCCTGCGGCTGCTGTCGGAGAAGGGCTCGGCGCTCGGCCGGACGCAGCCGGACAAGTCCGTGAAGCTGGTGCGCGGCGACCGCGAGGTGTTCGGGCTGCGCGGCCGGTCCGCCGAGCAGCGGATCGCGCTCGACCTGCTGATGGACGAGGACGTCGGCATCGTCTCGCTCGGCGGGCGGGCCGGCACGGGCAAGTCGGCGCTCGCCCTGTGCGCGGGGCTGGAGGCCGTGATGGAGCGGCGGCGGCACCGCAAGGTGGTGGTGTTCCGCCCCCTGTACGCGGTCGGCGGGCAGGAGCTCGGCTACCTGCCGGGCACGGAGAACGAGAAGATGTCGCCGTGGGGGCAGGCCGTCTACGACACGCTGTCGGCGGTGACGACCCCGGAGGTCATCGACGAGGTCGTGGACCGGGACATGCTGGAGGTCCTGCCGCTCACGCACATCCGCGGGCGCTCGCTGCACGACGCGTTCGTGATCGTCGACGAGGCGCAGTCGCTGGAGCGCGGCGTCCTGCTGACCGTCCTGTCGCGGATCGGCGCGGGGTCGCGGGTCGTGCTGACCCATGACGTGGCGCAGCGCGACAACCTGCGGGTCGGCCGGCACGACGGCGTCGCGGCGGTGGTGGAACGGCTCAAGGGCCACCCGCTGTTCGCGCACGTGACGCTGACGCGGTCGGAGCGGTCGCCGATCGCCGCCCTGGTCACCGACATGCTCGGCGACGTCGGCGGCTGAGGCGCCCGGGAGGTTTCCGCGGACCCCCGGCGGACGGCCGCCGGGGGTCCGTCGTGCCGGGGACAGGGCTCCTCGGTTCTCCACACAGGGTGATCGGGAAACCTCGCATCGTGTGTATGTGAGTAAGGTCACAGCATGTCGGCCGGAGGGGAAGATCCCCTGGTCCCCTCGGAGTTTCGGCAACGTTCCGGTCAAGTTGACAGCGGCCCCACCCGCAGCATTTGTCTCGTTTCGGTTGCGAAGCCTCCCTCGACCTCGGGCATTGTGGCTCCCCGTAAGCACCCCCGAGCGGTGCCGGCCGTGGCGCGGCCCCCAGTGAACGCGCGGCGGACCCGGCGCGGCCCGGATCCGGAGCCGCCCGACCGCGGCCGGCCGGACCGGGGGTGGAAGCCGCTCGTGCGCGTGCCCATGCGCGTGCGACCGTCGGAAGGACCGCCTTGTACGGAGACCGTCCCGGGTCCCCTAGGCGAGACGATCGACAGAGCTTTGCCCCCCACGAGCCGTGGCCGGCGGACGCGAGCGACGCGTTCGTCCCCGCCGCGCAGCCTCCGGTCGCCGAGACGGCGCCGCAGCCCGCGGTGGCGCCCGCGGCGCCCGCGGCGGACGTGAAGGTCGCCGGCGCGGACCGCACCCGCGCCGCCGCGCCCGCCGGCGACACCCTCGGCTTCCACGCCTTCCCGCCCGGCCCGGACGGCGCCGCCGCCGATCCGCGCGACGAGATCGCTTCCGGGGGAGGCCACGCCCGCCCCTCGGGTCGGCGAGCGGCCACCGGCAGGCGCAACGGCATGCGCGTCGTGGCGATCGCCGCCGGCGCGGCGGTCGTGATCGGCGGCGGTGCCGCCGCGGCGTTCGCGCTGACCGGCGGCTCCGACGACGACGGCGCCACCGTCAAGCCGACGCAGCAGCTGGCTGACGCCGCCCCCAAGGTCGACCCCAGGGTGCTGGAGGAGCAGCGGCGCAAGCTCGCGATGGAACGCGCCTCCCGCGAGACGCGCCAGTACAACGGCAAGGGGGTCGACCTGCGGCCCAAGGGCGAGCCGATCCCCACCAAGACGCCGGAGAAGAAGAAGGACGACGACGGCGGTGGCAGCGGCGGCGCCCCGGTCACCGACCCGATCCCGGCGGGCGAGGCGCAGCAGATCGCCAAGAAGATGATGCCGAGCTTCGGGTTCACCGGCGACGGCGAGTTCGGCTGCCTGGTGAAGCTGTGGGACAAGGAGAGCGGCTGGCGGACCAACGCCGACAACCCCACGTCCGAGGCGTACGGCATCCCGCAGGCGAACCCCGGGTCCAAGATGGCCAGCGCCGGTGACGACTGGCGCACCAGCGCCGCCACGCAGATCAAGTGGGGCCTCGGCTACATCAAGGACCGCTACGGCACCCCGTGCGACGCGTGGTCGCACTCGCAGCGCATCGGCTGGTACTGAGCCTCGAACGAGGACACGCGCGTCCCAGCGGCCGAGCAGGCCACTGGGACGCGCGGGACGTCACGACGAGCCGGTCATCCCCAGCACGTCCAACGCTTCGTCCAGCTGCTCGACGGTCAGCTTCCCGTCCGCCACGTAGCCGCGTTCGAGCACGACCTCGCGGATCGTGCGGCGCTCCCGCAGCGCCTGCTTGGCGACCTTCGCCGCCTCCTCGTAGCCGATGTAGCGGTTGAGCGGTGTCACGATCGAGGGCGACGACTCCGCGTACTCGCGCATCCGGTCCAGGTCCGCCTCGATGCCGTCGACGCAGCGGTCGGCGAGCAGCCGCGACACGTTCGCCAGCAGGGTGATCGACTCCAGGACGTTGCGGGCCAGCATCGGCAGCATCACGTTCAGTTCGAAGTTGCCCGACGCGCCGCCGAACGCGACCGCCGCGTCGTTGCCGATGACCTGGGCCGAGACCTGCATGACCGCCTCGGGAAGGACCGGGTTCACCTTCCCGGGCATGATCGACGAGCCGGGCTGCAGGTCGGGCAGCCGGATCTCCGCCAGCCCGGCGCGCGGCCCCGAGCCCATCCAGCGCAGATCATTGGCGATCTTGTGCAGGCTCACCGCGATCGTGCGGAGCGCGCCACTGGCCTCCACCAGCCCGTCCCGCGCGCCCTGCGCCTCGAAGTGGTCGCGGGCCTCGGTCAGCGGCAGCCCCGTGACACGTGCGATCTCCTCGATGACGCGGGCGGCGAAGCCGTCGGGGGTGTTGATGCCGGTGCCGACCGCCGTGCCGCCCAGCGGCAGCTCCGCGAGCCGCGGCAGGACCGCCTCCAGCCGCTCCACGCCGTGCCCGACCTGCGCCGCGTAGCCGCGGAACTCCTGGCCCAGCGTCACGGGGGTCGCGTCCATCAGGTGGGTGCGGCCTGACTTCACGGCCGTGCGGAACTCGTCCGCCTTGCGCGTCAGCGCGTTCTGCAGGTGCCGCAGCGCGGGGACGAGGTCGTTCAGGACGGCACCGGTCGCCGCGATGTGGATGGACGACGGGAACACGTCGTTGGACGACTGGGAGGCGTTCACATGGTCGTTGGGGTGCACGGAACGGCCGAGCCGCTCCTGCGCCAGCGTCGCCACGACCTCGTTGGCGTTCATGTTGGACGACGTCCCGGAACCGGTCTGGAACACGTCGATCGGGAACTCGCCGTTCCACCTGCCGTCCGCGACCTCCCGGGCCGCCTCGGTGATCGCGGCCGCGAGGTCCTCGTCGAGCACGCCGAGTTCGGCGTTCACCGTCGCCGCCGCGGCCTTGATGTGGCCCAGCGCGGCGATGTGCGCGTCCTCCAGCGTCCGTCCGGAGATCGGGAAGTTCTCCACCGCGCGCTGCGTCTGCGCCCGCCACTTCGCCGCCGCCGGTACCCGGACCTCACCCATGGAGTCATGCTCGATCCGGAACTCGCGCTCACCCATGGCACGTCACCTCCGCCTGGAACCCGTCACCATCCTTGTCGATGGCAGCCGTCCTTCATGGCAGCCTCGCCGCCGGCCGTCCCATTCCCAGGCGGAGCGTTCCGGGACCCAGGTCACTCCTTGTTGATGGTGTAGTTCTTGCGCTCGCCCTGGCCGCCGGCGGGCTTCTGCTCGCCGTTCACCCAGACGTCGCAGGCGGAGGCGTCATAGATCACCGCGTTGATGCGCGGCTGGTCGTACTGCCGCGCCTCGTTCTGCTTGAGGGTCTCGTCGCTGAGCACGGTGATCACATTGCCCGGCACCGACACGAAGATCTTGCAGGAGTCGTTGCGGGCCCGGACGACGAGCGTGCTCGTGTCGATGCCCGGCGGCGCCTGCGCGTCGCCGCTCGCCGGACTCGACGTCGTCGCGGTCGCGGAGGGGCCGGGGCCCTCCCGCATCATGCCGACGATGAGCGCGGTGGCGCCGATGCCGCAGGACGCCACGGTCGCGCCGATGAGCGCGATCACGGCCATCAGCCGGTAGCGGGGCGTCGCCTGGCGGCGCCCCGACCGGGGCCCGGCCATCGCGCGCTCCAGCCGGTCGACCGCGCGCGCGTGGCTGAGCCGGCGCGTCGGGTTCTTCTCCAGCAGCCCGGTGATGACGGGCGCGAGGGCGCCGGCGTTCTGCGGGGCGGGCGTGGACTCGTTGGCCAGGGCGCTCAGCGTCGCCATCACGTTGTCGCGCTCGAACGGAGGATGGCCCTCCAGGGCGGCGTACAGCGTCGCGCCGAGCGACCACAGGTCGGACCGGGGGGTGGCCTTCTCCCCGGCGGCGACCTCGGGGGCGACATAGGCGGGGGAGCCCATGAAGTGGCCCGTCTTGGTCAGGCTGGCCGACCCCGAGGAGAACGCGAGGCCGAAGTCGGTGAGCACGACCCGGTCGCCGTCCAGCAGGACGTTGCTGGGCTTGAGGTCGCGGTGCACTATCCCGGCCTTGTGCGCGGTGTTGAGGGCGTCCAGGAGGGCACGGCCGATGTGCGCGACGCGTTCGGGCGGGAGGGGCCCCGAACGCTCGATGAGATGTTCGAGGCTGGGCGCCTCGATCATCTCCATCACGATCCAGGGCCGGCCCTGCTCGATGACCACGTCGTACACCTCGACGATGGAGTGCGTGCGCAACTGAGCCGGCGCGCGCGCCTCTCTGAGGGTGCGGCGGTAGAAGACCACCCGGTCGTCCTCGGAGAGGTCCTCTGGGAGTCGCAGCTCCTTGATCGCCACCGAGCGATCGAGGAGCTCGTCATGCCCTCTCCAGACGGTGCCGTTGGCACCCTGACCGATTTCCGAGACCAGCCGGTAGCGCGTCGCTAGAACGAGGCGCTCTGACTGTGACATGGCGGAAAAGATACCGGAGTGGCCAGGCGGTCATCGGGGAGACCTCATTACCAACGTCGATTTTGGGCCGATAATGTGACCTACCGGCCAGAAACATCGGGGAAGGGCGCTCCGGAGGCCCGGCCGGCCGGCCGGCGGACGCCGCCGAACGTCAGCGCCTGCCGATGCTGAGGACGGGTCCGGTGGTGTCGGCGAAGAAGTCCTCGCCCTTGTCGTCCACCACGATGAACGCGGGGAAGTCGGCCACCTCGATCTTCCAGACGGCCTCCATTCCGAGTTCCGGGTACTCCAGGACCTCCACCTTCTTGATGCAGTCCTGGGCGAGCCGCGCGGCGGGGCCGCCGATCGAGCCGAGGTAGAAGCCGCCGTGCTCCTTGCAGGCGTCGGTCACCTGCTTCGACCGGTTGCCCTTGGCCAGCATGACCAGCGAGCCCCCGGCGGCCTGGAACTGCTCGACGTAGGAGTCCATCCGCCCGGCCGTGGTCGGGCCGAAGGAACCGGACGCGTAGCCCTCCGGCGTCTTGGCCGGCCCCGCGTAGTACACGGCGTGGTCGCGCAGGTACCGCGGCATCGGCTCGCCCGCGTCCAGCCGCTCCTTGATCTTGGCGTGCGCGATGTCGCGGGCGACGACCAGCGGCCCGGTCAGCGACAGCCGGGTCTTCACCGGGTACCGGGTCAGCTCGGCGCGGATCTCGGCCATCGGGCGGTTGAGGTCGATCTCCACGACCTGGTCGTCGAGCTGGTCGCCGGTCGTGTCCGGGAGGTACTGCGCCGGGTCGGTCTCCAGCCGCTCCAGGAACACGCCCTCCGCGGTGATCTTCGCGAGGGCCTGCCGGTCGGCGCTGCACGATACCGCCATCGCCACCGGGCAGGACGCCCCGTGCCGCGGCAGCCTGATCACCCGCACGTCGTGGCAGAAGTACTTGCCGCCGAACTGCGCGCCGATGCCGAGCCGCTGCGTCAGCTCGAACACCTGGAGCTCCAGCTCCAGGTCGCGGAAGCCGTGGCCCAGCGCCGAGCCCTCGGTCGGCATCGTGTCCAGGTAGTGCGCCGACGCGTACTTCGCGGTCTTCAGCGCGTACTCGGCGGACGTGCCGCCCACGACGATCGCGAGGTGGTAGGGCGGGCACGCGGCGGTGCCCAGCGAGCGGATCTTCTCCTCCAGAAAGGACATCATCCGCTTCGGGTTCAGGACGGCCTTCGTCTCCTGGTAGAGGAACGACTTGTTCGCGCTGCCGCCGCCCTTGGCCATGAACAGGAACTTGTACGCGTCACCGGGGGTCGCGTAAAGCTCGATCTGCGCGGGCAGGTTGCTGCCGGTGTTCTTCTCGTCCCACATCGTCACCGGCGCCATCTGCGAGTAGCGCAGGTTCAGTTTCGTGTACGCGTCGTACACGCCGCGTGAGATGTGCTCCTCGTCCCCGCCGTCGGTCAGGACGTGCTGGCCGCGCTTGCCCATCACGATCGCGGTGCCGGTGTCCTGGCACATGGGCAGGACGCCGCCGGACGAGATCCCCGCGTTCTTCAGCAGGTCCAGGGCCACGAAACGGTCGTTGGGGGACGCCTCGGGGTCGTCCAGGATCCGCCGGAGCTGCGCCAGGTGCGCGGGACGCAGCAGGTGCGCGATGTCGCGCATGGCGGTCTCGGTGAGCAGCCGCAGCGCCTCCGGCTCGACCTGCAGGAACGTCCGCCCGTTCGCGTCGAACGTCGAGACCCCGTCGGAGGTCAGCAGCCGGTAGTCGGTGTCGTCCGGGCCGAGCGGCAGCAGGTCGGTGTAGGAGAACTCAGGCATCTCAGGCAGATCCTCGCGCGATTGGGATGGGCCGGACCACAGGGTACGACCTGGGTTCCCGGGACGGGCACGGCACCCGGCCGTGACGCCCGGCCGTGACACGGGCGGTCCCTCCCGGCGCTGAACATGATGTGACCGACCTTCATCTGCCCCTCGACCGGAGCGCCGGGCGGCTGGCGGCCCAGATCGCCGCGGGCTTCCGCTCGGCCGTGCGGTCCGGCCGGCTGACCGCCGGGACGCGGCTGCCGTCGAGCCGTGACCTCGCCCGCGACCTGGACGTCTCCCGCGGGGTGGTCGTCGCCGCCTACGAGCAGCTGACCGCCGAGGGGTTCCTCGTCGCGCGGCGCGGCGACGGCACCCGCATCGCGCCACTCGCCCGTCCGGACGAGGAGCCCGCGCCCGCGCCGGGCGGCCCCCCGCCGCCGGAGCCCGCGCCCGCCTACGACCTGTGGCCGAGCCTGCCCGACCTGTCGTCGTTCCCCCGCGACCGCTGGATCGCCGCCGCCCGCGCCGCGCTGCGCACGCTCCCGCACGACGCCCTCACCTATCCCGACCCCGGCGGCGTGCACGCCCTGCGCGCCGAGCTGTCCGGGTACCTCGCCCGGGTCCGCGCCGCGCACACCGACCCGGCCCGGATCGTGATCATGAACGGGGTGGCGCACGGGCTGTCGGCGCTGCTGCGGCTGCTGCGCGCCGACGGGCACACGGCACTGGCCGTCGAGGACCCGACCAGCCACCGGCAGCTGCCCATGCTGGACGCGTCCGGACTCCGGACCGTCCGCGTCCCCGTGGACGCCGAGGGCGTGGACGTCGGCGCGCTCGCCCGCACGGGGGCGCGGGCGGTCCTCGTCACGCCCGCGCACCAGTACCCGACCGGCGTCGTCCTGTCCCCGGCCCGCCGCGCCGAGCTGATCGCCTGGGCGCGGAACGTGGACGGCCTGATCCTGGAGGACGACTACGACGCCGAGTTCCGCTACGACCGCGAGCCCGTCGGCTGCCTCCAGGGTGTCGAGCCCGACCGCGTCGTCCTGCTCGGCTCGGTGAGCAAGTCCCTGGCCCCCGCGCTGCGCCTCGGCTGGGCCGTGGCGCCGCCGGTCCTGGCCGGGCGCCTCCGGGAGCACCGCGAGAACACCGACCTCGGCGCGCCCGTCCTGGACCAGCACGCCCTCGCCGAATTCCTCAGGGGCGGCGGCTACGACCGCCATCTGCGCACGATGCGGCGGCGGTACCGGCACCGGCGGGACGCATTGACGGAGGCGCTCAGCGTCCACCTGCCCGACGCGATGGTTCACGGCGTCTCAGCGGGCATCCACCTCTATGTGGAACTACCGGCCGGACTGGACGAGGACGAGGTCGTGGCCCGCGCGGCACGCGCCGGGGTGTCGGTCGCGGGCGCCCGCCCCATGTGGTCCCCGGCACGTGCCGGGGACGCGCAGCCCGCGCTCGTCCTCGGCTATGCCAGCCTGACCGAGACGCACCTGGTCAAGGCCGCAGAACTCCTCGGTCAAGCGGTTACACACGGTGCTGAGGGGTAGGACACGCATCCCTGGTGTAGGAGGTATGCATGAGTCTGGAAGAGGCCGCTCGACAGCTGAAGATGGCCGCCCATGACGCCGAGGTGGCCTTCGACTGCGTCGGCCTTGGCGACCTCGAAAGGGCACAGGAGCACGCCGTGACCCTGCGCGCCGCGGCCGACGCCGCCGAGGTGGCACTGAGCCGCGCCCTGCAGGACATGACGCCGGAGCAGGCCCAGGCCGAAGGCGAAAAGGCCCTGCAAGCCCTCGAAGACGCCTGACACTGGCGCAGCCCTCGGTCGACGCTCAGGCGTGGCCGGGGGCTTACGTGCGCCCAACAGCAGGTCAGACCACGGGCCGGTTCATGACCGGAGCGTCCGGCCGGGCGCCCTTCACAGGGGTGGGGGAGAACCCGGAGGCAGTGGCGAAGACGACGAGAATCAGGGCCGTGGGTGCTATGAACGCCAGGCGCAGGCCGTTGTCCTCGCTCAAGGGAGCGATGGCGCCTACCAGGGCGGCGCCCAGGACGAAGCCGACGTAGTTGAAGATGTTGACGCGGGCCACGGCCACGCCGAGGCCGGTGGGGTCGACGCGGCCGGCGGCGGTGAAGCAGACCGGGGCGATCACGGCGAGGCCCAGCCCGGCGACGGCGAACGCGGCGATGCCGAGGGCCGCGTTCGGGGCGGCGACGACGCCGGTCATGCCGACGAGGCCGACGGCGGCGCCGAGCCGGACGACCCGGACGGGGCCGGAGCGCCGGACGGCGAGGTCGGCGACGCCGCGGCTGACCACCATGGCGACCTGGTACGCCACGTAGCCGAGGGGCGCGACCCAGTCGGCGCCGGACAGTTCGTCGTCGAGGTACTTGGCGCCGTAGTTGGAGATGGCGGAGTCGGCGAGGTAGGCGACGGCCATCGCGGCGCCGACGACGAGAATCGGCCGCCAGGGGACGCGGCGTCCGGCGGCCTTGAGCTCCTCGGCGGTCGGGCCCTCGCCCTCCTCGCCGCGGGCGTAGAGGCGGTGGCCGGTGGCGAGGGAGGCGGCGATGCCGGCGGCGGCCGCGATCGCGAAGCAGGCGGCCAGCGGCAGGTCGATCCGGTTGCTGAGGGCCGCCCAGAGGCCGCCGAGGATGCCGGCGACGCTCCAGACGGCGTAGAAGCCGGTGATGAGGCTCATGCCGTAGCGGCGCTCGACGGCGACGGCCTGGGCGTTCATCGAGGCGTCCACCGCGCCGACGAAGAGGCCGAACGCGGCGACCGCCGCGTAGAGGGCGAGATCGTTGTCGCCGGTGAGGCCGATCAGCGCGATCGTGACGGCGACCGCGGGCTGCGACACCCGCAGCACCGGGCCGCTGCCGAACCGCTTGAACAGGGCACCCGACGCGGCGCTGCCCACCCCGGCGATGACCGGGACCATCAGCAGCACCAGCGCGAGCGTGGCGTCGCTCAGGTGGTGGGCCTTCTGCATCTGGGGGACCTGCGTCACCAGGGAGGCGAAGCAGAGCCCCTGGACGGCGAAGGCCGTGTAGGCGGAGAGCCGGGCCTGCCGATCCCGTGCCGTGATGCCCTGGCTCATATGGCCCGCCCCCTCTGCGCCGCACAACGTGAAGAAAGTTCGCGTCAGCGTAGGAGCAGGTTACGCCCCTGGTCAACGGTCAGTCGATGAGGCGCTTCCGCATCCCGCGGACGGCGATCGTCCACATCAGCGCCGCGAAGAGGACCAGGGCGCCGAGGTGCCCGAGGTCGGCCAGCGGGTCCAGGCCGAAGACCGCGTCCCTGACCAGCTCGACGCAGTGGTAGAGCGGGTTGAAGTACGAGGCCGTCTGCGCCCAGCCGGGCAGCGCCTCGACCGGGAAGAACGTCCCCGCGATCAGGAACAGCGGCGTCACCACACCGGTGATCACGTAGTCGAACGAGTTGATGGACGGGACCACCGACGACGTCCACGTCCCGAACAGGCCGAAGCCGAGCGCGGTGAAGAACGTCACGATCGGCACGAGCAGCATCCCCCACGAGGGGTCGAGGCCGAAGAACAGCGCCACCACCAGCGGCGTGCACGAGTACACCGCCGACTTGGCCGCGATCCACAGCGCCTCGGCCGTCACCAGTTCGTGGACGTCGACGGGCGTGGCGAGCATCGCGTCGTAGGTGTGCTGGAACACGCGCCTGATGTAGCCGTTGAACATCCCCGGGAACACCGACGTGAACAGCGCCGCGACCCCGACGACGCCGGTCGCGACGAAGTCCAGGTACCGGTAGTCGCCGATGACCGCGATCATCGAGCCGAACCCGTAGCCGAACGCGAGCAGGAAGAAGGTCGGCTCCACCATCGAGGCGAACGACTGCGACTTCCAGTACCTCTTGTACAGGGCCAGCTCGTGGCGCCAGATGCCGCGCACCGGCGCGAACTCGAACCGCCGAAGGCGCGGCGCCCGCTCCACCTGAACGCTCATTCCTGCTCCTTGCGGGGGACGACCCCCCGCGCCCCCCGGTTCGCTGCGCTCATTCCTGCTTCTTGCGGGGGGACGACCCCCCGCGCCCCCCGGTTCGCTGCGCTCATTCCACGCGCTCCCCGGTCAAAACAACGAACACGTCTTCGAGGCTGGCGGCGCGGCGCACGCCGTCCGGGCCCAGCTCGTCCTCCAGGGACGGCGGGATGGTCTCGGCCTTCAGGACCGACACCGACGGGCCGGTGCGGCGCGTGGACAGCCCGGCGCCCTTGGCGATCCGCTCCACCTCGGTCAGCCGGTCGGGCGGCCCGTAGTGCTCGACGACCCGGGCGCCCGCGTACTCGGCGACCAGCGACGACGGCGAGCCCCGGGCGATGACGCGGCCGTGCGACATCAGCGCGCAGTCGTCGGCGAGCCGCTCGGCCTCCTCGATGTAGTGGGTCGACATCAGGACGGTCGTGCCGCGGGCGCGCAGCCCGTCGATCAGCCCCCACAGCTCCGCCCGCACCTGCGGGTCGAGGCCGACGGTCGGCTCGTCCAGCAGGACGAGGGCGGGGGCGTGGACCAGGCCGCGCGCGATGAGCAGCCTCCGCCGCATCCCGCCGGACAGGTCGTCCACCTTCGTGAGCTGCTTGCCGGTCAGGTGCGCCAGGGCCAGCGCGTCGTCGACCGCCTGGCGGCGCGCCCGGCGCGGGACCCGGTACAGGTGCGCGAACACTTCGAGGTTCTCGCGGGCGGTCAGCTCCTCGTCCAGGTTGTCCTGCTGCGGGACGACCCCCATCACGGCCCGCGCGCGCTTGGACTCACGCGGTACCTCGAAGCCCAGCACGCGTATGGCGCCCTCGTCGGCGATGGCCTGCGCGGTCAGCATCTTCATCGTGGTGGACTTCCCGGCGCCGTTCGGCCCCAGCAGCCCCAGGCACACCCCCGGCGGGACCTCGAGGTCGAGCCCGTCCACGGCGGTGAAGTCGCCGAAGCGCTTGACGACGCCCCGCAGGCTGATGGCGGCCTCCCGGCCGTCCCGCTCGCGGGCGGCCTCGGCCTGGACACGTTGCACCGTCATGAACCTCACAGTACGGAAATCACGCGACATAGCCCCAACGGTTTTCCGGGCTCCGCCATGTCGCCCGGACGGCCGGGGCGGCGAACGAAGGTTAGTCTCTAGGTGTGGACGTCCCCCAGCACCCGGCCCCCGGAAAGGTGACGCGCGTGCGCGACCTGCGCGCGTCCGACGCCGACCGGGAACGCGTCGTCGCCGTCCTCGGCGAGGCACTCGCCGACGGCAGGCTCACCATGGAGGAGCACTCCGACCGCACCTCCCGCGCCTACGCCGCCCGCACGCTGGGCGAACTCACCGGCCTCACCGGCGACCTCATCCCCGAGGAGGCCCAGCCCATCCTCGTGGACGACCGCCCGGTCTCGGTCTTCTTCGGCCGCACCCGCCGGGACGGACGCTGGGTCGTCCCGGTGAAGCTCCCGCTGCTCGCCCTGTTCGGAACGGTCGAACTGGACCTGCGCGAGGCCGTCCTCCAGCGCCGCCACATCGTGGTCGACTCGCTGGTCCTCGGCGGCCGGGTCCGGCTCCTCGTCCCCGATGGCGTCCGCGTGGACGTCACCGGCCGCACCATCCTCACGACCCGCGACGTCCGCGCCCGCCCCGTGGACGAGGGCCCGACCATCGAGCTCGGCGGCACCATGATCTTCGGTTCCGTCCGCGTCCGCGCCCCGAGGCTCCCGCTGCGCGCCCGCGTCCGGAACCGCCTCACCCGCGGCCGGTAGCCCCGGCTCGCCGCGGGCCGGTCAGACCGCGGTGTCGAAGTTGATCGCGCTGTAGGCGCGGAGCTTGCCCAGCTGGTGCTCGCTGGAGATCGTCCGGATCGTCCCGCTGCGGGAGCGCATGACCAGCGAGTGCGTGACGGCCGTGCCCTTGCTGTAGCGGACGCCGTCGACGAGCTCGCCGTCGGTGATGCCGGTCGCGGCGAAGAACACGTCGTCGGACGTCACCAGGTCGTCGGTGGTGAGCACCCGGCCCAGCTCGTGCCCGGCGTCCGTGGCCTGCCGGCGCTCCTCGTCGTCCTGCGGCCACAGCCGGCCCTGGATCACCCCGCCCAGCGCCTTGATCGCGCAGGCCGCGATGATGCCCTCCGGGGTGCCGCCGATGCCGAGCAGCAGGTCGACGCCCGTCCCGGGGCGGCACGCCATGATCGCGCCGGCCACGTCGCCGTCCATGATGAACTTGATCCGCGCCCCGGCCTCGCGGACCTCCTTGGCGATGCCCTCGTGCCGCGGCCGGTCGAGGATGCAGACGGTCACGTCGTTCGGCGACGAGCCCTTCGCCCGCGCGATCGCCCGGATGTTGTCGCCGATCGGGCGCTCGATGTCGACGGCGTCCGCCGCCTCGGGGCCGGTCACGAGCTTCTCCATGTAGAACACCGCGGACGGGTCGAACATCGACCCGCGCGGCGCCACCGACAGCACCGCGATCGCGTTGTTCATGCCGAGCGCGGTCAGCCGCGTCCCGTCCACCGGGTCGACCGCCACGTCGCACTCGGCGCCGGAGCCGTCCCCGACCTCCTCGCCGTTGAACAGCATGGGGGCGTCGTCCTTCTCGCCCTCGCCGATCACCACGACGCCCTGCATGGACACCGTGTTGATCAGCTGCCGCATGGCGTTCACGGCCGCCCCGTCGGCGCCGTTCTTGTCCCCGCGGCCGACCCAGCGGGCCGCGGCCATGGCGGCGCCCTCGGTGACCCGGACCAGCTCCATCGCGAGGTTGCGGTCCGGGGCCTCCGGCTCGGTCGTCAGCGGAGAGGAAACGGTGGTCTCGTCGGACATGGCGCGGCGCCCTTCGTTCGGTGGTGACTCGGATTCTCGGTGGACCGGACGCCCCGTCACAAATTGGACCAGACCAACGGGAGCCCGGACCACCGGCCCGGCGGACACGGACGCCGGACGGGCCGGATTTGACGGTCACACGGCCAAGGGATCGTTTCCCCATGGGAGAGGGCGTAATCTCAGGCGTCATGAGCAGCCACATCGACGTCCCGTCCGGCGAGGTGTCACACAACGGGGGAACGCGGTCCGGCGACGCCCCCGCGCGGACCTCCGACCGCGGGGCCGCCACGCGCGGTGCCCTTCTGGCCGCGGCGCGGGACGTCTTCTGCGAGTCGGGCTTCGCCCAGGCCGCCGTCACCGACATCGTCGCCAAGGCGGGCGCGAGCGTCGGCAGCCTGTACCACCACTTCAACGGCAAGGCCGATCTCTACCTGACGCTGTTCGAGGAGTTCCAGGCCGGCCAGCAGGAACGCACCCGCGAGGCGATCAGCGCCGTGCGGGAGGCGGGCGAGACCGACCCGATGCGGCTGTTCATCGCCGGCGCCGGCGCCTACCTCAACGGCTGCATCGAGGAGCGGGGCGTCGCGCGGCTGTTCATCTCCGGCGACGGCCCGCCCGGCTTCGACCGCGTCATGCGGCAGCGGCTGAACAAGTGGGCGCGCCGCAACGCCGCCCTGTTCCACACCGCCGACGGCGGCGTGGACGAGGCCCTGGTCATGGTGCTGACCGGGGCGATGGCGGGCGCCGTGTCGGAGATCTCACTGCTGGACGACGAGGACGCCGCCCGCAGGCTCGCCGACGAGATCATGGGCATCGTCGGCACGATCAGGAACCCCCGTACCGAGCAGCGCTGACCGTACGGGATCCTGGAGGGGTGACCGACAAGACCCCACGTTCCGTCCCGGAAGCCGAGGACGCCCCGCGCGAGGCGGAGGCTCCGCGTGAGCACGACGTCCCCCGCGAGGAGGGCGCCCAACACCAGGACGACGCCCGGCAGGAGGCCGGGGCCGCGGGAGCGGACGGCGCCGCGGCCCAGGGGCACACCGGCGCCGGACGGCCCGTGATCGAGGTGAGCCCCGCCGTGCACAAGCGGCTGACCACGGGGCTCGGCGGCTTCACCATGGCGATGGCCGCGTGCCTGGTGCTCGTCCTCGCGATCTACGCCGTCACGCCGCGCAGTGACGAGCAGATCCTGCCGACCGTCGACTACAGCGCCCAGCTGTGGGCGATGAGCAACGACGCCCCCTTCACCGTGTACGCGCCCGAGGGGCTTTCGGAGCGCTGGCGTCCCACCAGCTCCCGGCTGCACGGCCTCGGCAAGGGCGGCGACGAGCCCGTCGCGTGGCACCTGGGGTTCGTGACGCCCGGTGACGAGTACGCGGCCCTGGAGCAGAGCAACGAGAAGGCGTCCGAGTACATCCCGCGCATGACCAACAGCAGCGTGCCCATCGGGACGCACCAGGTCGGCGGCGACGTGTGGAACAAGTACCACCGCAAGGACAAGAAGGCGAACTCCCTGGCCCGGACCCTCCCGGACGGGACGAGCCTGGTCGTGACCGGCACGGCCACCTACGAGGAGCTGGCGGTCCTCGCGGCCTCGCTCAAGCCCCAGTCGAAGGACGGCGCGCCCCTGACCCCCACGGGCGCCGCCACGCCGGGCTCGTAGGCCCGGATCCTAGAACGGCGCGGGGGGGTCGCCCTCGTCGGGCTGCGCCATCGCCGCCGCCAGCCGTGCGCGGGCGCCCTCCAGCCACTCCTCGCAGATCGCCGCGAGCTTCTCGCCCCGCTCCCACAGCGCGAGGGACTCCTCCAGCGTCAGGCCGCCCGCCTCCAGCCGCTTGACGACGTCGGCCAGCTCGTCCCGTGCCTGCTCGTACGACGGCTTGCCCGCCGTCCCCGTCTCGTCCGCCATCCGCTCCACTCTTCCATCCTCCGGGTACAACCCCATACCCCGGAACGCCTCAGGACTTGTCGCGCTCGTCGACCGTCACGCCCAGCCGTCCGCCGGCCAGCCGGACGTGGAGCCGCTCGCCCTCCTCGACCTCCGCGGCCTCCCGCACGACCGCCCCGTCCTCCCGCTGGACGATCGCGTACCCGCGCGCCAGCGTCGCGGCGGGGGACAGGGCCAGCAGCCGGGCGCGGGTGTGCGACAGCTCGTCGCCCGCCCGGTCCAGCGCGCCGGACAGGCAGCGCCGCGCCCGGTCCCGCAGCGCCAGCACCCGCTCGGACTGCCGCTCGACCTCCCGCACCGGGTCGGCCAGCGCCGGACGCGACCGGATCGCCGCCAGCCACGCCAGCTCCCGCTCCACCCCGCCCGCGATGCAGCGCCGCCCCCGGTCGCGCAGCTGCCGGACGAGGTGGAGCTGCTCCCGCACGTCCGGGACGGTCTTCTTCGCCGCGTCGGTCGGGGTGGACGCCCGCACGTCCGCCACCAGGTCCAGGAGCGGCGCGTCCTGCTCGTGCCCGATCGCGCTGACCACCGGGGTGCGGGCGGCGGCGACCGCGCGGACCAGCGCCTCGTCCGAGAACGGCAGCAGGTCCTCCATCGCGCCCCCGCCCCGCGCGATGACGATCACCTCGATCTCCGGGTCGGCGTCCAGCGCCCGCAGCGCCTCCATCACCTCGCCCACCGCGTAGGAGCCCTGCACCGCCGTGTTCTCCACCCGGAACGCCACCGCCGGCCACCGCCGCCGCGCGTTCTCCAGGACGTCGTGCTCGGCGTCGGAGTCGCGCCCGCAGATCAGCCCGATCCTGCCGGGCAGGAACGGCAGCGGCCGCTTGCGCTCCGGGCGGAACAGCCCCTCGGCGGCCAGCACCCGCTTCAGCCGCTCCAGCCGGGCCAGCAGCTCACCGACGCCGACCGGCCGGACCTCCAGGGCGCTGAGCGAGAACGTCCCCCGGTTGATCCAGAAGTCGGGCTTGGCGTGGACGACGACCCGGGCGCCGTCGGTCACCACCGGGCTGTTCCGGGGGGTGTGGGGGGTCGGCCCCCCACCGGTGACCAGTCCGGCCGCCTCGAACACGGCGCGGGGGCCGACGACCCGCACCGACATGTTCGCCACGGGGTCGCGGAGCGTCAGGTAGACCGTCCCGCCGCGGGCGTTGAGGTCGGTGATCTGGCCCTCGACCCAGATGCGGCCGAGCCTCCCGATCCAGCCGCTGACGGCCTGCAGGACCGTCCGCACCGGGACGGGGGATTCGGCCGAGGTCTCCATCGCCATGCGGGCACCCTACGGTGAGACCGTGACCGCATCCGAACGCGAGCTCGCCGAACGCCTCGGCCAGCGCCTCCGCCAGGTCGTCCTGATGCTGCGCCGGGACAGTGCCGACCAGCCGATCACCAGCCAGCAGCTGTCCGTCCTCACCTCCCTGGACCAGGGGCCGCGCCGGATGACGGAGCTGGCCGCCGAGCACGGCGTCCGGCTCCCGACCATGACCGCGCAGGTCAACCGGCTCGAACGCGACGGGCTCATCACCCGCGGCCGAGACGGCGCCGACGCCCGCGTCGTCATCGTCCGGCTCACCCCCACGGGACGCGACCGCCTGGCGGCCGGACGCGAACACCGCATCGACCTCCTGGCGGCACGCCTCGCGCAGATGACGGACGAGGAACGCGCGGCGGTCGCCGCGGCGCTCCCGGCCCTGGACAAGCTCCTCACGCCCTGAACGGCTGCGAAGCCCACCGGACGCGACGAAGGGCCCCCGGAAGCGTCGTCCGGAGGCCCTTGTCGCTGCATTCGCGGGTCAGGTGGCGCCGTTGAGCTTCGCGATGCGGCGCTCGTACATGCGGATGACGTCCTCACGCCCGGCGTGCTTGCGCTCGTACTCGCGCAGCAGCTTCACCTGCTCGACGGACAGGCCGCGCAGGCGCGCGCGCAGCTGCGGCAGCGTGGCGCTGTCGTAGTCCGGGACGGGCAGGTCCTCCACGAGGTGCTCGGCCTCGGCCTGCGCGGCGGGCTTCAGCTCCGGCTTCGGCTCGAACGCCGCCTCGTCCTCGGCCTTGGCCTTGGCCGCCTCGTCCTTCGCCGTGTCCTTGGACGTGTCCTTTGCCGTGTCCTTGGCCTTCGCGTCCGCACCGGCCTTCGGCAGGTTTTTGCCCTTCGGCGGGCTCCCGGGCGTGTCGGCGGCCTTCGGGCTCGGAGCCGGCTCGGCCTGCGGCGCCGGTTCCGGCTTCGGCTCGGCGGGCACGGGCTTCGGCGCGGGCTCGGCGAACGGGCCGGCCTTGTCCGCCCGGTGCTTGCCGGGGGCCGTGGCGCGCTTCGGCGGCTTCGGCGGCGGCCCCGGACGGGTGTGCCTGGGCGCGGGACGCGTCCCGGCGCCGGGCTTGCCGATCGTGATCTCCTCGCCGGTCTTCCGCGCGGCCGTGGCTGCCGCCTTCGGCCGGCGGGCGGGCTCGGGCTCGGGTGCGGGCTCCTCGCCGCGGACGCGCTCCACCACGCGGCCCACCACCTTCTCGGCGGTGGTGTGCACGTCGTCGCGCAACCGCCCGAGCACCGGCTTCACGCCCTCGCCCTTGGTGATCTCCCTGTAGTCCCGGGTCACCCGGTCGCCGAGCAGCAGGGCCCGGCCGACGCCGAACATGGCCAGCCGGACGGCGTGCAACGGGAGGTCGCGGACCTGTTCGCCCACCGTGTCCTGAACCTGCTGCTTGAGGCGGCGCGGCGATCTCGTCATCGTCTTTCCTCTTCCTTGCCGTCCTGAACACCGGATCGGGTCATGCGGCTGCGTCTCGTCGAAGTTCACTCTGCCCCATGGGTGCGATGGTGGTCACCCCGGGCTAATGGATTTCTGTCTAAAAGCGGCGTGCCGTGTCTCACACCCGTGGCCCACCGTTCGCCCTACCCCCATCGGCGGCGGTGTTAGCCGTACGTTCGCGCGGGTCAGGGCAAGTCACCCGTGCTGCACGGCGCTTGTGCCGTCACTCGTACGATAGAGGCATGACCGCCAACAGCCAGCGCCGTGTCCTGCTCGCCAAGCCGCGTGGTTACTGCGCGGGCGTCGACCGCGCCGTGGAGACGGTCGAGATCGCCCTGGAGAAGTACGGGGCCCCGATCTACGTCCGCAAGCAGATCGTCCACAACGTCCACGTCGTCAGGACGCTGGAGGAACGCGGCGCGATCTTCGTCGACGAGACCGAGGAGGTCCCCGAGGGGGCGATCGTGGTGTTCTCCGCCCACGGCGTCGCGCCCTCGGTGCACGAGGAGGCCAAGGGCCTCGACCTGCGCACCATCGACGCGACATGCCCGCTGGTCACCAAGGTCCACAAGGAGGCCGTGCGCTTCGCCGCCGACGACTACGACATCCTCCTGATCGGCCACGAGGGCCACGAGGAGGTCATCGGCACCACCGGCGAGGCCCCCGACCACATCCACCTCGTGGACGGCCCCGAGGACGTCGCCAACGTCACCGTCCGCGACCCCGAGAAGGTGGCGTGGCTGTCGCAGACCACGCTGTCGGTGGACGAGACCGTCGCCACCGTCGAGAAGCTCCGCGAGCGGTTCCCGAAGCTGATGGACCCGCCGTCCGACGACATCTGCTACGCCACCCAGAACCGGCAGGTCGCCGTGAAGGAGATGGCCGGGCAGTCCGACCTCGTCATCGTGGTCGGCTCCACGAACTCCTCCAACTCCGTCCGCCTGGTCGAGGTGGCCAAGGAGCACGGGGCCCGGAGCGCCTACCTGGTCGACTACGCCGAGCAGATCGACCCCGCCTGGCTGGAGGGCGTCACCACGGTCGGCGTCACCAGCGGGGCCTCCGTGCCGGACGAGCTGGTCCAGGACGTGCTGGCCTGGCTGTCGGAGCGGGGCTTCGGTGAGGCCGAGGAGATCGAGTCCGTCAAGGAGCACATGCGCTTCTCGCTCCCGAAGGAACTCCGCAAGGACCTCCGCATCACCCCGGTGTAGGGGCGTCCCCGCGGAGGGGTCAGTCCACTTCGCCGTGGTGGGGGCGGCGCTCCTGCGTCGTGGTGGGGGACTCGTCCCACCGGACGGGGTTCTCGTTCTCCTCTTTCTCGAAGAGGCGGACGCCGGCGAGCTTGTCCTGCAGTTCACGGACGTTCGTCATCAGACCGCGGGACAGGCAGATCACCACCGTCAGCACCGTCCCGAAGAACAGCCACGGCGCCGTCGCGGCGAGCGCGGTCAGGACCCCCACGGTGACACCGCGCACCAGCGACCCGTTGCCGAGCGTGGTGGCGAACTCGACCGCGAACGTGGCCGCGAAGAACACCAGCGGCGGGCTGACGACGAGCGTGAGCAGGTCGGCCGGACGGGTGGCGAACGCCGCCAGGGCGCAGCCGATCGCGAATCCGGCCCCGGCGAGCAGCGGCACGCCGAGCCAGCGCGACAGCAGCCCGCAGACCACCCCGGCGCCGAAGATGACGACGGCGCCGCCCCGTCCGGTGAGGGCGATCGGGCTTGCCGGGGAGGCGGCCGAGGACGGGCGCGCAGCCGGGGGCGAGGACGATGCACCGCGCCGACCTCGCACTGGACCCCCAGGGACCGGCGACGTGCCGCCCGGCGCGTCGCGTACCGACGATGAACTCATGGCCACCTCTCTCGCCGATCAAGCCGATCTGTCCGCTCGGGGATGGCCCGTCCGCCGAAACCTACCGGTTCCGTGGCCGAGTCAGGATGAGACTGTTCCTCGCTTGCGTAGTGGTCGTCCTCTATGGGGTCGTCTTCAGGGGAGACGGGGTCCTCGTCCAGGGAAGCATCGAAGCGGGTGTCATGTCCGGTCAGTTCGGCCGCAGAGAGCGAACGGGGGCTTTCCTCGACCGGACGGGGGCCGTCCAGGTCATCGTCGACCACGCCCAGTTCGTTCAGCTTGCGCGCACTGACGAGCACGCGCGTCTCCAGCGATCCGACCGTCCGGTTGTAGGACTTGATGGCGCCGGTGAGCGCGCGGCCCAGTTCGTCCACGTGCTGGCCCATCGTGCCCAGCCGCTCGTACAGCTCCTTGCCCAGGTCGAACACCGCGCGGGCATTTCGTGACAGTGCCGCCTGCTGCCACGCGTACGACGCCGTCCGCAGCATGGTGATGAGCGTCGTGGGGGTGGCGATGTGCACCCGCCGCCGTATCGCGTACTCCAGCAGGCCGGGGTCGCGGTCAAGCGCCGGTGCGAGGAACGCCTCACCCGGGATGAACAGGACGACGAACTCCGGCGCGGGACTGAACGCCTGCCAGTACGACTTCGCCGCGAGGCGGTCGACGTGGTCGCGCAGATGGCGCGCGTGCGCGTCCAGCCGCACCGGATCGCCGCTTTCCGCCGCCTGCAGGTACGCGGCCAGCGACACCTTGGAATCGACCACGATGCTCTTGCCGCCGGCCAGCCGCACCACCATGTCCGGGCGGACGGTGCCGTTCACCGTGAACGCGCCGGCCTGCTCGTCGAAGTCGCAGTGGTGCGCCATCCCCGCCAGCTCCACCACGCGGCGGAGCTGGAGCTCTCCCCAGCGTCCCCGCGCCTCGGGCCGCTGCAGCGCCCGCACGAGCGACTGCGTCTCGCGCCGCAGCTGGTCGGAGCTCTGCCGGACGAAGTCGACCTGCTTGGCCAGCATCGCGTGCGACTCCCGGCGGCCCGTCTCGACCTCGCGGAGCTGCTCCTCGACCTTCGCGAGCGTCTCCTTGAGCGGCGCGACGAGATGCTCGACGGCCTGCTGCCGCCGCTGCAGGTCCCCGGCCGCCTCGACGCCGGACGCCTTGAGCCGGGCGTCGGCCAGTTCGAGAAAGCGCTGGTTGCTGGCGTCCAGCGCCTTCGCGGACAGGTTCTCGAAGTGCTCGGCCATCCGGTCCTCGGCGTAGGCGAGCTTCTCCTCCGCCGCCCGTGCCCGTGCGATCAGCGAGCCCTGCCTGCTCGTCGCGAGCGCGTATCCGGCGACGACGCCGAAGACGGCTCCGACGAGGAGGCCGGCGAACAGCGCGAGGTCCATCCGTTCATCGTGACAGCGCGGCGCCGAACGCCGGTCGCGACGCGCCGTGCCGGCCCGCCTCACCGGACATTCGGGCCGACCCGCGCCCCGCCGGGGCGATCCGGGCAGCCCGAGGGGTCCGCGGACGCCCATAAACTTGACGGCCGTGAGCCTCTCCATCGGAATCGTCGGCCTGCCGAACGTCGGCAAGTCCACCCTGTTCAACGCGCTGACCAAGAACGACGCGCTGGCCGCGAACTACCCGTTCGCGACCATCGACCCCAATGTCGGTGTGGTCGGCGTGCCCGACCCGCGACTGACCGTGCTGGCGGAGATCTTCGGCTCGCAGAAGATCATCCCCGCGACGATGGAGTTCGTCGACATCGCCGGCATCGTCCAAGGCGCCTCCGAGGGGCAGGGCCTCGGCAACAAGTTCCTCGCCAACATCCGGGAGACCAACGCGATCTGCCAGGTCATCCGCGTGTTCGAGGATCCCGACGTCACCCATGTGGACGGGGACGTCGCCCCGTCCCGCGACATCGAGACGATCAACACCGAGCTGATCCTCGCCGACCTCCAGACGATCGAGAAGGCGCTGCCGCGCCTCGACAAGGAGGCGCGCACCAAGAAGGACAAGGACAAGCTCGCCGTCGTCGACGCCGTCCACGCCGCCCAGAAGCTCCTGGACGACGGCGTCACGCTCTTCGCGGGCGCCGAGAAGGCCGGGATCGACCTGGCGCTCCTGCGCGAGCTCCAGATGCTCACGGCCAAGCCGTTCCTCTATGTCTTCAACCTCGACGAGGCCGAGCTGACCGACGAGGCGCTGCGCGCGCGGCTGCGCGACCTGGTCGCCCCCGCCGAGGCCATCTTCCTCGACGCCAAGATCGAGGCCGAGCTGATCGAGCTGCCGGACGACGAGGCGCTCGAACTGCTGCAGAGCATGGGGCAGGAGGAGTCGGGGCTGGCGCAGCTCGTCCGGGTCGGGTTCGCGACCCTGGGCCTGCAGACGTACCTGACCGCGGGCCCGAAGGAGGCGCGGGCCTGGACGATCCGCAAGGGGGACACCGCGCCGGAGGCCGCCGGGGTCATCCACACCGACTTCCAGCGCGGCTTCATCAAGGCGGAGGTCGTCTCGTTCGACGACCTGACCGCCGCCGGCTCCATGGCCGCGGCCAGGGCCGCCGGCAAGGTCCGCATGGAGGGCAAGGAGTACGTCATGCGGGACGGCGACGTCGTGGAGTTCCGCTTCAACGTCTAGGGGCGGCGGGCGTCCGGGCAGGTCAGTGACCTGTGTGATTTTGGCGACAGCCGGGGCACGGGAGGATCGTGTGGCCACTGAGCTGGGCCTTCTGTCGTGAGATGTCCCGATTATGACACTCTGTCGGATTCTTTCGGGAAGAAAGTGCGATCGCCATCGCCACCCCGGTAACCAAGCAACTCCCGAGTCGTGCCGCTTGTCCGGTACCTGGACCTGCGCACTGTTCGGAGCCTTGGATAGGGGATCGTCACCGTTTGGCAATCTTCCCCGTTCCTGCTGAGGTGGATTGCATTATCCACAACCGCGTGCCGGGGCTGTGCTTTGCTGGGATGCGCTGGAACAATTGACGCCCGTGGTTACCCTGGGCCCGAGGTGGGTTCAGAAAGGCCACCGGCACATGATCAGGCACACATCAGCGCGCCGACCGGGGGCGAGGCGCGAGCGGAGGCGGGATGGCTCGCAGGTCGGCCGTGGGACGCGGCCGTGACACGGCCGTGGTCGAGGAGACGGCGGCGCCCGGCCGGGCGCTCTCGTCGTCCGTCGACCCCTGGGACCCGCCCGGCGGTGACCGCCGCGGGCGCTCCGGTGGCGGCGGCCGTGGCGGCGGCCGCTGGGGCGGTGCCGGCGGGCGCTGGTGGGTGTGGGCCGGGCGCGCCGTGCTCTGGGCAGTGATCATCGTCGTCCTGGTCAACGGCATCCGCGCCCCGTTCGAGCGCTTCACCGCCGACGAGACCGCCGGGGGGCCCACGACCACGGCCAAGCCGCAGCGGGGCGCCGGCTTCCCCAGCAGCGCCGCCGGCGCGTTCGCCCTCCAATTCGCCGACGTCTATCTGAACTTCGACCAGAACAACGCCGCCGCCCGCGAGGCGCAATTGCGGACCTTCCTGCCCGACGGCGCCGACCCCCAATTCGGCTGGAACGGCGCCGGCCGGATGCAGGTGCAGTCCATCCAGGTCGCCGGAGTGGACGCCCGCGACGCCAACAACGCGACCGTGACGCTGCTCGCCCGCAACGGCGAGAAGTGGCTGCGGCTCGCCGTTCCCGTGTACGCCGACAAGGGCGGGTCCCTGGTCGTGTCCGCCCGTCCCGCGCTGCTTCCCCCGCCCACCAAGGCGCAGCTTCCCGAGGGCGGCGTCCAGAACCGCGACACCGCGCTCGAAGGCGAGCTCCAGCCCTTCCTCGGTACCTTCTTCCAGGAGTACGCGACCGGCAACCAGGAGGCCCTGTCACGCTTCTCCGACGGGACCACCATCGCCGGTCTCGCCAATTCCGTGACCTTCGTGCAGGTCAGGGAGGTCGTGGCGCCGAAGGGATCCCCGGGCGAGCGCACCATCACCGCGACCGTCGTCTGGCGTCCCGCCGCGGGCGGCGACGGCGAGCTGGAGCAGACCTACCAGCTCGCCATGGTGAAGAGCGGCGACAAGTGGCTCGTCCGCAACATCCGCGGGACCACGCGACCGGACACATCATGAGAGGCCCTGATTTGAGCGAACCGACCCCCAGCGAATCCGCCGACCAAGGAAGGTGAACATCGATGCTGCACCACATTATCGCGTCGATTCCCTACGACCTCCTTGCGGCGCCCAATGACGAACTGAAGACCGATCAGCTCGCCGACTGGCTGCGGCAGATATTCGGTCCGCTGTTCCTGGTGATCGTCTCCATTGTGGCGATCTTCTTCCTGTTCACCCGCGAGATCACGCGTTTCGTTCAGTTCATCCTTCTGGCGATCGGAATCGGGGTGGTCTTCTACGTGCCCAACATCATCGAGACCACGGCCAAGGCGATAGCCACGGCCCTCGGCGTGGACGTCAGCTGACCGGCAACCCGTGCTCGCGCGGTTAGGGGAGTAGGGGCGTGGATCTACCCACGTACACGAACATCTGGCGCATCGAGAAGCGGCTGTACAAGCTGTACGACCTGCGGCTGCCCATGCCGCTGCCGCTCGTCCAGATCGGCGTCTTCCTCGGCGTGTTCGTGCCCTGGATCGTCCTGCTCAGGGTCGTCGGCATCCCCTTCGAATCCCCCTGGCACGTCCTGTACATCGTCCCGCCGGGGGTGCTGACCTGGCTCGCCACCCGCCCGGTCATCGAGGGCAAGCGGCTCACCGAACTGCTGCTCTCCCAGGGCCGCTACCTCGCCGAGCCCCGCACCTGGTGCCGCCTCACCCCGATCCGCGAACCCCGCGAGGTCGTGATCGTCGCCCGCGTCTGGCGCCGCGCCGAGGCCCCCGCACCCGTCGCGGCCATGGAGCGTGCCGCGATCAAGTCCCACCGCAAGGCGCGGCACCAGCCCGCCGC
>NZ_SMLC01000061.1 GCF_004349245.1 Actinomadura sp. 6K520 | reverse complement strand
GGGCCACTGACGCCCGGGGGCGGCGGGGGCGGTGCCGTCAGGCGGGTCTTCCGCGTTCCATCGGGGTGCGGCCGCGGGCGAGCAGCCACACCATGGCCGCCAGCGCCGCCACCTGCAGCGGCCAGCCCATCGCGATCTTGGCGGCGCCGAGCAGGCCGCTCTGGTCGCCGTCGGCGAGGTAGATCGGGTACTGGACGGCCACCCGGGCGACACACGGCAGCAGCAGCAGCCAGGTGAGCCGGGAGCAGAGCTTCACGATCCCGGGGTCGCGGCGCCACGCGGTCGGGTCGCCGGTGACCGAGCCGATGATGAAGCCGACGATCGGCCAGCGGACCGCGATCGAGAAGATCATCGCGGCGCCGTAGCCGGCGTTCAGGATGATGCCGGGCAGGAACGCGTCCTCGGCCCGGCCGGAGCGCAGCGCGAAGAACGCGGCGATCGCGATGCCGATGAGGCTGTTCAGGACGAACTGGGGGTTGGACCGCTGCGCGAGGCGGACGCCGAGCAGCACCACCGCGGCGGCGACACCGGCGATGACGGCGAGCCGGACCTCCTCCGCCGCGATGTAGGTCCCGGTGAAGGCGATCACGGGCACGGCGGCCTCGACCATGCCGCGGACACCGCCCAGCGCCTTGCTCAACTGGGCGCGCACGGCCGCCTCGACGGTGTCGTGCGCGGTGTCGGGTGCGGGCTCGGCGCCGGGCGCCGGCGTCTCCCGCTCCGTGCCGGGCGTGCGGGAGGCGCCCGGGGCCCCGTTCCCGCGGCCGTCCGGCGGTGTGGTCTCCGTCTCCACGCCGCGCCCTCCGCCGTCTTCCCGTTCGCTCACATCGCACTCCCGGCCGCTCGCCGCGGCTTACGGACCGCCGCGCAGCTCGTATCGCGGATTGAAGATGACCTTGCGCCCGTCCTGCACGCTCACCAGCCCCTCGGCGCGCAGCATGCGGCCCGGGTCGATGCCCGCGATCCTGCGGCGGCCGAGCCAGACGAGGCTGATCACGTCGGTGCCGTCGTAGAGCTCCGCCTCCAGGGCGGGTGCGCCGCCCCGCGGACGGAGCGTCACCGTACGCAGCGTACCCGCCACCCGGTGCCGTCGGCGCTCGCGGCAGTCGGTGATCGGCGTCGCGCCCTCGCCGCCCGCGGTCTTCTGCAGCTCCTCGGCCTCGAGTTCGGCGTTGCTCGACGTCACCCGGCGCAGGAACCGCCGCAGGCCGCCCCCGCCGCGCTCGCGCGGCCCCCGCCCGGCGCCCGGCGAAACCTCGTCCATGACTCGAAGCGTATGGCATCCCGGTACGAATCGGACCCCTCACCTCCCCTCCTCCCAAACTGGAATGAAGCGTTCCGTTCTGCTATTATCGGAACAGAGCATTCCGCTCTGAACAGGAAGGAAGAGCCGTGACCGCCACGCTCGACACCCCCGCCTCCACCGGGGAGACCCGTCCGCAGCAGACGTGCCCGGACGGCGGGGACGCACCGCACCCGCGCCGCTGGCTCGGCCTGTCCGCGATCCTGGCCGCCACCCTGCTGAACCTGCTCGACTCCACGGTGGTGAACGTGGCCGCGCCCGCGATCCGCGCGGACCTCGGCGGCTCCTACTCCGCACTGCAGTGGATGGCCGCCGCGTACACGCTCGCGCTCGCCGTGGCGCTGCTCACCGGAGGGCGGCTCGGCGACATGTTCGGCCGCCGGCCGGTCCTGCTCGCCGGCACGGCCGGATTCGTCGCGACCTCCATGGCCTGCGCGTTCGCCTGGTCACCGGAGAGCCTGATCGGCGCCCGGGTGGCGCAGGGCCTGTTCGCCGCGGTGATGGTCCCGCAGTCCTTCGGGCTGATCCGCGACCTGTTCGGCGCCCGGGACATGGGCAAGGCGTTCGCGCTGTTCGGCCCGGTGATCGGCCTCGCCACGATCCTCGGCCCGGTGGTGGCCGGGCTGCTGGTCGACGCCGACCTGTTCGGCACCGGCTGGCGCGCGATCTTCCTGATCAACGTCCCGGTCGGCGCGTACGCGCTGGCGGTGGGCGCACGGGTGCTGCCCGCGCCGGCCGGCACCCAGCGCTCCGGCGGCCTGGACGTCACCGGGATGCTGCTCGGCGGGCTCGGCATGAGCCTGCTCGTCTACCCGCTCGTCCAGGGCCGCGAGCTGGGCTGGCCCACCTGGTCGCTGGCGATGCTCGCCGGCTCGGTGCCCGCCCTGGCCCTGTTCGCCCTGCACCAGGTCCGCCGCGCCCGCCGCGGCCGGACGCCGCTGGTCCGGCTGAGCGTGTTCGCCAGCCGCTCCTACAGCTCCGGCGTCCTGTTCGTCATCGTCTTCTTCGGAACGATCACCGGCTTCTCGCTCGCCGTCGGACTGTTCCTCCAGCTCGGCCTCGGCTACACCCCGCTCAGCGCCAGCGTGGCCATGTCCTCCTGGGCGATCGGCGCGTTCGCCGGATCGGCGTTCAGCGGCATGACCATGAACAGCCTGGGCCGCCGCATCCTGCACATCGGCCTGGCCATGATGGGCGCCGGCCTGGTCGGGCTCTACACGGTGTTCGAGGCGGCCGGGACAGGCCTCGGCGGCTGGCACCTGGCGGCGCCGCTGCTGCTGTTCGGCGCCGGCATGGGCATGATCTTCGTCCCGCTGTTCGACATCATCGTCGCGGGCATCGCCGACCACGAGATGGGGTCCGGTTCGGCCACACTGGAGTCGATCCAGCAGCTCGGCGCGTCCCTCGGCGTCGCGATCCTCGGCACGGTCTTCTTCGGCGTCGCCGGCGCCCCGGTCGACGGGCACTTCGCGGCACCGGCCGCGCTGGACGCCGCGGCGCGGGTCACCGTCCTCACGGGCGGTCTCACCGCCGCCGCGTTCCTCATCGCCTTCCTCCTCCCGCACCGGGCCCGCGCCCACTGACCGGCGCCGCCGAGCCCGCCGTCCGCCCCGGACGGCGGGCTCGGCGTTCCGCCTGCCGCCCTTTCGGCCGACGAGTGATCATGATCGGCGTCACCGTGGATCTCGATGGCGAGATCCTGGACGGTCCACCGGACGTCAGCCGAGCGCCGCCTCGACCGCGGGGACGCGGATCGTGCGGCGGGTCGCGCCGTAGGCCGTCGCCACGGTGAGGACGGCGGCCAGCGCCACCACCCCGAGGTAGGTCCACACGCTGCCGTCCGGGGTGAGGGAGTCCCGCCGGGCGAGGCCGAACGGCACGATCGTGAAGACCGAGGCGACCGTCCCGCAGACCACCCCGGTGCCGGTCACGACCGCCGACTCCAGCGCCACCATGCCGAGCACCTGCCGTGGCGTGGCGCCCGCGAGGCGCGTCTGGCCGAACTCGCGGCGGCGGTGCGCGGTCCCCGCGATCAGTGTGTTGACCAGCATGATCGCGGTGAACAGCAGCACCATCCCGATGACGACGAGGTTCAGCGTCTCGATGTCCCGCTGCTCCGCGGTCTTGCCCAGCCCGGCGGCCTCCGTCGCCGCGTTCTCCGTGGCCTGCAGGAAGAGCGTGCCGACCGCCGTCCCGACGAACAGGATGACCGGGGTGACCGCGGCGGCCATGGCGCCCGTCCGGCGGCGCATGACGGCCGCCGCGAGGTCGCCGGTCGGGCCGCCCAGCCGCCGCACCGGCCCGGCGAGCAGCGACGTCGCGCGCCGCATGATCGCGGGTGCCAGCAGCGCCAGCCCGATCGCGGCGAGGATGTCGGCCTGCCCGGCCGTCGCCATCGCGTCGGTGCCCTTGCCGTCCATCACCGTCACCGTGATGATCGCCTGGTTGGTCGCGACCAGCAGGAACAGCACCGCGAACACGACGCGCCGCCGGCTCGTCCGCCCGGTGTCGGCGGCCGCGGCCGACAGCGACTCGGCCGCCCCGATCCGGGTGGCGCGGCGCGCGGTGATCAGCGCGGCGGCGGTCGCCGACACGAACATGATCCCGATGCCCAGCGCCAGCGCGACGGGCCCGAACGCGTGGGAGACGTCCGCCGGGACCTGGCCGGTGTCGTGCAGCATCCAGAGCAGGCCCCGGCCGATCAGCAGCGCGGGGACGATCCCGAGCAGCGCCGCGGCGGCGGCCAGGCCCGCCGCCTCGCCGACGATCATCCGGGCGAGTTGCGCGGGCGTCGCGCCGACGCTCTTCAGCAGCGCGATCTCCGCGGCCCGCTGCCGGACCGACAGGGTCATGGTGGAGGTGACCGCGAAGACCACCAGCAGCAGGCCCCAGCCGCCGACCACGTACGCCATGACCTCCAGGGTCTCGCGGGCCGGGCCGGTCGCGCCGCCCGCCTCCGCGGTGTCCAGCATCGAGGCGAACGCCATGATGATCGCCGAGCCGAGGAACATCGCGAGGAAGCTCGCCGCGAACGCGCCGGTGCGCCGGCGCAGGGAACGCATCGCCAGTCCGAACACGGTCACGCCCCCGCCATCGTCCGCTGACGCTCGACCTCTTCGGCCAGGTGCGTCATCCGCTCCGCGACGGCCTCGGCGGTCGGCGCGGCCTGGTGACCGACGATCCGCCCGTCGGCCAGGTACAGCACCGCGTCCGCGAAGGACGCGGCGACCGGGTCGTGGGTGACCATCACGACCGTCTGCCCGAACATCCGCACCGACTCCTGGAGCAGCCCCAGGACGTCGCGGGCGCTGCGGGTGTCGAGCGCGCCGGTCGGCTCGTCGGCGAACACGATCCGCGGTTCGGTGACCAGCGCCCGCGCGATCGCGACGCGCTGCTGCTGCCCGCCCGACAGTTCCGCGGGCAGGTGGCGGAGCCGGTCGCCCAGCCCGAGCCTGGCGAGGACCGCGCGTGCCTTCTCCCGGTCCACCCTGCGGCGCGCCAGCTTCAGCGGCAGCACCGTGTTCTCCATGACGTTCAGCGTCGGCAGCAGGTTGAACTGCTGGAAGACGAACCCGATCCGGCGGCGCCGGAACTTCGTCAGCGCGGCCTCGCCGTCCCCCGTCAGCTCGGCGCCGTCCACGAAGACCCGGCCCTCGGTGGGACGGTCGAGTCCCGCCGCGCACTGCAGCAGCGTGCTCTTGCCGGACCCGGACGGGCCCATCACCGCGGTGAACGACCCGGTCGGCAGCGACAGCGACACACCGTCCAGCGCGACCACCCGGTTGTCCTCGACGCCGTACACCTTGCGCACGCCGTCCAGGCGGAGCGCCTCACCCGGCGCCTCGCCCGCCGGGGCCGGCCCCTTGTGTCCGAACATGATGTTGCCTCCCGCCCAGCGCCCTTCCTGGGCGCCTACGGAAGAGAAGCTACGGACGGCGAAGGCGGCGGAGGATGGGTCCAGCACGCCGATCGGGGTAGGCAAAACCCTACCGCCGCCCCTCGCGGCGGCCCATCGGCCAGGATGGGGGCATGGAAGCGGTACCGGAGGACTGGGAGCGTGCGCTGGCGATCGTCGCGCACCCCGACGACCTGGAATACGGAACCTCGGCTGCGATCGCCAGATGGACGAGCCAGGGCAAGACGGTGACGGAGGTGCTGGCCACCCGCGGGGAGGCCGGGATCGACTCGATGGACCCGCGCGAGGCCGCCCAGGTCCGCAGCGCGGAGCAGATCGAGGCGGCCCGCCGGGTCGGCGTCGACAACGTCGAGTTCCTCGATCTGGCCGACGGCGTGCTGGAGTACGGGCTCCCGCTGCGGCGCGCCCTCGCGGGCGCGATCCGGTGGCACCGGCCCGAGGTGGTGCTGTCGATCAACTTCCGGGAGGAGTTCCCCGGCGGCGCCTTCAACATGGCCGACCACCGGGTGCTCGGCCTGGCCGTCGCGGACGCGATCAGGGACGCCGCCAACCGGTGGGTGTTCCGCGACCTCGACCTCGAACCGTGGCAGGGCGTCCGGTTCGCGTTGTTCGGCGGGTCGCCGCGGGCCACGCACTACGTGGACGTCACCGGCCACCTGGAGGCCGGCATCGACTCGCTGCTCGCGCACCGCCTGTACCTGGCGAACCTGTCCGCCGCCCCGGCCCCCGGCGCGGAGTTCGACGCGGCGTCCTTCCTCACCGGCATCGCCGAGGAGGGCGGACGCGCCGCCGGCGTCGAGCACGCGATGACCTTCGAGATGATCGGGTCCTAGCGGCGGGCGTTGGGCCGTCTGCCCTTGTTGCTCTTGCTGCGCTTGCGGGCCCGGCGTTTGCGCGTCTTCTTCGACATGTCCCGATTGAGCACCCGCCGGGCGTCCGAGGCAAGGGTTCGGCCGTCCGGCGCACGGCAGGAACCCGCCCGGCCGCACGACCGAAAAGCGTGCGGCCCGGCGAGCGGGTCCGGCGGGCGGGACGGCCCGGTCAGCGGACCTCGGTGATCTCGGGGCCGCGCTCGAAGGGGTTGAAGTGCTCCTCGCCCTCTTCGGCGTCCCCCTCCTGCCCGGCCTCGCTGAACTCCTTCGGGATCTGCAGCTCCAGCAGGTCGCGCGGCGGCATCGGCGCGTCGCCGCGGTGGACGACCACGCCGCGCAGCACGTCCTCCAGGACCTGCCACTGCTCCTCGTCCTCGATCGCGGCGCCCTGCACCACGGCCTGGAGGAACCAGCGGGGACCGTCCACCCCGAGGAAGCGGATGATCTGCGGCGCCCACCCCTGCTCGACGAACTCGGCCGGGATCTGCTCGCGGACCTCCTGCGACATCTCGGCGAGGACCTCCTCGGTCAGCGCCGCGGGCACCATCGCCAGCAGTTCGGGGCCGAACGGGCCCTCGCCCTCCTGGGTCTGGCCCTTCGCCTCCTCCTGGATGTCCCTCGCGGTCTCCCGGCGCACGTCCTCCCAGATGCCGCTGCGCTTCGGCGCCGCGAACACCTGGAGCTGCATGGCGCTCTCCTCGTACTGCACGAGCACCGCGACGGGCCGCCCATCGGTCGGGTTGCCCGCCTCGTCCACCTGGGTGGGCTCGATGTTCACCTGGAAGCCCAGCCCGGGCGCCACGGGAACCTGCAGCGATCCGAAATCGAGACGCTGGATCTCGGGGAAGGAGTCCTCGGAGTCCCACGGACCGCCTTCAGGGGACTCCGCCTTGGCGGGAGCCTCCTCGGCGGCCTCCGCCGGCTCCGCTTGCGCCTCGGTCCCCTTCTCGGGCTCCTCGGCCTGCCGGCGACGTCCAAAAGCCACGACTCACGCTCCTTCTCGACTGTGCTCATTGTCCCCGGAACCAGGTCCTGGACCGAATTCGCCCGGGGCGCCGAATCCGCCCGTGGAACCGAAGCCGTTCGCTCCACGCGCCGATCCCGGAAGCTCGGCGACCTCGTGGAACACCGCCCGTTCCACCCGCTGCACGACCATCTGCGCGATCCGGTCTCCGCGCCGCAGTCGCACGGTGGCGCGGGGGTCGGTGTTCAGCAGGGTCACCTTGATCTCACCCCGATAGCCGGCGTCGACCGTACCGGGTGCGTTCACTATGGTCACCCCCAACCTAGCGCCCAAACCGGACCGGGGGTGAATGAAAGCGGCGTAGCCGTCGGGCAGCGCGATCGCCATCCCGGTCGGGACCACGGCGCGCTCCCCCGGCGGCAGCTCGACGTCCACAGCGGCGACGAGATCGGCGCCCGCGTCGCCCGCGTGGGCGTACCGGGGCGGCGGCAGACCGGGATCCAGCCGCCGGATCAGCACATCGACCTCGCCCATGACTCACCTCAGTACGCGCGCCTGCCGGAGAACCCCACGACCCTACCCAGGGCGCGGCACCCGCCCGGCTCTGAAACGCCGCGCCGCGCGGGTCCGGCAGTCGACCCTATCCCGCCCCGGCCGGTGACCACTTCCGGAAGGTTTGCCGCCAAAGCGAGAGATCACGCGTAGCGTCACGTCTGTTACCCGCGGTACTTCTGTGGGAGGTGCGTCCCGCAGAGAGGGGACGGTATGAGCGCACCCGGAATGAACATCACCCACCGGTCGCTCGACGGCGTGCGGGTCCGGATCTCCGGTGCCCAGGATCTCCGGCGGCCCTGCACGTCGGTGGCGCGGATCGCCGACGGCGGGCGGCTCCACGAGATCTCCAGCGGCACCCGCGCGGACGCCCTGGCCTGGGCAGCGGACATCGGGCTCGACCGGTTCGAGCAGGAGTTCCGGATGCAGGGCGGACGGCTCCGGGTGGGCCGGACGGCGGCCCGCGACGCCGAGACGGGGGTCAGCGACCCCGTCCTCGCGGCCGTGTGGGAGGGCCGCCGCCACGCGGTCTTCACGCACCTGTACCACGCGCGTCCCGCGGACGCGGTGGCGTTCTTCGGCACGCTGCGGCTGACCGAGCACCCCGACGGGATCACCGCCGTCCCGCGCGGCCGGGCCCGGCGTCCCGAGCCCGCCGAGATGGTCAAGGAGGTCCCGGGCCTCGGGCTCCTGGAGATCACCGCGCTGAACCAGCGGACACGCCGGCGGCTCCCCTCGTGGCGCGGCGCGCCGGTCGCGGGCGGGGAGCTGTTCCAGGACGTGATCGAGGGCCAGGGCCCCTACTTCCTGCTCGCGCTGAGGTCGCTGCTGGTGACCGTCCTGCCCGAGGAGGACCGGGTGCGGGAGGTCCCGCGGCGCCTGGCCGGCCTGTCGGTCCAGGCGATCCGGTGACCGGGGCGCTCGCGGGGATCGCGGCGGTCGCGGTCCCGCTCGTGCTGCTGCTGTCGGCGGCCGGGCAGGTGCGCAGGCCCGGCCGGCTCGCGGCGGCGCTGCGGGCGCACGGCACGCTCCCCCGCGCCGTCACCGGGCCGGTGGCGGCCGCCGTGATCGGCGCGGAGGCCCTCGCCGGAGCGGGCGGCGCGGTGGCGCTGCTGCGCTGGACGGACGGGCCCATGCGCGCGGCGTCCGCCGCGGCGGCCGTCCTGTTCGGCCTGTACGCGGGCTACGGGACGTACGTGGCTCGGACCCGGCGCGGCGTCCCGTGCGGCTGCGCGGGCGGCGACACCCCCATGACCGGCTGGGTCGCGGGACGGGCCGCCGCCCTCGCCGCCCTGGCCCTGGCGGGCGCCCTGCACGGCCTGCCCGCGGGCCCCGCGCCCTTCGAGCTGACCGTCACCGGCACGGCGGGACTGGCGTTCGCGGTGCTGCTGTGGACGCTCCCGCGCGCCATGACCGTGGAGAGCACGACCGAGGAGAGGAGGCCCGCCGGATGAGCTTCCAGAACAGCGCGCTGCTGCTGTCGTGGGTGGCGATCCTGCTGCTCGCACTGGTGGTCGCCGGGCTGGTCCGGCAGGTGCACGCGCTGAGCCGGGGAGCCCCGGCCCGGCACCGGACCGGGCTCGGGCCGGCGCCCGGCACGGCCGCGCCCGCGTTCGACCGGCTCGGGCCGGGCCTGGTGCTCTTCCTGGACCGCGACTGCGGCGTGTGCACCGAGGTGCTGGCCGCCGCCGCCTCCCCGGACGGCCCGGTGCCGGGCGGCCCGCTGCACGCGGTCTTCGCGGGCCCGCCCGCCGACGGCGTCCCGCCCGGCGCGAGCGTGCTCTCCGGAGAGCAGGACGGCCTGTTCGCCGAATACGGCGTACCCGCCACTCCGTTCGCCGTGCTCGTCGGCGACGACGGGCGGGTGCGGGCCGCCGAACCCGTGGGCTCCCCCGAGGCCCTCCGCGAGCTGACCCTGGAGGCGACCCGATGACCGAGCCGATGACCGAGCCGCCCGCCGGTCCCGCCACCGGGCCGGTGATCGAGCTGGCGGACATCCCGCCGCTGCGCGGCCCGCGCCCCCCCGGAGCGCGGCGCGCCCGCCGCCGCCCCGTCCCGCCGGACGGGCCGACGCTCCGCCCGGCGCGGCGCAGCATCCTCACCGGCCTGTTCGCCGCCGGCGCCACCGCCGGGCTGAAGGCCCTCGGCGTCTTCCCGCCCGCGCGGGAGGCGGTGGCGTCCGGTTTCCAGCTGGTCGGCTACTACGACATCTATCCGCGGTGCCCGTCGTACGCGGCCGGCCACAACTGCTCCCCCGGCTGCGGGCCGAGCTACGCGTGCAGCTGGTGCTGCCGGACGAGCGGCAAGTACAAGGGCTTCCACAAGTCGGGCGTCTCGCATCCGGGCTGGTACAAGCTGCGTCCCAGCCAGTGCTACAGCGGCGGCTACGACGGGTGGCTCTGGGCGTACGCGAAGAGCTGCGGCAAGTGCAAGAAGGGCGTCACCTGGCGCTGCCATGACGGCTGGAAGAAGTCCAAGAAGGGCAACTGGTACAAGACCATCTGCCGCAAAGCGGTGACGTGCAAGAACTGACGGCCGGGCGCGTGCGGCGGGGCCTGGCCGACCCGCTGCCGCCCGCCGCGGCCCTGGCGCTGCTGGCCGTCGCCGCGGCCGCGCTCGACGCGTCCGTCCTGTGCTGGGCGTCGATCGGGGCGCTCGCGGGGTTCTCGCTGTCCGGCAGCGTTTGAACGCGCAACAGCGAGTCCGTGCTGTTCTCGCCAGGTTGGCGGGCTCCCGTACGGCAGGGCGAGGTCCTGGCCGTCTTCACCCTCGGGCTGCTGGCCGGGGGCACCCTCAGCGCGGCGGTGATCTGGTTGCTGTCCGGCCTCGCCGCGCCGCTGCCGCCGTCCGCGCGGACGGTCGCGATCGTGGGCGTGGCCGTCCTCGGCGCGGCCCGCGAGCTCGGCATGATCCGCGTCCCGCTTCCGCAGAACGCCCGGCAGATCCCGCCTGAGGTCCTGCAGACCAGGCTGCGCCGCGGCTCGCTGCGGTTCGGCTTCGAACTCGGCACGGGCGTGCGGACCTATGTCTCCGCCGGCAGCCCGTACGTCCTGGCGCTGGCGCTCCTGCTCAGCCACCAGGGCCCGGCCGCCACCCTAGGCACCGGTACCGCCTTCGGCGCGGGACGCGCCCTGAGCGCCGTCCTCGCCTATCTGGCCCGGGACGCGCACCGGGGCACCGTCCTGGCGGTCCGCATGCCGGCCGTCAGGACCACCGCCGCACTGGCGATTCCGGCCGCCTTCGCCCTCCTGCTGCTCTGACACCCGCTCCAGGGAGATCGCCCGGTTTGCTTGACGTCCTCATTGGACCCCGATTCGATAGAAACCGAACGAGATTCTGAGTACGGCTGCGAAGGTGGGTGCCCGGCATGACGACCACGGCGCGGGACACGGTCGACGGCAACCTGTCGAACCTGAAGTTCTGGGCGCTCCCCCCCGAACAGCGCATGGCGGCGTTCACGCGGCTGCGGCAACTGGACCACCCGGCGTTCTTCCCGGAGCTGAAGCTGCCGTTCGTCAAGACCGGTCCCGGCTTCTACGCGCTGGCCAGGCACGCCGACGTGGTCGAGGCCAGCCGCACCCCGGAGGTCTTCAGCAGCGAGCCCTGCTCCAACAGCATCGCCGACCTGCCGGGCTACCTCGCCCGCTACTTCGGCTCGATGATCAACATGGACGATCCCCGGCACGCCAAGATCCGGCGGATCGTGTCGCGGGCGTTCACCCCGCGCATCCTGGCGAAGATGGAGACCGACCTCCAGGCGACCGCGACCCGGATCGTGGACGACCTGATCGGCAAGGGATCGGCGGACTTCGTCACCGACGTCGCCGCCCGGCTCCCCCTCCAGGTCATCTGCGACATGATGGGCATCCCCGAAAGCGTCCGCCCGATGGTGTACGACCGGACGAACATCATCCTCGGCCTCGGCGACCCCGAGTACAGCGGCGGCAGGGACTACACCCGCGACGGCATCACCCGCCTCGGCGCCCTCTACGGGCTCCTCAAGGTGATGGTCGCCGGGTACGAGCTGAACCACCTGGCGATGAAGCTGGCCCGCAAGCGGCGCCGGCGGCCCGGCGACGACCTGGTCTCCGCGCTGGTCTCCGCCGACGTCGACGGCGAGCGGCTGACCGACCAGGAGATCGGCTCGTTCTTCATCCTGCTCGTGGTGGCCGGGAACGAGACGACACGGAACGCCATGTCGCACGGCCTCAAGCTGCTCACCGACAACCCGGAGCAGCGCGCCCTGCTGCTGGAGGACTTCGACAGGCACATGCCCGGGGCCGTGGAGGAGATCGTCCGGATGTCCACGCCGGTCATCCAGTTCCGCAGGACGGTGACCCGGGAGTACGAGATGAACGGCCACCGGTACAAGACCGGCGACAAGGTCCTGCTCTTCTACAACTCCGCCAACCGGGACGAGACGGTGTTCACCGAGCCCGACGTCTTCGACATCACCCGCTCCCCCAACCCGCACGTGGGGTTCGGGGGCCCCGGCCCGCACTTCTGCATGGGCGCCAACCTGGCGCGCAGGGAGATCACGGTGATGTTCCGGGAGCTGTTCACGCGCGTCCCGGAGATCCGTGCCACCGCGGAGCCCGACCGGCTCTTCTCCAGCTTCATCAACGGGATCAAGCACCTGCCCTGCAAGGTGTGACCGCCGCCCCCGGCCGCCGCGGGCGCGGCGGCCGGGGGTGCTGGTCAGGGGGCGAGGACGACGTCGACGGTCAGGTCGGCGGGGGCGTCCTCCAGCGTCAGGTCGGCGATCCGGCCGGCCGCGGCCAGATCCGGGCGGGAGATCCGCAGCACCTCGGCGCCGCGGACGACGGCGCGCGAGACGTCGGCCCGCATCGACGCCTTCGCCGCCGACTTGGCCTTGCGCACCTGCCGCAGCGCCTCACCGGTCGCGGCGAGGACGGCGGGGTCCCCGCCGGGCGGCAGCTCGGCCGGGGACGGCCACGGCGCCGTGTGCACCGACCCGCGCCGCCACCACGACCAGACCTCCTCGGTCACGAACGGCAGGATCGGCGCGAACAGGCGCAGCAGGGCCGACAGCGCCGTGCGCAGCGCCGCCCGCGCCGACTCCGCGTCCGCCCCGTCCCCGTAGGCGCGGGTCTTGACGAGCTCCAGGTAGTCGTCGCAGAACTCCCAGAAGAACCGCTCTGTGCGTTCCAGGGCCCGCGTGTAGTCGTAGCCCTCGAACGCCTCTGTCGCGTCCCGGACGACGTTGGACAGCGCCGCAAGCATCGCCTTGTCCAGCGGCTGCGTCACCGGCGCCTCCTGCCGGACCTCGCCGAGGCCCAGCACGAACTTCGAGGCGTTGAGGATCTTGATGGCGAGCCGCCGGCCGACCTTGATCTGGCCGGTGTCGAACGCGGTGTCGGTCCCCGGGCGGCCGTTGGCCGCCCAGTAGCGGACGGCGTCGGAGCCGTACTCGCGCAGCAGGTCGATCGGCGTGACGACGTTGCCCTTCGACTTCGACATCTTCTTGCGGTCCGGGTCGAGGATCCACCCCGACAGCGCCGTGCCCTTCCACGGCAGCGAGCCGTGCTCCAGATGCGCGCGGACGACCGTGGAGAACAGCCACGTCCGGATGATGTCGTGCGCCTGGGGGCGCAGGTCGTAGGGGAACACCCGGCCGAACAGGTCTGCGTCGCGCTCCCAGCCGCCCGCGATCTGCGGGGTCAGCGACGACGTCGCCCACGTGTCCATCACGTCGGGATCGCCGGCGAAGCCGCCCGGCCTGCCCCGCTGGTCCTCGGTGTATCCCGGCGGGACGTCGGACGACGGGTCGACGGGCAGCGCGTCCTCCGGCGGCGTGATCGGCTCGTCATAGCGGGGCTCGCCGGCCTCGTCCAGGGGGTACCAGACGGGGATCGGCACGCCGAAGAACCGCTGCCGGGAGATCAGCCAGTCGCCGTTCAGGCCCTCGACCCAGTTCTCGTAGCGGGCCCGCATGTAGCCGGGATGCCACTCCAGCTCCCGGCCGCGCGCGATCATCTCGGCGCGCAGCCCCGCGTCACGCCCGCCGTTGCGGATGTACCACTGCCGGGTCGTGACGATCTCCAGGGGCTTGCTGCCCCGCTCGTAGAACTTCACCGGGCGGCTGATCTTCCGGGGCTCGCCGTCCAGGTCGCCGGACTCGCGCAGCATCTCCACGACGCGTTCCTTGGCGGAGAACACCGTCTTGCCGGCCAGCTCGCCGTAGGGGTCCGCGGGGACGCCCTGCGGCGGGTCGGCGGCCAGCCGTCCGTCCCAGCCCACGATCGCGCGGGTCGGCAGGTCCAGCTCGCGCCACCACGTAACGTCCGTGACGTCGCCGAACGTGCAGATCATCGCGATGCCGGAGCCCTTGTCGGGCTCGGCCAGCCGGTGCGCGACGACCGGGACGTCCACGCCGAACAGCGGCGTGCGGACGGTCGTCCCGAACAGCTCCCGGTAGCGCTCGTCATCGGGGTGCGCGACCAGCGCGACACACGCGGGCAGCAGCTCGGGACGCGTCGTCTCGATGTAGACCGGCCGCTCGTCCCCGTGGAACCGGATCCGGTAGAAGGCGCCGGGCTGCTCGCGGTCCTCAAGTTCGGCCTGGGCGACGGCCGTCCGGAACGTGACGTCCCAGAGCGTCGGCGCTTCGGAGACGTACGCCTCACCGCGCGCCAGGTTGCGCAGGAACGCGCGCTGGGACGCCATCCGGGAGACGTCCCCGATCGTCGTGTACAGCAGCCCCCAGTCGACCGACAGGCCGACGCGGCGCCAGATCTCCTCGAAAGCCTTCTCGTCGACCTCGGTGAGCCGCTCGCACAGCTCGATGAAGTTGCGCCGCGACACCGGGAGCTGCCGTTTCGGGTCGGGCTTGGCCGGCGGCTCGAAGTCGGGGTCGTACGGAAGGGACGGGTCGCACCGGACACCGAAGTGGTTCTGGACGCGGCGCTCGGTCGGCAGGCCGTTATCGTCCCATCCCATGGGGTAGAAGACCGCCCGACCGCGCATGCGGTGGAACCGCGCGACGGCGTCGGTGTGGGTGTAGGAGAAGACGTGGCCGACATGGAGGGAACCGCTCACGGTGGGCGGCGGGGTGTCGATCGAGTAGACCTCACCGCGCGGCCGTGTGCGGTCGAACCTATAGACGCCGTCGTCGTCCCAGGCGCGTACCCACTTGTCCTCCAGGCCGTCCAGGGAGGGCTTGGAAGGGATGTGCGGAGTACGCGGCTGCTCTGTCATGGGCCAATGGTATTGACATCGGCCCCCGCCGCATGACGATTACCGGCGCCGACGCGGCGAACGGCTCGACCGCCGGTGGCGGGCGGTTCCGATAGCGTCGGAGACACCGACCGAGTGGAGGACGATCATGGCGGACAAAGGCGATATCGGCTGGAAGGTGATGGCCGGTGCCGCGGCCTTCGCAGGCGGCTTCGTCGCGAGGAAAGTGATCACGGCGGCCTGGAAGAAGACCACCGGCAAGGAACCGCCGACCAACCCCGAGTCCCCCGACGTGGACCTGATGGAGGCGCTCGGCTGGGCCGTGGTGATGGGCGTCGGCATGGAGATCTCGCGGGTCCTGGCCACCCGTGCCGTGGCCAACCAGTGGGTCAAGGGCACCGGCGAACTCCCGGTCCACCTCAGGCCGAAAAGCTGAGTCCATGCAGGCCAGGCCCACTGCACTCGCTAGCGCTCGCTCCGTGACCTGGCCTGTGCGAGCGCGGCATCGCTTCGCGATCTTCCCGGTGGGGCTCGCCTTCGGCTTTGCCCCACCGGTCAGGTGACGCGCTCGCGTGCGGGGCTCGGTTTCCTGCACACAACGTGCAAGGGCCCGGTGGGGCGACGCGATCCGCGTCGCCCCACCGGGCCCTCGGCGTCACAGCGAGCACAACGGGTCGCTCCTGCGATCAGTACAACGGTGGGTGCTGGTGACCTGGGCGCGGGAGGGGGACGCCGACGGTTTCCCGGAGGTCGTTGCGGACCTTCAGGGCCAGGGCTCTGGTCGCCGACCGGTTGAGGGCCGCGCCGGCGGCGGCGCCGGTGAGGAAGGGGCCCATCGTGCCGAGGCTGCGGCCGAAGGTGCGCAGCATCCGTTTGCGCAGTGCCGCCTTGGAGGCCGTCCCCAGGGCACTGGTCAGCGATGTGGTCTCCAGGGGGTTGATACCGCGCTGCCGTGCCCAGGACGTCACGAACGCCGCTCCGCGTGCGGTGCCGCTGCCCTCGACACGGACGCCGTAGACCTCGTGCAGCTCCGCGATCATCTTGACCTCGATGGCCGCGATCACCAGGGTCTCGGCGGCGAGCTGGGCGGGCGCCGTCAGCAGCAGCGGCGGGGCGGTGAACTGGACGGCGGCCAGCGCGCCACCGGCCGCGCCGACCGCGGTGGTGCCGTTTCCGGCCACTTTGACGAGCTTGTCGGCGAGCTCCTCGCCCAGCAGGCCGGGATGGTGGGCCTGGAGCGTCTCGAGATCGCGGATCGGGATGTGCGGCACGGCCTCGACGAGCAGGTCGCCGAGCCACCGGCCGCGTGCGACACCCGCGGCGCCCACCTTGCGGGCGTGCTGGCCGAGCAGCCTGGCCAGTCGCCCCAGCAGGCGGCCGCGGGTCTCGCGGTCCATGTCCTCGTCGCCGGTGAGCCGTCCGATCAGCTCGCCGAGCTCCGTGGAGCCGTCGCCGTGCGCCGGCTCCACGTCGTCCTGACGCTTCTCGATCTCGCCCGACACCTGCGGCCGCTCCCGGTCAGGCGGCGCACTCGCGGCAGACCGGCTGGCCGTTCTTCTCCGTGGCCAGCTGGCTGCGGTGGTGCACGAGGAAGCAGCGCGTGCAGGTGAACTCGTCGGCCTGCCGCGGAACCACCCGGAAGGTGAGCTCCTCGTTCGACAGGTCGGCGCCGGGCAGCTCGGCGACCTCGCCGGCGTCCAGGTCCTCATCGATGATGCTGGCCGCCTTGTCGGCGCGCCGGGCCTGGAGCTCCTGGAGGCTGTCCTCGCTCAGGTCGTCGTCGGTCTTTCTTGGGCTGTCGTAGTCGGTCGCCATCTTCTATCTCCATCCCCCTCAGTGCTTTATGCGCCCCGTCGCGCGGATCTAACGCTCGGGGGGCCGTTCTTGTGCCCGATCCGGGCGGGAAATTCTGTCACGGTTGGTGACCTGTGACACACAAGGCGCGACCGTTCCCACGAGTGACCGCTGTCACCCGGATCTCTTCCTCGGAATGTGTCTTCCGTCACATGACCGGCGGCTGTCACGGCGGCGAGCGCCACCGGAACACCCGCCGGAGACTCCCGCGGCGGCGGGGATCATATCGGTCCCCGGGCGCTAACGCGCGCCGACCGGCCCGGCGCGGCGAGACGGCCCGATCCGGCTGCCCGGCCGTCGAACCAGACGCTTCGGTGAAACGTCTGAACTAACGCGATATCGTGCCCGCCTGAGGATGGGGGCGGACCCCCTGCGGGGTCAGCCCGGCGGATGCCGGCGGATGGCCTCTCGACGGGGTCCGGCGCACACTATCGCGGGACATCACTGCGGGTCACTGGAGGGTCAGATGCCGGATGCCGCTCCGCTGGAGCCGGGCGATCCTAGGGCACTGGGACAGTACGAAGTCGTCGGACGGCTGGGCGCCGGGGGTCAGGGCGCCGTCTTCCTCGGCAAGGCGCCGGGAGGCGAGTACGTCGCGGTCAAGCTGCTGCACGCGCAGATGGCGAACGATCCGGCGGCGCGCGCCCGATTCACCCGCGAGGTGAGTGCGGCGCAGAAGGTCGAGCCCTTCTGCACGGCCCGGGTCCTCGAGGCCGACGTCCACGGCGACCAGCCGTACGTCGTCAGCGAGTTCATCGACGGGCCGTCACTGCACGACGTGGTGGCGCACGACGGGCCGCGCAGCCCCGCCGAGCTGGAGCGGCTCGCGATCGGCACGGTGACCGCGCTCGCGGCCATCCACGAGGCCGGGATCGTGCACCGCGACTTCAAGCCCAACAACGTCATGCTGGCCGCGGACGGCCCCCGCGTCGTCGACTTCGGCATCGCGCGGACGGTCAACTCGCAGGAGAGCGCGGTGACCGCCACCGGCATGGTGGTCGGCACCCCCGGCTACCTGGCGCCCGAGCAGCTCACCGGGGCGCCGCTCACCCCGGCCGTGGACATCTTCGCCTGGGCCGCGACGATGGTGTTCGCCGCCACCGGGCAGTCGCCCTTCGAGGCGGACACGCTGCCGGTCATCATCAACCGCATCCTCAACGAGGAGCCGGACCTGTCGGCGCTGCCACCGGGCCCGCTGCGCGACCTGATCGGGCAGTGCCTGTCCAAGGACGCGGGCCTGCGCCCGCCGGCGCCGCAGCTCCTGCTGAACCTGCTGGGGCACGTCGGCGCCGCGCCGGCCGGCCAGGCCGGCGGGGAGGAGCTCCTCAACCAGGGCACGCGGATCGCCTCGCAGCTTCCGCCGCCGCCTCCGGTGCCGCCGGCTCCGCAGGCCCGGCCGCAGCAGCAGATCACGCCGCCGCCGATGCCGATGCACCAGGGCCCGCCGCCGCAGGGGCCGACGACGCCGCCCCCGCAGCCGATCACGCCGCCGCCGATGCCGATGTACCAGGGCGGGCCGCACCCGGGTCCGACGACTCCGCCCCCGCAGCAGATGGGGCAGCAGATGGGGATGCCCCACCCCGGGGCGCCGCGGCCGCCGGTCCCGCCCGGGCCGCAGTACGGGGCGCCGAAGCAGTCCAGTTCCGCCGGGCCGATCATCGCCATCGGCTGCGGGGTGCTGGCGCTGATCACGATCATCGCGATCGTGGCGGTGGTCGTCATCGCGAACAGCGACAGCGGCACGGACCCCGATCCCGACCCGTTCCCGCCGCCGACCACCTACACCCCGCGCGTGCCGACCCCGGGAATCACCTCCCGGAGCGGGCTCCTCGGCGTGTACGAGGGCGACGGGAACCAGCCGAGCGCCGACTCGGGCCGCCAGAACTTCCAGGCCCGGTTCGCGCTGCTCTACACGAGTGGCACCGCCCGGTACACCTACCCGTCGGGCGCGCAGGACAACTGCTACACGAGGCTGACGCTGCTGTCCGGTGACCGGACCAGCGAGAAGGTCGAGTACCAGGAGACCCCGATGGCGGGGATGAACCCGAGCGAGTGCGCGGCCGGGTACATCACCTTCACCCAGCAGGGGTCCGAGGAGACGCTGCGGTGGGAGTGGCGACAGAACCGCTCTGACCCGACGGCCGGCGCCTACGGAACCGTCCGCAAGTGACGGCGGCGGTCACCCCTCTTCGGGCGGGTGATCCGTCCCGCCTCGGCGCCTACCGCCTGACCGGCCTCCTCGGGGAGGGCGGTCAGGGCGCCGTCTTCCTCGGGGAGGACGAGCCCGGCCACCGGGTCGCCGTGAAGCTGCTGCACGCGCGCTTCAGCGGCGACCCGAAGGCCAGGGCCCGGTTCGCGGCCGAGGTCGCGGTGGCCAAGCGGGTGTCGGCGTTCTGCACGGCCCGCGTCCTGGACTCCGACGTGGCGGGCGACCGCCCCTACATCGTCAGCGAGTACATCGAGGGGCCGTCGCTGTCGGAGGTGCTGGCCGCCGACGGCCCGCGCCGCGGCGCCGGCCTGGACCGGCTGGCGATCGGCACGATGACGGCGCTCACCGCCATCCACCAGGCGGGCGTCGTGCACCGCGACTTCAAGCCCGCGAACGTGCTGCTGCCCCCGGACGGCCCGCGGGTGATCGACTTCGGCATCGCGCGGGCGCTGGACGCCACGGGCACGATGTCGAGCACGGCCGTCGGCACCCCCGCCTACATGGCGCCCGAGCAGATCTCCGGCGCGCCGGTCGGCCCGGCGGCCGACGTGTGGGCGTGGGGCGCCACGATGGTCTACGCGGCCGGCGGGCGCCCCGCGTTCGGGCAGGACTCCATCCCCGCCGTCATGCACCGCATCCTCAACCTGCCCCCGGACCTCGGGGACCTGGAGGAGCCGCTGCGCGGGATCGTGGCGAACTGCCTCAGCAAGGACCCGGCGCTCCGCCCGGCTTCCCAGCACGTCCTGGCGCACCTGCTGGACCTCGCGGGGAGCCTGCCGCGGCCGGGCGCCCCGCAGGACGCAGCGGACGGCGAGGACGCCGCGATCCTGACGCAGGGCGCCGCGACGGCGGCCACCGAGACGGCGCGGCTGCGCGCCCAGGCCGCGGCACCGCAACCCGCGCCGCACCCCCGGCCACCGCACACGCCCTCGACACCCCAGCCGGGTCTGCCGGTTCCCGGTCCCCCACCGCCGGGCGGGCAGGTCCCGTGGCCGGCACCGGCCCCGCCGGGTGGCGCGCAGACTCCCCCGACCTGGCCGTCGGGGCCGTCCGGGCCGCCCTTCCGCACCGCGGACACCGGCCCCGGTGGGGGCGGCGGCGGGCCGGGCAGGCCGGGCATCGGCGTCCTGGCGAGCGCGGGCGGCGCCGCGCTGGTCGCCCTGGTACTCGTCGGCACCGTGATCGCCGTCCAGCTCGACCGGGGGGACGGCGGCCCCGACCCGAGGACGACCCCGGCCGGCCGGACGGGCGGCACGTTCCGGATGGCGGTCACGTCGCCCACCACCCCGGGCGACGAGATCGATCCGGCGCACGCCGGCGGCGGCACCGAGCGGTTCCTCGTCGAGCAGCTGTTCACCGGCCTGACCCGGCTCGGCGCGGACGGCTCCGTGCACAACCGCCTCGCCACCCGGATCACGCCGGACGGGACGTGCCGGCGATGGAAGATCACCATCAGGGAGGGCACGACGTTCAGCAACGGCGAGCCGGTCGACGCGCGGGCGTTCGCCCGCGGCTGGGCCAGGAGCGCGGCGGAGCAGACCGGCGGCGGGTCCTACCTGATGACCGACATCCAGGGCTTCTCCGACGTCGCGGACGGCAAGGCGGCGGAGCTGTCCGGTGTCCAGGCCGTGTCCGGCCGCCTGCTCGACATCACGCTGACCTCCCCCAACTGCGACTTCGCCGCCCGGCTCGCCGAACCCGCGTTCATGCCCGCCCCCGAGGAGGCCGGGAAGCCCGACAACAAGACCTACAACATCCGTCCCGTGGGGAACGGCCCGTTCAAGCTGGAGACGCACAGGCCGGACACGAGCGCGACGCTCGTGCGCAACGACGACTGGGCGTTCGGCAAGACGAAGTTCGACGGCGTCGAGGTCGTCTTCAGCGACGACCAGGCCAAGGGACGCGCGGCCTACACCGCCGGTGAGGTCGACTGGTCCGCCGTCTCGCCGACCGAGCCCTCCGCGGCGGCCGGGAAAGAGCTGGTCACCCGTGCCGGGCCGTTCACCCGGATGCTCGTGCCGCTCACCGCCCGGGGACCGATGAAGTCCGCGGAGGCGAGGCAGGCGGTCTCCTACGCCATCGACCGCGCCAGGCTGAGCGAGCTGCTGGGCGGGGTCCCCGAACCCGCGCACGGCATCGTCCCCGCGGTGATCCCCGGTTTCGGAGAGCCCGGCCCGTGCCCGTCGTGCGACAGGCCGGACCCGGCGAAGGCCAAGGAGCTCGCCGGGCGGGCCGGAGCCGGGCCGGACACCGAGGTGAACCTGTACTTCCGGGAGTCGCCCCTGTACACGAGCCTGGCCGAGACGGTCCGGCAGCAACTCCAGTCGACGCTCGGGTGGAAGGTCGAGATGAAGGCGACCCCGCTGGCGGACTTCGAGGAGTTCCGCGACACGCTCGTGTCGAAGGACGCCTCCGGCCTCGCCGTCTTCGCCTGGGGCCCCGACTACCCCGGCGCCTACTCGATGCTGTGGCCGCTGCTGGGAGGTGACGTCGTCGCCACCGGCGGGAACTCCTACTTCAACTACTCGGGCTGGAAGAACACCCGGTTCGACGCCATCATCTCCGAGGCCCTAGGCGACCCGGCGGCCGGCACCCGGACCCGCCTCTTCAAAGAGGCCGAGAAGCTGGCCCTGGACGACATGGCCCTCATCCCCCTCCTCAACGACGGCCACGCGGCCGTCGCGCGGAGCGACAGGTACGTCGGGCTGGAGATGAACTACAACGGCTACCCGACCGTGGCCACCGCCGCACTCAAGTAGCCGCCGGGGCGCGCGGGGCGGCGCGGGACGGGCGCTCAGCCGGGTGGGAGGCGGACGGTGACGATCAGCCCGCCGCCGGGGCGGGGCGCGGCGTAGACGGCGCCCCGGTGCGCCAGCACCACCGACCGGACGATCGACAGCCCGAGGCCGGCGCCCTTCGCCGACTCGACCCGGTCGGCGTTCAGCCGCCGGAACGGCTCGAACAGCCGCTCCACCTCGTAGGCGGGGACGGCCGGACCGGTGTTCTCGACCTGCACGGTGGCGTAGCCCTCCAGCATGCCGGTGCGGATCCACAGCTCGCCGCCGTCCGCCTCGTTGTGCTTCATCGCGTTCTCGACCAGGTTGGACACCAGATGCTCCAGCAGCACCGGGTCGCCGAGCGCCGTCCCGGGCGTCAGCTCCGGGTGGACGGACACGTCGTTGTCGTGGTCACGGCGCGCCGAGTGCTCCAGCACCGTGGCGGCCACCTCGGCAAGGTCGACCGGCGTGCGGGTGGTCAGCTCCCGCTCGCTGCGGGCCAGCAGCAGCAGGCCCTCGATGAGCCGTTCGTGCCGGGCGTTGGTCGCCAGCAGGGTCCGGCCGACGGCGCGCAGGTCGTCCGACACCTCCGGGTCGCCGAGCGCGACCTCCAGCAGCGTCCGGTTGATCGCGAGGGGCGTGCGCAGTTCGTGCGAGGCGTTGGCGACGAACCGGCGCTGCGAGTCGAACGCCTGCCCGAGCCGCTCCAGCATCGCGTCGAAGGTGTCGGCCAGCTCCTTGATCTCGTCGTCGGGGCCCTCCAGCGCGATCCGCTCGTGCAGCGTGCTCTCCGACAGCCTGCGCGCCGTGGTGGTGACCCGCTGCAGCGGGCTGAGCGCGCGGTCGGCGACGAACCAGCCGAGCACCAGCGTGATGATCCCGACCCCGGCGAGGGCGAGCAGCGACCGTCCGAGCAGCTGCTTCATCGTCTGCTCGACGAACTGGCGTTTCAGCTCGGCGGCCTCGGCTTCGGAGATGCCGAACCCGATCACCTGGACGTTGCCGAGGATGTTGGCCATCAGCACCGTCATCACGAACAGCAGCAGCGCCCCGGCCATGAAGAACAGCAGCCCGTACAGCAGGGTGAGGCGCAGCCGGACGCTCATCCGGCCGGGCAGCGCCTTCAGGTCGGTGAACGACCCGCCGTCGCGAGGCCATCCGCCGCCGGTGGCCGGGGCCGGGTACTGCGGCGGCACCCGGTGCGGCACCTGCTGCGGGCCGGGCCGCCGCCACCGGCCGCCGCGGCGGCCGCCCGGGACGGCGGTCGGCTGGGTGGCCTGCCCCTCGTCCTCGCCCGGCGCCCCCGGCTGTCCGGTGTGCGGCCCGCCCGTGCCCGGCCCGCCCGTGCCCGGCTGCTGGGCGGCGTGCGGCTGCCCGTCACGCGAGCCCGGCCCCTGCCCCTGGTCCGGCCCCCCGGGAGTCGCGTCCGAGCCCGCGGACGGCTCGTCAGGGCCGCCGGGCGGTACGGGCCCGGCGTTCACAGCCGGTACCCCACGCCGGGCACGGTCTCGATGACCGGCGGGTCGCCGAGCTTCTTGCGCAGCGTCATCATCGTGACCCGCACGACGTTGGTGAACGGGTCGATGTGCTCGTCCCACGCCTTCTCGAGGAGGTGCTCGGAGCTGACGACGGCGCCGTCCGCGCTCAGCAGCACCTCCAGCACCGCGAACTCCTTGCGGGTCAGCTCGACCGGGCGGCCGTCGCGGGCGACGTCGCGGCGCGCCGGGTCGAGCGTGATCCCGGCGCGCTCCAGCACCGGCGGCAGCGGCGCGGCGGCGCGGCGGCCGAGGGCCCGCACGCGGGCGATCAGCTCGGCGAACGCGAACGGCTTGGCCAGGTAGTCGTCCGCGCCGATGGACAGGCCCTCGACGCGGTCGTCGAGCTCGCCCGCCGCGGTGAGCATGATGATCCGCGCCGGGTAGCGCTGCGCGACGAGCTGCTTGCAGACGTCGTCGCCGTGGACCTTGGGCAGGTCGCGGTCCAGCACGATGACGTCGTAGTCGTTGACGCCGGCGCGCTCCAGCGCACCCGCGCCGTCGTAGGCGACGTCCACGGCCAGCGCCTCCCTGCGCAGGCCGGTGGCGATCGCGTCGGCGAGCACGCGCTCGTCCTCGACGACTAGCACACGCACAGGGTCCCCCTCCTGGTCGGGGCGCGGCGCGCCCCCGCGGTTCCAGATATGACACGGGAGCCGTAAGACGCCCGTAAGCACCTGTTCGACCGGTGTCCGCCGAAGCACAACACCACGGACGCAAGAATCCGCGAAATTTGCATCGACGCACAGGTTTATCTTCAGCCTATGGCTGGGTAGGCATGGGCAGGATCCGGGAGGAGGCCCATGGGCGAGTTGACACGCATGATCCAGCAGCGGCTCGATGACGCTTACGCGTCGCTGCGGAGCGCCCACGCAGATGGGGACACCTACCTGGCCGACATCCGCCAGGAGGAGATCAACGATCTGCGCCGGATCGCAGCGAACAACGACATAGGCGTCGAAGCACCCCGCTGCGACTGAGGGACGTACGAGCGTCACGGGAGCCCCGGACACCCCCGTCCAGGGCTCCCTTCTCATTCCGGACCGTCCGCCCGCGCACGGTCAGTGCGCACGGTCAGTCGGTGAGCGGGTCGAGCGGGGCCAGGAGGTCGTGCAGCGCCTCGAACGTGCCCGGCCCCGCGGCGATGGTCAGCTCCGGGCTCGCGGGCGTCCCGTGCAGGCCCTCGACGCGCCCGCCCGCCTCCTGGACGATCAGCGCTCCCGCGGCGACGTCCCACGCCTGGACGCCGCGCTCGTAGTAGGCGTCGACACGTCCCGCGGCGAGCGAGCACAGGTCCACGCAGCAGGAGCCGCCGCGCCTGATGTCGCGGACACCCGGCAGCACGCCGGTGAGGACCCGCGCCTGCCCGGCCCGCCGCCCCGCCTCGTAGCCGAACCCCGTGGCCACGAGCGCCTCGCCGATCGGCACCCCGGCGTTCACGCGGAGTTCGCGCGTGCCGGACGCGGTGTGCAGGAGGGCTCCGCCGCCGCGCACGGCCGTGCAGGACTCGCCGCGGCGCGGCATGTCCACCGCCCCGGCGACGGTCGTGCCGTCCACCTCCGCGGCGATGCTGACCGCCCAGTCGGGCAGGTCGTAGAGGTAGTTCACGGTCCCGTCGATGGGGTCGACCACCCAGCGGACGCCGCTGCCGCCGGCGCGGGTGCCGCCCTCCTCGCCGAGGAACGCGTCGTCGGGGCGCACCGCCCGGATCCGCTCGATGATCAGCTGCTCGGCGGCCCGGTCCATCTGGGTGACGACGTCGGTCGGGGACGACTTGGTCTGCACGACGTCCGGGCCGTCCACCGGGCGCTTGTCGACCAGCATCCGGCCGGCCTCCCGCGCGGTCGCGGCGGCCAGTTCGAGCAGTTCCGCGGCGAGGTCCGCCGTGCCCGCGGCGCTCATCGGGCGTCTGCCAGGAGCCGGCGGGGCAGGGTGGCGAACCGGGGATCGGTCCCGGGCGTCCCGGCGCGGGCGAACGCGATGCCGAGGTCCGCGGCGAGATCGGCGGCCTCGACGTCGAGGTCGTACTTGACCTCCATGTGGTCGGAGACGAATCCGATGGGGACGACCGCGACTGCACGGACGCCCTCGCCGTGCAGGTCGCTCAGGTGATCGGTGATCTGGGGCTCCAGCCAGGGCTGGCCGGGCGGGCCGCTCCGGCTCTGGTAGACCAGGTCCCACGGCGCTCCTGGGGCGGCCTTCTGCGCCACCGCCCGCGTGGCCTCCTCAAGCTCCGCGACGTACTTCTCCTGGTTGGGCTGGGACAGGGGCACGCTGTGCGCGGTGAAGACCAGGCGGGCGCCTTCTGGGAGACGGCTCAGCGCGTCCTTCGTCGCGTCCACGAACGGTTCGATGAACTCGGGCCTGCCGGAGTAGACGGGCAGCTTGTCGATCTCGGGTGCGTCCTGGACCTCTTCACGCGCGCGCGCAATGTCTTCGAGGTACTGGTCGTTGGTGGAAAACCCGCTGTAGGCGGACGTGACGAAGGCCGCCGCGCGCCGTATCCCGTCGGCCTTCATCTGCCGGACGGTGTCGGCGAGGTAGGGAGTCCAGTTCCGGTTCCCCCAGTAGACGGGGAGGCCCACGCCATGGTCGGCGAAGTCGGTCTCGATCGCGGCCTTGAGGTCCCGGCACAGCTGGTTGATCGGACTGACCCCGCCGAACAGGTAGTAGTGCTCGCCCACCTCTTCCAGGCGTTCCCGCGGGATGTCGCGGCCGCGGGTCACGTTCTCCAGGAACGGGAGCACGTCATCGGGCCCCTCGGGCCCGCCGAAGGACAGCAGAAGCAACGCGTCGTACGACGTCATGCTCCCCATCCAATCAGCCCTGCGGCGGTGCCCCGTTCCGGGCCGGTGATCCTTGGAGAGCCCTTTCCGCGCGGCGGGCAGCGGAGCGCGCCGGTCGGTCGCGCCGGTCAGTCGTAGCGCGCCGCGTACGCCTTGGCCAGGTTGAGGACCTTCTGCACGTACCAGTGGGCGTGGTTGTAGTGCCAGATCGCGTTGTAGAGCTGCTTGCCGCCCTTGCCCGCGCCGTTCGCGCACAGGTAGTTGGCCGCGCCCGGAATGGCGTCGTAGGGGTTCATGATGTCGGCCTTGCCGTCCCGGTCGCCGTCCACCCCGTACGCCTTCCACGTGGCGGGCATGAACTGCATCGGGCCGAGCGCGCCCGCGCTGGACGGGCCGACGTTGCGCCCGTGGCTGCTCTCGACCTGGCCGATCGCGGCGAGGACCGTCCAGGAGAGCCCCGGGCACGTGCCGGCCGCCTGCTTGTACAGGTCCATGTAGCCGGTGGCGCCACCGCCGCCCGCCTGGCTCTGGTACTTGGACTCGTGCAGGTTCACCACGTCCGTGCCGGGCCCGAGGATCTTGGTCACGGCCTTGGCGACCTTGGCCGGGTCCGTGCCGGGAGCGTTGACCAGCACGGCGACGTTGGGGATGAGACCCATGTCGGTCCCGGACTTCCGGCTGACGAGCAGGTCGATCCCGGGCAGGCCGAGGCTTCCGGAGCCGCCCATCGTCAGGGACGGCATCGTGCGGCCCACCACCGGGTACCGGGTGCCCTTCGCGAGCTGGAGCTGCTCGGAGGCCGCCGGGGACACCACGAACTGGTCGCCGGCCAGGGCCTCCCACAGCTCGGTCTTCTTGGCCGTCCCGGGCGGCGTCCAGGCGCGGAAGTCGGACGGGTCCACGGCGAGCGCGTTCACCTGGCGGCCCTGGAGCTGGACGGCGCCGCCCGCGACCGCCAGCACGTCCCCGACCTGGCTCAGCTTCGCGATCTTCTTGATCTTGGCGGTGGAGATCGCGGCGCCGCCGACCGCCAGCACGTCCGGCGGGACGACGCGCTCCAGCGGCGCGACCTGTCCGCTCCGGGCCACGTTGACCGGGTCGCCCTGCAGGTTGTCGGGCGGAGCGGCCGCCACCGGGTCGGCCTCGGCGCGGTCCGGCTTCTCCGTGGTCAGCGCAGTGTAGACGCCGCCGGAGGCGGTCACGGCGGCGAGGATCGCGATGCCGGCGATGAGCAGCGGCGATCCAGGGCCGCGCCTGGACGGGCGCGCGTACCCGTTCCGCGGCCGCCGCTCCTTCTTCTCCGGCTTCGGCCTGCGCGGGCGGGCGCCGGCCGCGTTCGCGCCGTCCGCCTTCGCTCCGCCGGGCGTCCCGCCGTTCGCGATCACGTCCGCGCCGGGTGGGCGTTCCCGGGGCTCGGGGGCGGTCGAGGGCGCCTTCTTGGCGGCCGCGTTCGCGATCGAGCCGGTGCGCCGGGCTGATGGAGGAGCCACAACAATTCCCAACGAGTGTCGCTACGGACGGTTACCCGCTTTTTCACTTCTTCCCCCCATGTCACGCCATCATGGGGATCGACCATGGACGAAGCGATGTCGTGCCGGGTGTCCGCAACGTTCCATGTCCGTGGTTACCGGATCGTAGGCTATCGCCCGATCCATGACCGCGCCTCGGGCACGATCGGCGGACTCTCCCGGCACAAACATGAACTTTCCTCATGAACCTTGGGCGAGTAGAGTCGCCGCATGTCACCCGTGACGAACCAGAAGTGGCAGAACTGGGCGGGAAACCAGCAGGCCACGGCGCATCGCGTCGCCACCCCGCGCACCGCCGGAGAGGTGGCCGCGCAGATCCGGTCGGCCGCCGACGACGGCCTCACGGTCCGGATGACGGGCACGGGCCACTCCTTCACCGGCGCGGCCGTCGCCGAGGGGGTCCGGCTCCGTCCCACGGCGCTCACCGCGGTCCGCTCGGTCGACACGGCGACCGGGCTGGTCACCGTCGAGGCGGGACTCCCGCTCCACGAGCTCAACCGCACCCTGGACGAGCACGGTCTCGCGCTGGCCAACATGGGCGACATCCAGCAGCAGACCGTCGCCGGCGCCCTCCAGACCGCCACCCACGGCACCGGACGCGACGTCGCCGGGCTCGTCTCCCAGGTCGCCGCACTGGAACTCGCGCTCGCCGACGGGACCATCGTCACCTGCTCGCGCGAGGAACGCCCCGACCTGTTCGACGCGGCCCGCGCGGGACTGGGCGCGCTCGGCATCGTCACCGCCATCACCTGGCGGACCGTCCCGTCGTTCCTCCTGCGGGCGCAGGAACAGCCGATGAAGTGGGACGAGGTCCTCGCACGCGTGGACGAGTTCGAGGCCGCCAACGAGCACTTCGAGTTCTACTGGTTCCCGCACACCGACGGCTGCCTGACCAAGCGCAACAACCGCGCCGAGGGTCCCGCCGAGCCGCTGTCCAAGTTCCGGTACTGGCTGGACGACAAGTTCCTGTCCAACACGGTCTTCGAAGTCATCAACAAGGTCACGCACAGGGCGCCCGCCACGGTGCCGTTCGTGAACGGCATCTCCGCCAAGGCCCTCGGTGCCCGCACCTATAGCGACACCTCGTACAAGGTCTTCACCAGCCCGCGCGCGGTCCGGTTCAAGGAGCAGGAGTACGCGATCCCGCGGGAGCGGCTCGTCCCCGCCCTGCGTGAGCTCCGCGCCCTGTTCACCAAAAGGGACTGGCGGATCAGCTTCCCCATCGAGGTCCGGCTCCTCCCCCAGGAGGACGCCTGGCTGTCGATGGCGCACGGACGGCACAGCGCCTTCATCGCCGTGCACGTCTACCACCGCGACCCGCACGAGAAGTACTTCCGGGGCGTCGAGGACCTGCTGACCGGCCTCGGAGGCCGCCCGCACTGGGGCAAGCTGCACACCCGCGACGCCGCCTACCTGGAGAAGGTCTACCCGAGGTTCGGCGACTTCGTCGCCCTGCGGGACAAGCTCGACCCGGACCGGCGCTTCGCCAACCCCTACACCAGGCAGGTCTTCGGCGACTGAGGCCACTCTGGGCCGGGGTCACTCGCCCTGGGTCACTCGCCCTGGAGATCGCCGGCGCCCGGGGACTGGCCGCGGTCCTGCCCGCCATCCTGGCCGCCGTCCGGTGCTCCGGTCGGCGCGGGGGTGTCCGGGTCGGCCGGCACCGACGTCGTCGGCCCGGACGTGGGCGCCTGGGTCGGCTGACCGGTCGGCTGCCCGGTCTGCCCCTCGTCCGGCGGCGTGCCCGGCTCCGTGGCCGGCGCCTCGCCCGTCGGGGTCTCACCCGGAGTGGCGCCGGGCTCGGCCGGGCCGTCGGTCGGGTTCTGCGACGGGCCGTCCTGCTGCTGCCCGCCACCGCCCAGCACCTCGGTGACGGTCAGCCCGCCGCCGCCACGCCCGATGGGCTCCCCGGCCGCGGCCTCGTAGATCGTGATCCCGCCGAGGACGAGCGCGAACACCGCGGCCGACGTGACCGCCAGCTTCACCCAGTGCGCCTTGGCCCACTCGACCGTGCTGCCCCACGCCGACCGCCGGGCGACCTGCCGCACCGCGTCCTCGCCCGCCTCCGCGGCGAGCGAGCCGGCGACCGCCTCGGCCGGGTCCACGCGGGTGGCGTTGGGGTCGCCGCCGGCCCCGGGATCGAGCCGGGTCGCGTTGGGATCGCCGCCTGCGGGGTCGAACCGGGTGGCGTTCGGGTCACCGGGCCACGCCACGGTCCGGGTCGGATCGGCGCTCCTGGCCTCCTCCGCGGCGTCCTCCGCCGCGTCCCGGCGCCGCACCGCCGCCTGCATGTGCGTCATTTCCTTGAGCTGGTTGCGGCCCTGGTCCAGGTAGTGCTGCCCGACCGCCGACCCGGCCGTCGAGATCACGCTCATCAGCGCCGCGCCGATGATCGTCCCGTAGACCCCGAGGGTGGACGCGCCGAAGGCCGCCGCGGCCGTCGCGATGGCACTCGCGACGAGCTGCGTCGTACTGATCTCCGGCTTACGCGGCATAGACCTGATTCACTCCCCGTCTCATGGCCATGTACCCCTTGATCATTAACTCATCCGGGCGACCCGGTTGTTCCTCCCCAAGACGTGACGCTCGCAACGTCAAAAAGATGGAGTGCCGCGGTCTCCCCGGGCACAGTGTGGAAAAAGATGCACAAGGATCAGGCAGTCCGGCCCCGGGCGGGTCGCGGCACAGGCAAGCTTGGCCGGGTGCCCTCTTCTACCTCGTGAAGGGGGCTTCGAGAGCGGCGATGTTCGGACATGCCGGGTACGGTGCTGGCAGCAGGTGTGTCCGAAAGAGAGACTCGGGGACCCGGGGGAAAGGGCACGCATGCGCCCTCGGTGGGCATCGGACGGCCGACCGGTGAGACGAATGGTCGCGCGGTCCGGCGTCCTCCGTGCCATCAGGACAGGGCAGGAAGGACACGCATGCAGGAGCTGCGCCTCGTCGCGGTCAGCGAGGACGGTACGTACCTCGTCCTGGCGACCGCGGGCCGGGGCACCCGGTTCACCCTGCCCGTCGACGACCGGCTCCGCGCGGCGGTCCGTGGGCACTTCTCCCGCCTCGGCCAGTTCGAGATCGAAGTGGAGAGTCCCTTGCGTCCCAAGGAGATCCAGGCCCGGATCCGGTCCGGCGAGACCGCCGAAGAGATCGCGGAGTCGGCGGGCATCCCGGTCGAACGCATCCGCTGGTTCGAGGGCCCGGTCCTGCAGGAACGCGAGTACATGGCCCAGCAGGCGCAGCGCGTCACCGTCCGGCGTCCCGGCGAGTCCACCCCCGGCCCGCCCCTCGGGGAGACCGTCGAGGAGCGGCTCGGCCGGGGCGGCGTCGACCTCGAAGAGGTCGAGTGGGACTCCTGGAAGTGCGAGGACGGCACCTGGCGCGTCCGCCTGTCCTTCTTCGACGACGGCCGCCCGCACGCCGCCGAGTGGACCTTCGACCCGCGCCGCCGGCACGTCTTCCCGCTGGACGAGATCGCCGCCCGCCTGACCGCCGTGGAATGGGACGACGACGCGCTCTCCGACACCGTCACGCCGCTCGTCCCGCGCCGTCCCGCCATGAAGGTCGTCTCCAACGACCGCGACCCGGCCGCCCGGGGGCTGCCGGGCGAGCCCGTGCAGCCCGGCGCGCACGGCCGGCTCCGTCCCGCCGAGCCACGCGAGTACCCGGCGGAGCCCCCCCGCATGGCCGAGCCCCGCGCCTTCCGCGAGGCCGCCCACGAAGGCACCGGCATCGGCAGGACCCCCGCCCAGCACACGACCGAGCCGGGCCGGTTCCAGGACGCGCCCCGGCAGCGCGGAGCCGCCCCGGCCCGCGAAACCGGCGAATCCCGCACCGCACACATCCGTGAAACGGCGGAGACCGACCGCTTCACGGAAAGGACACAGGCCCCCGAGGCCGTGCGGACTCCGCCGCTCGACGACACCGACCGCGACGACACCGACCGCGAGGAGTCCGCCCGCGAGGAGTCCGGCTTCGACGCGGTGGCCGAAGACCGCGAGACGCCCGACGTTGGCGAAGGCCCCGAATCCGACGCGGTGCGCACCACCGACCGCGACATGTCCGAAGAGCGCGCGACCGCCGGGGAGGCGGAGGCGTCCAGCGCTGAGCCCGAGCTTTCCCGGGACGTCTCCGAAGACCGGGGCACCGCCCAGGCCCGGGAGGACGCCGAGCCGCGCGACGTCGCCGAGACGAACCTCGCCGAGGACGAGGCCCAAGACCAGGACATCGCCGAAACGCGCGAAACCGTCGGAACCGCTGAGACCGGCCGTTCCGAAGGTGCGGCCCAGGGCGGCGAGGTCACGCGTCCCCGCGAAGCGAGCGAGACACGCGCCCCCGAATCCGCCGGGGCCGCGGAGACGGCCGACGACCGCGAAACGGCCGACCGCGGCGAAACCGTCGGCCGCGGCGAAACCGTCGCGACGGAGCACCCCAAGGACACGTCTCCCGACCGCGAGACCGCCGAATCGCGGACCACCGACCGCGAGAAGCCCGAAACCGCCGGGGAGACCGAGACGCCCGACACCGCCCGCACCGACGCATCGTCCGGCAAGGCGGACGAGCGCGCGGCGTCCCGGCTCGCCGAGACCCCCGCGCGGCGGGCCGCCCGGTTGCGGGCCGCGGCGGAGGCTGCGGCGGAGGAGGCAGAAGCAGCGGAGGCGGCAGAAGCAGAAGCGGCGGAGGCCGCGGGACCCGAGCCCGCGGAGGCGCCGGCCGACGCCGAGGCTGCGGAGCCCGCGGCCGGTGCGCGGGACCGCGAGGGCGGGCCCGCCGAGGAGGAGAAGCCCGCGCGGGAGAGCAGGCCGCCGGCGCAGCGGCCGGGGCAGCGGCAGCCCGCGCGGACGCCCGCGAAGAAGAAGCCGGCCGCCCGGCCGACCATGCCCGCCGCGCAGGACAAGCCGCCCGCGCCCGCGGCGGCCGCGAGCAGCGAGCCCGCCGCACAGCGGCCCGCGCGGCGCCGCAAGTCCAAGGGCAAGCGCGCCTCCGTGCCGTCGTGGGACGAGATCATGTTCGGTGCGCGCCGCCCCGAATAGGCGTCAGTCCTCGGGCGGGGTCTCCAGGAACGGGGTCAGCCAGGCGGGCGTGATCCCGGCGGCGAGAGCGACGGCGTCCCCTTCGGCCATGTCGATCGCGGAGTAGCCGCCGTCGCCCGCGCCGACCGCCGCGACGAGGGTGGCGAGGCCGAGCCGCCGCTGGAAGACGGTCCGGCGGATGCGCCAGCCGACGATGGCGGTGTGCTCGACGACGACCTGCCGGCGGCGCAGGGAGCCTGACCGGACGCTGAGCCGGTCCCCGTCGGTGACGTGGCCGAGCTGGCGGTAGCGGTCGAGCCCGAGCGGTACCGCCAGGACGGCGAGGACCGCGAACACGTAGGCGACCCAAGGCTGGGCGGTCACGGCGGCGAGGACGGCGAAGGCGGCCGGCAACCCCACCGCGCGGGTGACGCGTCGGCTCCGGGCCGCCGGAGGATGCGCGGTCAACGGGCCGGGAACGGCGCCGAGCACGCGGGCGGCGAGGGCCTCGGCGACCGGGCGCGGGGCGGCGGGCAGGAGGCGCCCGCGGTGCGCGGCGTCCCCGAGGCCGGTGATGAGCGCGCCGAGCCGGGTCACCCCGGCGGCGCGCTCGAAGGGGTTGTCGGCGAGCTCGACGCCGCGCAGCCGCCGCAGCTCCAGCGAGACGCTCCGGCGGGTGACCAGGCCGCGCTCGATGACGAGCGAGCCGTCCCGCTGGTGGACGGTGAAGTCCCAGTTGAACAGCATGAAGACGACCACCGACATGACCGGCATGGCGAGCAGGACGAGGATCGCCAGCGCGACGACGAGGGCGGTGGACAGGCCGACCACGTCGTGGCCGAGGCTCTCCACCCGCTCCCGCGTGATGAGGCCGAGATCGTCGCCGAGGTTGTAGATCGTGCCGAGGAGGGAGCCCGCCACCGCGAAGGGCGTGAACAGGTAGGCGCCGCTCAGCGGCGCGTACACGTACCAGCGCCGCCGCATCCGGGCGAGGACGCGGCGCGGCGGGGCCGCGGCGTCCCGCGAGAGGAGGACGCGGCGCAGCCGTTCGGCCTCCCCGAGGGAGACCGCGTTCAGCGCTCCCTCACCGCCGTCCGCGCCCGCGTCGATGTGGACGACCGCCAGGCCGAGGACCCGGTGCGGGAGGGACGCGCTGATGTCCACCCCCCGGATCCGGTCGCGCGGGATGCTCTTGACCGACCGCCCGATGAGCGCCCGCCGGAGCTCGATGCGGTCGTCGAACAGCACGTAGGTGAACGTCAGCCAGCCGACCACGTGGAAGAGCAGGCCGAACGACAGCCCGGCGAGCGCGAAGTAGAACGCGGTGGACAGGCCGCCGACCACGAGGCCCGTGGCGCCGGCGGCGACGAGGGCGAGCAGTTCGCGGACGGCCCCGACGACGAACGTCAGCGGATGCAGCCGCTGGCCGCGCGGCCGCTCCTTCCGCGGGGGCGCCTCGTCCGGCTCGGGCCCCGCACCGCCGCGCCCCGGCCCGCCGCACTCCGCACCGCCGGGCTCGACACCACCGGGTTCACCACGACCGGTGGGGTCCTCCGCGGGCGAGGGGCCGGTGTAGGGGCGGATCGCGGGGCCGTGCTCGCCGCTTCCCGTGGTCACGTCGCGTCGTCGCGCAGGTCGTGGGCGCGATGCGCGAGGTCCTCGGCGAGGCGGGTCGCCACGCCCGCCGGGAGCCCGGTGACCTCGGAGGACCCCGCGTGGGACGCGGTGTTGACCTCGATGGTCGCGAGACCCAGCATCCGCTCGATCCAGCCCTGCTGGGTGTCGACGGTCTGGATGCGGCCGACGGGGACCAGCAGCCATTCGCGGCTGAACCAGCCCGTCCGCGTGTAGACGACGTCGGCGCTGACCTCCCAGCGGTGGACGCGGTAACGCCAGACGGGCGCGACCGTCACCATCAGCAGCCCCGCGGCGCCCACGACGTACGGCAGCCAGCCGATCCGGCTCGACAGCCACCCGGGCAGGCCGTCCCAGCCGGACTCGCCCACCCACGCCGCCACGCCGAGGGCGAGCCCGAACGCGAGCCCCCACACGAGCAGGTATTCGATCGCCCAGTGCGCGATCGCGCGGGCCGACACCCGGTGTGCGGGCGGCCGCAGGCGCGGCGGGTGCGGCCCCCCGCCGTCCTTGTGGTGACTGCGCCGCACCGACGTCACACCGCGAGTCTAGAACGCCGGAGGCCCCCTCCCGCCGGTCCGACTCCCGCGGACGGGCAGATCCGGGCACAATCGCGCGGGCGCCGGCGTTCTGTCAGTGGCGCATGCGATGTTGGGGAAGCTCCGGTGCCCCCTGCAGAGTTCCGCTGGGCGGCGGAAAAACTGGATGCATCCGAGCCAGGACACCGCATATTTTCGGCGGGTCCGTCTCGACCGGGACGGAGACGTCCGGCGACACGATCTCAGGAGATCACATGACATACGCCATCCAGGCCGACGGCCTGGAGAAGCGGTTCGGTGAGACCCAGGCGCTGGCCGGCGTCTCCCTCACCGCCCCACCGGGAACGGTCCTCGGAGTGCTGGGCCCCAACGGCGCCGGCAAGACCACCATGACCCGGATCCTCGCGACGCTGATCGAGCCGACGAGCGGCAACGCCCAGGTCGGCGGCTTCGACGTGGTCAAAGAGGCGCACAAGGTGCGGCAGCTCATCGGCCTCACCGGCCAGTACGCCGGGGTGGACGAGATGCTCACCGGCACCGAGAACCTCGTCCTGATCGGCCGGCTGCTGGGGATGTCCCGGCGCGCGGCCAAAGCGCGGGCCGCCGAGCTGCTCGACAGGTTCCAGCTCTCCGACGCCGCCGAACGCGCCGCCAAGACGTACTCGGGCGGCATGCGCCGCCGGCTCGACCTCGCGGCGAGCCTCGTCGGACGGCCGCAGATCCTCTTCCTCGACGAGCCGACCACGGGCCTCGACCCGCGCAGCCGCAACGGCCTGTGGGACATCGTGCGCGGCCTGACCGGCGACGGCGTCACCGTGCTGCTCACCACGCAGTACCTGGAGGAGGCCGACCATCTCGCCGACGACATCGTCGTGATCGACCGCGGGCAGATCATCGCGCACGGCACGTCCGACATGCTCAAGGCGCAGGTGGGCGGCCAGGTGCTGGAGGTCCGGCCGGTGGACGCCGCCGACGCCCGGACCGTGGCGAAGATCGTCGGGGAGTTGACCGACACCGTCCCGGAACTCGCCGACGACCGGGTCAGCGCGCCGATCACCGACCCGGAGCTGATGCCCGCCGTGGTCCGCCGCCTCGACGACGCCGGCGTCACCATCGGCGAGCTGTCGCTGCGCAAGTCGAGCCTGGACGAGGTGTTCTTCGCCCTCACCGGCCACCACACCGAAGACATCGACGCCGAGGCCGGCGAGCTCGCCGAGTCGGCGAGCAAGGAAGGGGCGTCCGCATGACCACCGCCGCGACGTTCGCGCCGCAGGACCTCGCCAAGCGGGTCGCGCCCGGCACCGCCCTGCGCAACACCGCAACGCTGGCCTGGCGCAACCTGGTCCAGATCAAGCACAACCCGATGGAGCTGCTGGACCTGTCCATCCAGCCCATCATGTTCGTGCTGCTGTTCGCGTACGTGTTCGGCCCGGCGATGTCGGGCAGCGTTGACGCCTACCTGCCGGTCGTCATCCCCGGCATCATCGCGCAGAACGCCCTGTTCGCCGGGATGAGCACCGGATTCGGCCTCAACACCGACATCACCAAGGGCGTCTTCGACCGGTTCCGGAGCCTGCCGATCGCGCGCAGCGCCCCGCTCGCCGGACGGATCATCGCCGACACCGCCAAGCAGGCGTGGTCGATGACGATCCTCCTGGTGGTCGGCTTCATCATCGGCTTCCGCATCGAGACGAACGTGATCGCCATGTTCGCCGCGTTCGCGCTGCTGCTGGCCTTCGCCGTCCTGTTCTCCTGGACGTCGGTCTACATCGCGATGAAGGTGAACGAGCCGGAGAAGGTGCAGATCTTCGGGTTCGTGGTGATCTTCCCGCTGAGCTTCATGAGCACCGCGTTCATCCCCAACACGGACGGCATCCCCTCCGGGCTGGCGTTCGTCATGGACAACAGCCCGGTGACGCACCTGGTGGAGGCGATGCGCGGCCTGCTGGTCGGCGGCCCCGTCTTCGGACACGCGGTGACGGCCCTGATCTGGGGGATCGGCTTCTCCCTGCTCTTCGCGCCGCTCTCCCTGCGGGCCTTCAAGAAGCGCGCGTAGCTCATTGCATTGCCCTTGGCGGTCAGGCCCCAGAGGGCCTTCCCTTCGGCGGGCACTGCGCGCGATTGCTGCATCGCTCCGGCTCGCCTTGCGGCTCGCTGCGCGATCAGGTTCCTCGCAGGCTCGGAACCTGCCTTCGGACGCGATCGCAGGCGTTGAGGTTGTTGCGGGGTAGCTGTGGTGGCTGGGGACGGCGCGCGGGTGAGTCAGTTCAGGTAGCTGGGGACGGCGCGCGGGTGAGTCAGTTCGGGTCGCTGTGTCGTGTGTGCGCGTGCCCCGGCGGTTGCGGGTACCGCCGGGGCACAGGTTCGGCCGGGGTCAGGCGGCGGGTTCCTTGGGCTGGTCGGCCGCGCGGTCCCTGGGGCGGACGTCGTCCAGGGCGGCGAGCTGGAAGTCGGCGCGCGGCTGTTCGACGGTGGCGAGGGAGACGGTCTCCCGCTTGAGGAACAGGGCGAGCGTCCAGTCCGCCACGACGCGCAGCTTGCGGTTGAAGGTCGGGACCTTCGCGCCGTGGTAGGTGCGGTGCATGAACCAGGCGGGCCAGCCCTTGACCTTGAACCCGTAGGTCTGGGCGACGCCCTTGTGCAGGCCGAGCCCGGCGACCGCGCCGATGTTGCCGTGCACGTAGGGCTTGAGGGTCTTCCCGCGCAGCGAGCGGACGATGTTGTCGCCGAGGAGCTTGGCCTGGCGGACGGCGTGCTGCGCGTTCGGCGGGCAGTACATGCCCTCCTGCGTCAGGTCCGGGATGGCGGCGTTGTCACCGGCGGTGAACGCCCGCACCATGCCCTCGATCGTCAGGTACTCGGTGCCCTTGACGCGGCCCTTCTCGTCCACGGGCAGGCCGCCGCGCCGGACGACGGGCGCCGCCTTCACGCCCGCGTTCCACACCAGCGTCCCGGCCTGGAAGGAACTGCCGTCCGACAGCTCGATCCGCCCGTCCACGGCGGACTCGAGCAGCGTGTTCATCTTGACGTCGATGCCGCGGCCGCGGAGCTGCTCGGCGGTCCACTTGCCCATGTCGGGGCCGACCTCGGGCAGGATGCGCCCGGCGGCCTCGACGAGGATGAACCGCAGGTCCTGCGGGGTGACCTTGCGCATGTACTTCGTGGCGTCGCGGGTCATGTCCTCGAGTTCCGCGACCGCCTCGACGCCGGCGAACCCGCCGCCGACGAACACGAAGGTGAGGGCCTTGCGGCGCAGCTCGGCATCGTCGGTGGACTCGGCGATCTCCAGCTGCTCCAGCACGTGGTTGCGCAGGTGGATGGCCTCGCCGACGGTCTTGAGGCTGATCCCGTTCTCGGCGAGCCCGGGGATCGGCAGCAGCCGCGGCACCGCGCCCGCCGCCATCACAAGGTAGTCGTAGGAGATCCGCTCCGGCGGCCCGGCCAGCGGCTGGACGATCGCCCACCCCTCGTCGTGGTTCAGCTCGGTGACCCGGGCCTTGCGCACGGTGCACCGGGGCAGGACGCGGCGGAGCGGGACGACGACGTGCCGCGGGGAGATGTTCCCGGCGGCGGCCTCCGGGAGGAACGGCTGGTACGTCATGTACGAGTTGGGGTCCACGACGGTGACCCTGACCTCGCCCCGCTTGAGCTCGCGTCTGAGCTTCTTCTGCAGGCGCAGGGCGGTGTACATGCCCACATAGCCGCCACCCACGATGAGGATGTGGGGAGCGCCAGGGCTCTCCTGGGCGATCCTGGCCATTGCGGCCTCCAATGTCACGGTCGGCTTGTGAAGACATTCACAAGCTAGCCGATGGAACGTGCCTGACACCAACCAATAACCACGGAAGAACAGCAGAACTTCCCGTTCCGGCAAAGCGGGAGGGCGATACGGCTGTGAAACCCGCCACTCCTTTACAACTTGCGGGATGGAGCGGGCCAGAACGCGCATGACCAAGGTCACAGCGGCCGTCCGGCCGGACGGCCGTCCCGGCGTGGAGGGAAAGGCCCGTTCCAGTCCCGGCGAAGCCCTAAGGTTGGGGCCGAATCGTTGGGGCCTACGAGGAAGGGGCGCCGGCGGGCGGGACGCATGCGGCCGAGATGACGGCGATCCGGCGGCGCGCCGCGTACGATCTCGCCCGGGAGCGTATCGAATGATGAGCAGAGACCGGCGTCCGATCATGGCCGCGGCGGGCGCCCTCGCGGTCGCCGCGTCCGTCGGCGGCTGCGGCCTCTTCGGCCAGCCGGAGAACAAGAGCGCCGAACTGTCCGAGTGGTTCACGGTGACCAGCCCGGTCTTCCGCGATGGGCAGGACTTGCCCCCGCGGTACGGCTGCACGACGTACCCTGGCGGGCAGGGAAAGACCCCGCCGCTCCGGTGGTCGGGCACGCCGAACGGGACGCGGTCGTACGCGATCGTCGTGGACGACCCGGACGCGTCGGGCGGCGCCCGCGTCCACTGGGTGATCGCGGGCATCGACGGGACGGTGAACGAAGTCGTCGAGGACGCCCGGCTGGACAGGACCGTCGAAGGGTTGACCACAGAGAAGAAGGCGGGCTACGCGCCGCCGTGCCCGCCCAAGGGAGAACGGCACCGGTACCGGTTCACCATCTACGCGCTGGACCATCCGGAACCGTTCACCGACGGCGCCGCACTGAAGGACTCGCTCCCCGCCATCGCCCGGCACACGATCGGACGGGGCAGGATCATCGGGAACTTCGGCGGCAACTAGGCGCGTTGACCATGGAGCCTCAGGGCCCAGGGTCAGGGCGGACCCCACCGGGGGGCTGAGCCGACAGGGGCGTACCGACGGGCGGGATTGGCCGATCGGGACGTGCCGTGCGAGGGTGAATGTGCGCGATGGGTGTGACAACGGTCATAGCGGTCGGTCAGAATCGGGCTAGACCGAGGCGGCGGCGACCAGAGCAGCACCGGTCGCCTGCGACAATCGGGACGGACTCGCGGTCCGCGCCAGGGACTCTCACCGGGCCAAGGCATTGGGTGGTGGCATGACTTCTTACATCGTGGTCTTCGGCCTCATTGTGGTCGTGGTCCTCGTGGTCGTCCTCGTAGCCCTCGGCCTGCGGGCCAGCAGGGCGGGACGCGACGACGACGACTGGATGGACGACGAGCCGCAGCACCCGCGCGGCCGCCGGGGAGCCCCGCCCCAGGACGACATGGGCGGCCCCGACGACTACGGCTACAACGACGGGTACGACGGCGCCTACGACGGCGGTTACGACCGGCACGGTGCGCCCGAATCCGCCCATGACCGCCGGGTCGCCGGCGGTCCGCTCGCCGCCCCCACCGCGGC
>NZ_SMLC01000060.1 GCF_004349245.1 Actinomadura sp. 6K520 | reverse complement strand
GGATGCGGCGGCGGAGCGGGCGGCGTCCCGGCGACCGGGCCCGCGGGGCGGGTGGCGGCCAGCCGCCCGGCGAGCTCGCCCGCGACCTCCCGCGCCGACCGGATCAGCAGCGAGCGGTCCAGCCGCCCGCCCCAGCGGCCCGACAGCAGCTCGGCGCCCTTGGGGTCGAGGGCCAGCCCGCCGAGGACGGTGACGTCCGGCGGCGGCGGTGGCCCCTGCCGCTCGCCCGGGTCCGCCGGACGGCCGCGGCCCCGCACCCCGGCGAGGATACGGTCGACCTCGGCGATCGAGCCGCGGAAGTCGCGCGGGTCGGCGAGCACGAGGACCCCGACGGGCGGCCCGCCGCGCAGCTCCGCCGTCAGCGCGGCGACGCGCTCGCGCAGGTGGGCGACCTGCTCCAGGGTGGCGCGGGTGAGCAGGACGACCAGGTCGGCCTCGTGCATCAGCTCGGCCAGCGGGGTGCCGGCGCCGAGCCGCCCGCAGTCGGCGAGCACGTCCACCGGGTCGAGGCCGGCGAACGCCCGGCCGAGCGGTCCCCACAGCCAGCTCATCGCCTGCGCCTGCTCGGCGTTGGTGGTCCCGACGAGCACGTCGAGGCCGCCGACGAGCCGCTGGCAGTGCTCGGCGATCTGGTCGGGCCGCAGGCCGCGGCGGGCGGTGGCGGCGAGGCTGAGCAGCCCGCGGGACGGGTTGAGCATCCCGCCGTCGGCGGCGTGGTCCCGGGGGCCGTCGCCGGTCTCCGCCGCGGCGGCGGGCAGCCGGTACACGAGGTCGCCGCCCGCCTGGTCGCACTCCGCGACCAGCACGGGACGCGGCCACACCGCACCGAGGGCGACCGCCGCGGTCGTGACGCCCGGCGCCCCCTTGTCGGCCGCGAGCGCGATGAGTGCCACGGTCAGTTACCGCCCGGACCCGGTGGCGTGCTCTCGCCCGCGCCCGGACCGCCGCCGCCCGGGACCTGCACGGTGCCGTCCGGGGGTTCCGCGCCGCCCTGGTTCCCGCCGGGCGCCGCGGGCGGCCGCGCACCGTCCGGGATCAGCGCGAGCGCGACCGCGCCGGCCGAGGCGGCCTGGGTCACCTGCGGCGCGTCGGACGGCGGGACGGCGACGTCGATGCTGGTCTGGTCGGAGCTCAGCCGGGTGCCGCCGAGCTCACCGCCGCTCCCGCCGGTTCCGCCGATGCCGAGCACGATGGCGTCCGCCGACAGGACGGTCCCGGCGCGCGGCCCGCCGTTCTGCCCGCCGCCGACCGCGTAGAGCGTGACGTGCCGGCCGACCTCGACGCCGCCGGACGGGAACTGGCCGGGCTTGAGCGCCAGCCCGACGACGAGGCGCCCGTTCTCCGGGGCGTTCTCCGCGACGATCATGGAGTTGGTCAGCAGCGCGCCGCGCACCAGCCGGACGGCGGCGACGTGCCGGGTGACCTTCGCGCGCTCCGACCAGCTGATGAACTGGATGCCGGTGTCGCCGACCTGCACCTCTTCGAGGGCGCTCTCCGGGATCTGCTGCCCGGCCGCGACCGGCTGCGCGATCCGGATCGCCGACACCCGCTCGCCGCTGGCCATCACGAGGTAGGCGCTGGCGAGCGCGCCGCCGAGGATGAGCAGCACCGCGAGCGCCGCGAGCGCGGGCTTGCGCTCCCGGGGGGACGCGGGAAGCCGCTGCCCCCCGGAGGTGCCGAGCCCCGAGCGGCCGAGGCCCGCGGCGCCGCCGGGCGAGCCCGCCGCGGCACCGCCGGACGGACCCGAGCCACCTCCGGCGAAGGTCGACTGGTTGGACTTCATCGCGCTGCCCACGCGCTCCTTCCCGCCCTTCCGCGACTCCCGTCCCCGGGTTCCGCGCATCACCGAGCGATCCATGCTTGCGGGGGCGGCAAGGTCCCGTCAATGGATTCGGTGAACGCGAGCCGCCCCATATCCGAAGCGACCGTGGTGACCTGCGAATTCACCGATCACATCGGTGCTTACCACCAGTCACACCAGTCACTGACCGCGGTGCGGGCACCTCCGGAGGGCCCGGTGGGTCAGGATTTCAGGCCGATGAGACGCCCCAGCAGCGTCATCGTGTGGTCGAAATAGGCGGCCCGGTCGTCCTCCACGGTATTGGCGAATTGCCCGAACAATTCGAAGCTCACCGTCCCGTACAGGCCGGCCCACGCCGTGAGGGCGCGGACGATCACCTCGTCCGGGGCGGCCAGGTCGACGGCGGCGCGCACCCGGGCCAGGTCCCCGGCGATCGAGGGCGGCGGTGCCGGCAGGGGCCCGGCCGGGTCGAGCGCGCCCGCCGCGTGCGCCTCCGCGACGATCCGCGCGAACACGACCGTGTCGCGGGCGGCGGCGGGGACGGTGGTGTCCGGCGCCTTGTAGCCGGGGACGGGCGATCCGTAGAGCAGCGCGTACTCGTGCGGGTGCGCCAGCGCCCACTCCCGGACGGCCCGGCACACGGCGAGCCAGCGCCCGGCGTGGCCGGGCGCCCCGGCCCCATCGGCCGTGCAGCGGGCGTCGGCCTGCTCCACGGCCGCGCCGACGGCGTTGTACCCGTCGATGATCAGTGCGGTCAGCAGGTCGTCGCGGCTCGGGAAGTACCGGTAGATCGCCGAGGACACCATGCCCATCTCCCGGGCGACCGCGCGCAGCGACAGGCCGGCCGCCCCCTCGGTGGCCAGCTGCCGCCTGGCGATCTCGGTGATCTCGCGGATCAGCTCCGCCCGGACCCGTTCCCGTGCCGTACGTCCAGCCATGGGCCGAGGTTAGCAGAGCACCACACTGAATCGAGAGCACTGCTCTTGACAACGCTGCTCTCAGAAGAGAGCATTGCTCTCGAAACAGAGCACCTATCCGAAGGAATGCCGGATGTTCGCCAAGGACCTCGCGACACTGCACGACGAGTACGCGCTGCGGAGACGCATCGACGACACCGCGCCGGTCACCAACTCGTCCGAGATCGTCATCGACGCCCCGGCGCAGCGGGTCTGGGAGGTCCTCGCCGACCTGCGCGGCTGGGAGACCTGGGCGCCGGGCTTCCGCGTCCGCTCGCTGGACGCCGTGGAACCGGGCCGGGAGTTCCGCTGGCGGCAGGACGGGACGCCGCTGCGCTCCCGGTTCGCCGTCGTCGACCCCGGGCGGGAGCTCAGCTGGACGGGCAGCGCCCTCGGCCTCTACCGGGCCGTGGACCGCATGGTCCTCACCGCGGAGGACGGACGCACCCGGGTGGTTCTCCAGGAGTCGTTCGACGGCCCGCTCGCCCGGCTCGTCTACGGGGAGCGCAAGCTCCGCGCGTCGCACGAGACCCGGCTGGCCGCGCTGAAGTCCCACATCGAGAACCGCTGACCAACGCGACGCGCACCATCGCGACGCAGACAGGAGACAACGATGGGCAGGCACGTGATCGTCGGAGCCGGGCAGGTCGGCGCGCATCTCGCCGAGCGGCTCACCAGGAGCGGCCACGACGTCGTCGTCGTGACGCGGTCGGGTTCCGGGCCGGAGGGGGTCGAGCGGGTCGCGGCCGACGCCGCCGACCGGGACCGGCTCACCCGGATCGCCGGGGGCGCCGACGCGCTCTACAACTGCGTGAACCCGCGCTACCACCGCTGGACGCGGGACTGGCCGCCGATGGCCGCGTCCTTCCTCGGCGCGGCCGAGGACACCGGCGCCGTCCTGGTCACGCTCAGCAACCTGTACGGCTACGGGCCGGTGGACGGGCCGATGACCGAGGACCTGCCGCTCGCCGCCACGGGCGTCAAGGGCCGGGTGCGCGCGGCGATGTGGCGGGACGCCCTGGCCGCACACCGGGCGGGCCGGATCCGGATGACCGAGCTGCGGCCCTCCGACTACTACGGCCCCGGCAGCACCGACCAGGCGTACCTCGGCGAGGACCGGTTCGTGCGGCCGCTGCTGGCGGGCGAGCGCGTCCGGTTCCTCAGCGACCCGGCCGTTCCGCACGCCTGGACGTACACGCCGGACGTCGCCGAGGCCCTCGCCGTCGCCGGGACCGACGAACGCGCACTGGGGCGGGCCTGGCACGTCCCGACCGGGCCCGCCGTCTCCCCGGTGCGCGTCGCCGAGCGGCTGTGCGAGATCGCCGGCGCGCCCGCCCCGCGCATCACGACGGTGCCGCGCCCGCTCTTCCACGCGCTCGGGGCCGTCTCGCCGATGCTGCGGGAACTGCGGGAGACCCGCTACCAGTTCGACAGGCCGTACATCCTGGACTCATCGGCCTTCGAGTCCACGTTCGGGATGGCGCCGACGCCGCTCGACGACGCCCTCACGGCCGTCGTCGCCGCCCACCGGGAGCTCCGGCCCGCGGGTAACTAAGCTGAGCGCGACCGTCCCGGCGACGTCGGAGGCTCTGATGCGGATCTCGTTCACGGCGCTGACCGGCGGAGGACCGCGCGACGTCGTGATGGACGTCGACGCCGAGGCCACCGTGGACGGGGTCGCGCGGTCGCTCGCCGCCCTGCTCGACGGGCGGGCACCGGTGGCCGCGCCGCCGCGGTCCGCCGCGGCACCGCGCTACTCGAAGGACGCCCTGCGCTCCGCGGGCGGGCCCGGCCCCCGGCGCGGGCCCGGCCCCCGAGCGCCGCGGGCGCTGTGGCTGGACGGGCGGATGCTCGACCCGCAGGCCCTCGCCGTCAAGGAGCTCCGGGACGGCGCCGTCGTGGCGGTCGAGCGGCACGGGGCCGCCGCCACCGTGCTCAGCGAGCCGACCGGGCTGGTCGAGGTCCGGGTCGCCGGCGGCCCGGCCGCCGGGTCGGTGCACCGCCTCGGCCTCGGGGTCTCGACCCTCGGCTCCGGGCGGAACGTGGACGTCGTGCTGGACGACCCGTCGGTCCCGGCGCGGTCGCTGCGGCTCACGGTCGGGCGCGAGATCGTCGAGATCGAGGCGTCCGCGCTGACGGCGGAGGGAGGCGCCACGCTGGACGGGGCGCCGCTCGCGGGCAAGGCGACGTGGCCGCCGGGAGCGCCGCTGTCGCTGGGGTCGAGCGTCCTGGCGCTCGCGCCGAGCACCGCCCCGGACGCCCATCTGGTGCCGCTGCCGGACGGCGGCCTGGCCTTCGACCGGCCGCCCCGGACGCCGCCGCAGGAGCGGGCCCGGCGGCTGGCGGTGCCGGAACGTCCCGACCGGGGCCCGCGCGAGCTGCTCCGGCCCTCCTTCCGGAGGTCGCGGAAGGAGTACCAGCGGAGGTCGGGCGAGTTCGACGGCGAGGTGGAGCGGCTGCGGCGCCAGGACGAGGCGGAGCGGCGGGCCCTGCACCCCGACCCCGCGGAGGTGCTGCTGACCGCGACCGGTCCGCGGCGGCGGCTGTGGGAACGCCGCCGCGACGATCCCGACGTGCTCGACCTCCGGGCCGGTCTCGCCGACCGGCCGGCCCGCATCGAACTCACCGGCGGCGACGCCGGTCTCGCGGTTCCGGTCGCGCGGCAGGTGCCGGTGGTGTTCCCGCTCGCGGACCTGGGCGTCATCGGGCTGGCCGGGCCGCGGCCGGCGTCCCGCGCGCTGGCCCGCTGGATGGTCGCGCAGAGCGCCGTCCTGCACGGCCCCCGCGACCTCGCCGTGGTCGTCCTGTCCGCCGACCGGGACGCCGGGGACGAGTGGAACTGGGTGCGCTGGCTGCCGCACTGCGCGCCCCGCGAGGGCGAGGACTGCGTCGCCCTGGTCGGCACCGACTCCGAGTCGGCCGCGCGCCGCGTCACCGAACTGGCGATGCGGGTGACGGAACGGCGGCGCCTCGGCACCGTCCCGTACAACGTCCTGATCGTCCTGGACGGCGCGCAGGCGCTCCGCCGCGTGCCGGGGATGCCGATGCTCCTGTCGCGCGGGCCCGAGTTCGGCCTGTACGCCGTCTGCGTCGACGACGAGGAACGCCTCCTCCCCGAGGAATGCCGCGCCATGGCCGCGTGGGATCCGCGGCAGGCGCCGATGATCTGGCTCCGGCAGGGGCTGGACGTCCTGGGACCCGTCCTGGCCGACCAGGTCTCGGCGAGCTGGGCCGAACGGGTCGCGCGGGCGCTCGCCCCGATCCGGGACCTGGCGCGCGAGGACGCCGCGGACCCCGCCCCGTCCGAGGTGCGGCTCCTGGACCTCCTCGGCATGCCGGACCCGACCGCCGAGCACGTCCTGCGGTCCTGGACGCGCACGGGCGGCCGGACCGCCCGGGTCCCGATCGGGATCGGCCCGGACGGGCCCATGGCGCCCCACGAGATCGACCTGTGCGCCGACGGGCCGCACGCCCTCGTCGCGGGAGCGTCCGGCGCGGGTACGTCGGAGCTGCTGCGTACCCTCGTCGCGTCCCTCGCCGTCGCGAACCGCCCCGACGAGCTGACGTTCGTCCTCATCGACCACATGGGCCGCGACCCCGAGGGCGGGGGCGTGTTCGAGGAGTGCGCCCGCCTCCCGCACACCGTCAGCGTGGTCACCGAGCTGGACGAGCACGCCGCCGAGCGGGCCCTGGAGTCCCTCACCGCCGAGCTCCGCCACCGCGAGGAGGCCCTGCTCGAAGCGGAAGTGGAGGGCGTCACCGGCTACGACGAGCTGCGCGCCGCGGGGCGGGACCTGCCGCCGCTGCCGCGCCTGGTCATCGTCGTCGCCGAGGTCGCCGCCCTGGCCGCCGAACTGCCGGAGTTCGTCGCGGACCTCACCGGGATCGCGCGCCGCGGACGGCCCCTCGGCGTCCACCTCGTCCTCGCCACGCGACGGCCCGATCTCGTCACCGACGACATCCGCGCCGGCGCCGACCTGCGCATCGCGCTCCGCGTCGGCGACCCGGAGGCGGCCACCGGCGTGCTCGGCTCGGCCGAGGCCGCGCGGATCTCCAGATCGACCCCTGGCCGCTGCTACATCCGCTCCGGCGCGCAGGAACCGCAGCGCGTGCAGGCCGCCCGGATCGGGGGGCCGCGCCCCGGTACCGGCGCCGCCGACCACCGCCCTGCCGTCCTGCCGCTCCCCTGGCAGGATCTCGGCCACCCGGTGCCCGACCCGCGCGAAGCGCGCCGCGACGCGGACATCGCCACCGACCTCGGCGTCCTCGTGCAGGCCGTCGACGAGGCCGCCCGCCGGGCGGGCATCGCCCGCGGGCCGTCCCCGTGGCTGAACCCGCTGCCGGAACGGATCACGCTGACCCCCCGGACCGCCGCCGGCGGCTCCGTCGTGGACGTCCCGCCGGTCCCGTTCGGCGTCACCGACCTGCCCGCCGTCCAGTCCCGCGAGCCGCTCGCCCTCGACCTCGGCGGCGGCGGGCACCTCTACCTCGCCGGGTCCGCGCGGTCGGGCCGCTCCACCGCGCTGCGCACCATCGCCGGGTCCGTCGCCGGCGCCTGCTCCCCCTACGACGTGCACCTGTACGCCGTCGACTGCGGCGCGAACGCCCTGCTGCCGCTCGGCTCCCTCCCGCACTGCGGCGCCGTCGTCGCCCGCGACCAGCCCGGCCGCTGCGAACGGCTCCTCGCCGCGCTGACCGCCGAGGTCGCCCGGCGCCGCCGGCTGCTCGCCGAGGCCGGGTTCGCGTCCCTCACCGAGCAGCGCGCCGCCGTCGCCGCCACCGACCGCCTCCCCTGGATGGTGCTGCTCCTCGACCGCTGGGACGGATTCCTCGCCGCGTTCGAGCGGCACGACCACGGCCGCCTCGTCGAGCAGGTCGTGCGGCTGCTCCGCGAGGGCGCCGCCGTCGGGCTGCGCGCCGTCTTCACCGGTGACCGCTCCGGCCTCGGCGGGCAGCTCGCCACCGTCGTCGACCGCCGCCTCCTGCTCCGCATGGCGGACCCGAACGACTACGGCTACGGCGGCCTGCGGGACCGGCAGGTCCCCGCCGCGATGCCGCCGGGACGCGCCCTCGAACCCGCCGCGGCCGGCTCGCCGCCGCGCGTCTCGCAGATCGGCGTGCTCGGGGACGACCCGTCGGGTGCGGCGCAGGCCGCCGTCCTGCAGGAGATCGCGCGTGCCTGCGTGTCCCGGTACGGGCGGCTGCCGCGCCGCCAGCGTCCCCTGCGCGTGGACGAGCTGCCCGTCCGCGTCACCTACCGCGAGGCGATGTCGCTGGACCCCGACTTCCTCGCCCCGTCGGCCCTGTGGGCCCTCGTCGGCGTGGGCGGGGACACCCTCGCCCCCGCGGGCGTCGACCTCCTCGCCGAGGGGCCGGGCTTCACCGTCGCCGGGCCGCCGCGCTCCGGGCGCTCCACGACGCTCCGGACGATCGCCCACTCGCTCCTCGACCCCGCCGTCGGCGGCGGTCTCGTGCCCGTCGTCCTCGTCACGCCGCGCCGCTCCCCGCTGCGGCTGCTGTCCGGGCACCCGGGCGTCCTCGGCGTCCTCACCCGCGACTCCGGCGCCGCCGACCTCACCGGGGCGATCGGCGACGAGCACCGCTACGCCGTCATCGTGGACGACGCGGAACTCCTCGACGGGGAGGGGCTCGGCGCCGCCCTCCGCGACGTGCTGCGGACCGCCCGGGACGGGGAGCACGCCGTCGTCATCGCCGGCACCACCGCCGGCCTCGGCCGGGAACGAGGGGACGGGCACGGCGACCCCAAGTACGGGGACCCTAAGCACGGCGACCCCAAGCACGGGGACTTCGTGTCGGACGTCGCCCGTTCCCGCTCCGGAGTGCTGCTGTCCGTCGAGTCGCCCGAGGACGGCGGCCTGTTCGGCCTCCGGCTCCCCCGCAACACCCCGCCGGGCGGCCCCACCGGCCGCGGCGTCTTCGTGGCCGCGGGCCGCACCGCGCAGATCCAGGTGGCGCTCCCGCCGCCCGCCGCCGACGCGTGAGCGGCCCCGGGAAATGATGCGGGCCCCGGCCTCGGGGGGATGGGCCGGGACCCGCGGCTCGGTTTTGCACACCCGGGCCGAAGAATGGAGCCTATTCCTCGACACCGCGGAGCGGAAAAGGCTCGTTACGAGCGCCAGCCTACGCCGCCTCGATCACGTTCTTCCAGAGCCGGTGCGCCGAACCCCCGGCCACGGGGCGTTTCCGGGGTGTCCCGGCCCGTCCGGATGTGGCCATACCGGTATTCCCCGCGAGCGCACACCTGCCTTGTGACGAGGGTAAACACCGCCGGTCAGAATGCCCGAGCGCACGCTTTCGCGCCCATTGGGAAAAGTGCCCGGTGACCCGCCGGTCAGCGGGCCGGCGCGAAGGGGTCGTTCACCGGGCGCGCGTCCGCGTCGAGCACGCGCTCGGCGACCAACGTGATCTGCTGGCCCCGAGTCTGGAAGACGAACCGGCGCCGCACCGACTGGGTGACCTTGCCGCTGCCGTAGCGGACGACCGTGTTCTCGACCGCCTCCAGCGTGATGCGGTCGCCCTTCCGGACGGCGTGCCCGCCGTCGAGGCTCGTGCGGGCGCCCGTGTAGGCGGGACCGCCCTCCACGGGAGCGCGGTTGCGGTTCTGCAGCTCGCGCACCGCCCGTTCCTGGGAGCGCGCGAGCCGCGGGGAGATCCGGACGCCGTACACCTCGCGGGGCGCGGGCGCGTGGTCGCGGTGGTGCTTCAGGACGAGCGCCTGCGAACGGTGCCGCAGCAGCGTGCCGGCGGCGATCGTGAGCTGGCGGGTGACGTCGGCGTCCACGTCGGGGTCCACCCGCCGGACGGCGGACGAGGGAGCCAGCAGGCAGGCGGCCAGGGCGAACACCAGGCCGGCCCGGAGCCACGGGCGCACCATCGGCCTCTCCCGCTGATAAGAGGCGAGCAGATTCGTGCCGAAGAGTACACCCGTCAGGCCCTGCGGGAGCGGGGAAACGGGGACCGGTGCGCGGCCCCGGCGGCCGGGGCCGCGAGCCCCGCGCGGGACGTCCCGCACGGGCGCCGCGGCCCGATAAGGAGGGGCTTACGAAAACCCGAAACGTCCGTTATCTAGACTGCGCGTGCGAGGTTAGGGAGGAGACCCACGTGCGCAAGGTCCTGATCGCCAACCGCGGAGAGATCGCGGTTCGTATTGCCCGAGCCTGCCGTGATGCGGGCCTGGCCAGTGTGGCGGTGTACGCCGAACCCGATCTGGAGGCGCTGCACGTTCGGGTCGCCGACGAGGCGTTCGCCCTGGGTGGGCAGTCCGCGGCCGAGAGCTACCTGGACATCGAGAAGCTGCTGAAGGTCGCCGCCGACACCGGCGCCGACGCCGTCCACCCCGGCTACGGGTTCCTGGCGGAGAACGCCGACTTCGCCGCGGCCGTGCAGAACGCCGGGCTGACCTGGATCGGCCCGCCGCCCGAGGCGATCACCGCGCTGGGCGACAAGGTGCAGGCGCGGCACATCGCGCAGAAGGTCGGCGCGCCGCTGGTCGCCGGGACCAAGGACCCGGTGTCGGGCGCGGACGAGGTCGTCGCGTTCGCGGAGGAGCACGGCCTGCCGATCGCGATCAAGGCGGCGTACGGCGGCGGCGGACGCGGGCTCAAGGTCGCGCGGACGCTGGACGAGGTGCCCGAGCTGTACGAGTCCGCCGTCCGGGAGGCCGTGGGCGCGTTCGGGCGCGGCGAGTGCTTCGTGGAGCGGTACCTCGACAGGCCGCGGCACGTCGAGACCCAGTGCCTCGCCGACAGGCACGGCAACGTCGTCGTCGTGTCCACCCGCGACTGCTCGCTCCAGCGGCGCCACCAGAAGCTCGTCGAGGAGGCCCCGGCGCCGTATCTGACCGACGAGCAGGTCGAGCTGCTGTACAGCTCGTCCAAGGCCATCCTCAAGGAGGCCGGCTACGTCGGCGCGGGCACGTGCGAGTTCCTCGTCGGCCAGGACGGGACCATCTCGTTCCTTGAGGTCAACACCCGCCTCCAGGTGGAGCACCCGGTCACCGAGGAGGTCGCCGGGGTCGACCTCGTCCGGGAGATGTTCCGCATCGCCGACGGCGAGGAACTCGGGTACGGCGACCCGGAGCTGCGCGGGCACTCGATCGAGTTCCGGCTGAACGCCGAGGACGCCGGGCGCGGGTTCCTGCCCGCGGTCGGCACGCTGACCGAGTGGGAGCCGCCCACCGGCCCCGGGGTCCGGCTGGACACCGGCTACGGCGCCGGGCAGACCGTCCCGCAGGCGTTCGACTCGCTGATCGCCAAGCTGATCGTGACGGGCGCGACGCGCCGCCAGGCCGTCGAGCGGTCCCGCCGCGCGCTGGCCGAGTTCGCCATCGGCGGGATGCCGACCGTCCTGCCGTTCCACCGGGCGGTCCTGGACGACCCGGCGTTCGTCCCCGAGGACGACGCGACGCCGTTCTCCGTCCACACCCGGTGGATCGAGACCGAGTTCGACAACCGTATCCCGCCGTACGAGACGCCCGCCGCCGGAGACGAGGCGGACGAGGGCGAGCGGGAGCGCGTCACGGTGGAGGTCGGCGGCCGGCGCATCGAGGTCGTGCTGCCCGCGGGCCTCGGCGCGTCCGCGCCCGCCGGCGGCGCCCAGCCCGCCAGGCGGCGCGGGGCGAAGAAGGGCGGCGGCGCCCAGGCGTCCGGCGACTCCCTGGTCAGCCCGATGCAGGGCACCATCGTCAAGGTCGTCGTCGAGGACGGCGCGACCGTGGAGGCCGGCGACACCGTCGTGGTCCTGGAGGCGATGAAGATGGAGCAGCCGATCACCGCGCACAAGCCGGGGACGCTCACCGGCCTGACCGCCGAGGTGGGCCAGAGCGTCTCCTCCGGCGCCGTCATCTGCGAGATCAAGGACAGCTGAGCCGGAACCCGTCCGTCCCGCCCGCGGCGCGGGGACGGACGGGTTCCGGCCCTGGCCACACCCCCGTTTACGGCCTGGGGTGTGCTCCCCATGCGCCCAGACCGCAAATCAGTCGCTGGGATGAAGCGAATCCGGCTTTCACGTGGGCAGACTGGGAGCATGAGCACCGAGATCCGGGCCATCCGGGCGGCACGCCGGGGCGCCGTCTCGGCGATCATCGCCGCCGTCGCCTTGCCGGCGTTCGCCTTCACCGCCCCCGCACAGGCCGCCACGGGACAGCCCGCCACCACACAGACAGCCACCGAGTCAGCCACCGTCCAGACCACCGGGACCCAGACCACGGGCACCCAGACCACGGGCACCCAGACCACCGGCACCCGGACATCGACGATCCGCACCGCGGCCGCCGCGCCGGCGGCCGACACCGTCGGCCAGATCGCCAAGGGCCTCATGGATTCGCGGCTCTACGTGACGAGCGGGGCCGGTGACGTCCTTTCCGCGGCCGACCAGAACGAGGTCAGGAACGCGCTGGCCGGCGCGTCCGACGCCGACATCCGCGCGGTCGTCGTGAGCGACGACGTGTCCAGCGCCGAGGTGGGGCAGATGCTCAAGGCCGTCGCGAACCGCGTCGGCGAGGGCGAGACCTACCTGGCCGTCACCGCCGACGGCACCCGGATGAGCGGGATCTCGAAGAAGCTGAGCAGCACCGAGATCAACCAGCTCGTCACCCGCACCAACGGCGTGCCGCTCAAGGACCGGCTCGTCCAGTTCAGCGACCTGGCCGAGAAGAAGGCGGACGAGAAGGCCCGGTCGACCGCGATCGGCGGCTTCGTCATGCTCAGCGTGCTGATCCTGCTGGCCGCGGGCGTGACGGGTCTGTTCCTCGTCTCCCGCCAGCGGCAGCGCGTCCGCGCGGAGCAGGAGATGGCCGACCTCAAGAACGGCGTGCAGGAGGACGTCACCCTCCTGGGCGAGGACATCGCGCACCTCGACCTCGACGTCATGGACAAGGAACTCCAACCCGAGATCCGCTCCGACTACGAGCACGCCATGAACTCCTACGACGAGGCCAAGCGGGCGACCGAACGCGCCAGGCGGCCGCAGGACATGCAGGAGGTCACGACCGCCCTTGAGGACGGCCGGTACTACATGACCGCGACGCGCGCCCGCCTCGCCGGCGAGCCCGTGCCCGAACGGCGTGCGCCCTGCTTCTTCAACCCGCAGCACGGCCCCTCGGCGAAGGACGTCCTGTGGGCGCCTCCGGGCGGAACGGCGCGGTCGGTCCCGGCCTGCGCGGCCGACGCGGAGGCGCTCCGGCACGGGGCGGACCCGGACGTCCGGATGGTCCCGTACGGCGGCGGACGGCGCCCCTACTGGGACGCGGGCCCCGCGTACGGTCCCTACGCCGGCGGCTACTACCGCGGCTACGGCGGTGTCGACATGCTCAGCGGCCTGATGGTCGGCACCATGCTCGGCTCGATGATGGGCGGCTTCGGCGGTTACGGCGGGGGCGACGCCATGGGCGGCTTCGGCGGGGACGGCGGCGACGTCGGCGGCGGCTGGGACTTCGGCAGCGGCGACTTCGGCGGCGGAGGCTTCGGCGACTTCGGCGGCTTCTGACCCGGGGCCGGTGCTCCTCGACCGCCGCGCACGGACTCGCTCCGCGGTGCGGATGGCCGAGCACGCCTGCTGACGGGCGCGCCCGTCAGTAGGCGTGCTCGGTCATGAGCCTTCTGGACGCCTCGGTGATGCTGCCCGACAGCGACGGGTAGACCGCGAACGTCTGCGCCACCTGGTTGACGGTGAGGTGCTGCTGGACGGCCAGCGACACGCCCAGGATCAGCTCGCTGGCCCGCGGCGCCACGATGACGCCGCCGAGGATGATCCCCGTGGACGGGCGGCAGAACAGCTTCACGAAGCCGTCCTCGAAGCCCTGCATCTTCGCTCGCGCGTTCGTGAACAGCGGCAGCATGACCGTCCGGGCGTTGACGTCGCCCGAGTCGACCATCTGCTGCGTCACGCCGACCGACGCGACCTCCGGGTCGGTGAAGATGTTGGACGCGACCCAGCCGAGCTTGAGCGGCTGTACCGCCTCCCCCAGCGCGTGCCACATGGCGATGCGCCCCTGCATGCCCGCCACGGACGCGAGCATCAGGATGCCGGTGCAGTCGCCGGAGGCGTAGATGTTCGGGACGGACGTCCGCGACACCTTGTCGACCTCCACGAAGCCGCGCGGGTCGCAGCGGACGCCGACGTCCTCCAGGCCGATGCCCGTGGTGTTCGGCACCATCCCGACGGTCATCAGGCAGTGCGTGCCCTCGACCTTCGTCCCGTCCTCCAGCGTGACGATCACCCCGTTGCCCGACCGCTCCACGCCCGCGGCCCTGGACCGCGACATGACGTTCATCCCGCGCCGCAGGAAGACCTCCTGCAGGACGGCCGCCGCGTCGGCGTCCTCCGTCGGCAGGATCCGGTCGCGTGACGACACCAGCGTGACCCGCGACCCCAGCGCCTGGTAGGCCCCGGCCAGCTCCGCGCCCGTCACGCCGGACCCGACGACGATCAGGTCCTCGGGGAGCTCCGGCAGGTCGTAGAGCTGCCGCCAGTCCAGGATGCGCTCGCCGTCCGGTTCGGCCCCGGGCAGGATGCGCGGTGTCGCACCGGTCGCGACCAGGACGATGTCGGCCCGGATGCGGCGGTCGCCGACCGCGACGAGGTGCGGCTCCAGCAGCCGGGCCTCCCCCCGGACGATCTTGACCTCCTCGTAGGCGAGCCGTTCGGCGACGTCGAACGACTGGGCACGCGCGAGGTCCTTGACGCGCTTGTTCACGGTGGCGAGGTCGGCCTCAAGGGCCCCGACGATCCCGTCCGGGCCGCCGTTGAAGCGCAGGCCGAGGCCCGCCGACTCCGACATGACCGAGATGCGGGTCGAGGTGGCGATGAGCGTCTTGGAGGGCACGCAGTCGGTGAGCACGCAGGCGCCGCCGGGACCGTCCCGTTCGATGACGGTCACGTCGGCGCCGAGCTGCGCCGCGACGAGCGCGGCCTCGTAACCGCCCGGGCCTCCTCCGATGATCACGATGCGGGTCACATCTTCCATTCTTTCCTACTCCCGGCAGTGAAATGTCCAGCCCCGGACCCGCTCCTCGGGGAGATGTCGCACCGGCGGTGCCGGGCCCGGGGCCGCCTGCCGACTACGGGAGCAGGTGGGGCCGGATGCGCTCCAGGGCCTTCTCCGGGCCGCCCTCGGCGGCGAGCGCGGCCATGAGCAGCAGCCGGGCCCTGGGGGCGGACAGGGAGCCGGCGAAGACCGCCCCGGCCCTGGCCAGGTCGGCGCCGCCGCCGGCTCCGTACACCGGTGTCGCCGGGCCTTCCGCGCAGCGGGAGGCGACCAGCACCGCGATGCCCTCCCGGAGGCACGCGCCGATCTCGCGGAGCACGCCCGGCGTGGGGTTGCCCGTGCCGAGCGCCTGGAGGACCAGGCCGCGGGCGCCCGCGGCCCGGCAGGCGGCGATCTGCACCCCGTCGGCGTCCAGGTACACCGGGACGACGTCCACCCGGGCCTCCAGTTCGCCCAGCTCGTCGATCCGGAACCCGTCCGTCCGGGTGGGCGGGGAGCCCACCTCGACCCGGCCGTCCCGGACGCGGGCGACCGGCCCGTGCCCCGGTGAGGCGAACGCCTCCGGCCGGAGCGTGTGGGCCTTCGTCGCGTACCTGGCGGCGTGGACCTGCCCGGCCATCGTGATGAGGGCGCCCATGCCGCGGGCCTGCGGAGCGGCCGCGACGGCGACCGCGTCGGCGAGGTTGCGGGGGCCGTCGGCGTCCGGCGCGCCGGCGTGCCGCTGGGCTCCGGTGAACACCACCGTGCACGGCGGCGGGAGGACGAGGTCGACCAGGTAGGCCGTCTCCTCCATCGTGTCGGTGCCGTGGGTCACCACGACGCCGTCCACGCCGGGGTCCCTCAGTTCCGCCAGGATCCGCCGGGCGAGGCGCAGCACCTCGGCCCGGGTGAGGTTGAAGCTGTGCGTGAGCATCATCTCGTGGACCCGGACGGCCGCGCCGGGGACGGCCAGCTCCGGGCCGCGGACCGCCACCCGGACGGCACCGTCCGGAGCGGGCCGCGAGGCGATGGTGCCCCCCGTGGTCACGATGCTGACGCCCATCAGGAGACCGGCTCCATCGGGCCCGGCGCGGCGGCGGCCCGGCGGCGCGCCCGGACGGACAGCGCGTAGTACAGCCCACCCGCGACCAGGCCGCCCGACAGCCAGGAGAAGTCGGTGTCGCCGAGCGCCCGCGCGATCGGCCCCTGCAACGCGGGCACCGTGCCGAACTGCCAGGCCCATCCCGCCAGCAGCCCGAGGGCCAGGCTGACCAGCGCCCTGCGGTTCACACCGCCGGGCAGGTAGAGGGTGCGCACGTCGATCCGGCCGCGCCGCAGGACGAAGAAGTCCACCAGGACGATGGCGCCCCACGGGCTGATCCAGACCAGGATGGACACCATCCAGTGGTCGAACGCCTGGGCGAAGCTGTCGGCCTGCACGAAGACCGCCAGCACCGCCGACGCCACCGCCCCGGCCACCAGGGTCAGTTTCCACCGGGCGATCCGGATGCCGACCGACAGCGCGGCGAGCGAGCACGAGTACAGGTTCAGGATGTTGGTCGCGACCGGTCCGTGCATGATGAGCAGCAGCACCGGGACGGCCATGATCCCGAACGATCCGGTCACCAGGCTGGAGGGGTCACTGCCGCTGCCCGCGCTGGCCAGGCAGGCGCCCAGCGCGGCGAGCCACACGGTCGGGACGTACATGCCGAGCGCGGTGGACCAGAACACCGACCGGTCCGGGGCGTCCGTGCGCACGAAGCGGCTGTAGTCGGCCGAGTAGGGCACCCAGCTGATCCCCCAGCCGATGCCGATGGCGGTGAGCAGCTGCGTGACGGCGGTGAACTTGTCGCCGGCGGTGGACGCGGTGGCGGCCGTCCAGTTCGGCTCGGCCTGGCTCAGCGCCAGCACGGTCATGGCCAGCATCACCAGCACGGTGGCGGGCACGGTGTACTTCTCGAAAGTGCGGATGGCGTAGAACCCGTACAGGGCCAGGGCCAGCTGGGCCGCCATGATGAGCGCGGCCACCACGTACCGCAGTCCCGTGCCGCCGTGCACCCCCATCTGCCCGAGGATCTCGATCACCAGGTCGAGCACCACCCAGGTGTTGACCCCGACCCAGCCCATGGTGAGCAGGCCCTGGACCAGGCCGGGGACGACGGCGCCGCGCCGCCCGAACGGCCCCCGCCCGAGGACCATCTGGTTGACGCCGGTGCGGTGGCCGATGACGTTGAACAGCCCGAAGACCGTGCAGCCCAGCAGATTGCCGAGCGCGATGACCAGCAGGGTCTCCACCAGGCTCAGCCCGAGCGTGATGCCCAGCGCGCCGAGCACCCAGTTGATCGGCGCGATGTTGGCCCCGCACCAGATCCAGAACTGCTGCCAGGGAGTCGAGTCGCGGGAGGCCGCCGGGATGGGGTCGATGCCGTGCTCGTCGAAGGGGACCGGCTCGGATTGGCTCGCGGGTGCGGTATCGCTGATGGACATGGTTCCTCCGTGCGTGACGTACAGCACACAAAAGCACCCACACCACCCGGGCCAGAAGTAGAGGTTTCTCTAGCATCAGGCCGACTACCTGGATAGATTCACAGAGTGGTCACGCTGAGGTCCCTGCTGGAGGACGACTCCCTGGAGCTGCGGGTCCTCGTTCCCGGCCCGGCGGGAGCGCTGGAGGAGCCGGTCGCCTGGGTCCACAACACCGAGCTGCCCGACCCCTCGGGCTACGTGCGCCGGGGCGAGCTGGTGCTGACCAACGGCCTGTGGCACGACCGGACCGCGGCCTCCGCGTTCGTCTCCAACGTCCGGCGCGCACGGGTGGCGGGCATCGTGTTCGGCCTGCGTCCGGAGCGTCGCACCACACCGGACGAGCTGGTCGCCGCCTGCCGGGACGCGGGCGTGCCGCTGCTGGAGATCTCGACGGCGGTGCCGTTCACCGCGATCTCCGAGGCGGTCGCCGCCCGGTACGCCGAGGAGCGGCAGGGCGCGCTGGTCCGGATGGTGCGCCGCGGGGACGCGCTGGCCACGGCGATCTCCCGGGGCGCGGGGACCTCCGGAGTGCTGCGGGTGCTGCGCCGCGACCACGACCTGCCGCTCGCCGTCGTCGACCGGATGGGACGCCTGCTCGGCTCGGCCGGGGTGGAACTGGACGCCGGGCAGCGCCAGACGGTGGCGACCAGTCTCACCCGCCGCCCGCCGCCGCTGGAACTGGACCTGGGCACCGCGGGCCGGGCGGCGCTCTACCTGGTCGGCGCGGTCGGGGACGTGGACGCGGCGCTGATCTGCCTGCGTCCGGTGCGCGAGCTGACCCGCCACGAGCAGGACGCGCTGGACCAGGCGGCCCGCTTCCTCAGCCTGGAGGTGGCGAAGCGGCAGGCCGTGCAGGCGATCGAGCTGCGGTTCGCCAGCGAGCTGCTGGAGATGGTGCTGTCGGGCGGCAGCCGCGCCGCCGAGATCCCGGGCCGGCTGCGCGCGTTCGGCGTGGACCCCGAGGGGCCGCTCGCGGTGTGGACGACGGCGTTCGCCGGCCCGGAGGCCGCCCTGCCCGGACTCGCGGAGGCGGTCGGCGAGTTCTTCGTCTCCGCCGGCGTCCCGGTGGTGGTGGCCGCCGGATCGCAGGACGTGGTGTCCGTCCTGTCGTGGCGGCACGGCGAACGGGAGTCGGTGTCGCTCGCCGAGCGGCTCGCCGCCGTCGTGGCGGAGCGGTTCCCCGGCCACCGGCCCGTCGTCGGGCTCGGCGGGACCGTCCAGGGCCCGGCGGGGCTGCGCGAGGCGCTCGTCCGGTCACGCGAGGTCTGCCGGGCCCTGCGGCACGGCCGCAACGGGACCGCCGTGGGGACCTTCGCCGAACTCGGCACCCACCGGCTGCTGCTCGGCATGCACGACACCGCCACCCTGCGGACCCTGGCCGACGGCGTGCTCGCCCCGATCCGCGAGCACGACGGCAGGCGCGGCGGCGAGCTGGAGGCCACGCTGCGCGCGTTCCTGGACCACGACGGCCACTGGCAGGCCACGGCCGCCGCCCTCCAGGTCCACGTCAACACGCTGCGCAACCGGCTCACCAAGATCGCCGAGCTGACCGGCCGCGACACCGCCCGCACCGCCGACCGCGTCGACCTCTTCCTGGCCCTGCGGGCGGCCGACATGGCCTGAGCGCCCCCGGCCGCCCGGACCGGGGGCGGATCTCAGTCCGGGTAGACGTCCGGGGCCACCCGGGGCGGGCGGTGCGGGCGCGACCCGACCTCCGGGTCGGCGGCCGCCGCCTCCGCCACCTCCCGGCAGCGGGCGAACCGCACGTCGCCGCACTCCCGCGCGTACTCGATGAACCGCCGCAGGGCCAGCGCCCGGCCCGGGCGCCCGGACAGGAACGGGTGCGCGCACAGGTTGAACAGGCACCGGTACGTCCGCATGCCGTCCAGTTCCGCGCACCACATCTCCAGCACCTTGCGCGGCGACTCGATGACCGACCCGACGTCCGGTTCGGGGAGGAAGGCGTACTGCTCCCAGTCGTCCAGCGACCAGTGCACCGGCAGCTCGACGACCTCGCCGGCCGCGGTGCCCACCCGGTACGGCCGGTCATCGCCCATCAGGGACGAGTCGTAGCGCAGCCCGTGCTCGCCGACCAGCTCCAGCGTCAGCCAGGACGCCTCCCACATCGCCGCCCGGTACCCGGCGATCTCGATCCCCTGCCGGGCGAACACCTCCAGGCCGCGCAGGAAGTCCGCGCGCTCCTCCTCCGGGCTCATCGACGTGGGCGGCCGGTGCGCGTAGGTGTGGTACGCCACCTCGTGGCCGCGGTCGGCGATGGAGGCGGCCAGGCCGGGCCGCTGCTCGGCCACCCAGCCCGGCACGAAGAACGTCGCCGGAACCTCCGTCTCGTCCAGCAGGCCCAGCAGGCGGGGCAGCCCGACGTCCGGTCCGTAGGCCTGGTGCGACATGGTGCTCGCGTGCGCGGCGAACCGGCCGCCCTGGGCGAGGATCGGCGTCTCGGCGTCCACGTCGAAGGTCAGCGTCACCACGGCGGCCGCCCCGCCGTGCCAGTCTCCGCTCACGTTCCGCCCCCGTCTCCCTCCGCCCCGGCCGTTCAGGCCGCCGCGCCGGCCGCGAGCCGCCAGCGCCGGACGTTGTCCAGCGTCGCCATCGGCGACAGCATCGCATGGTCGAACGGCTCCGCGGCCCGCCCCTCGGCGAGGCGGCGCGGCAGGTCGGGGTTGACCAGGGCGCCCCTGCCCACGGAGACCAGGTCGGCATGCCCGTCCGCCAGGACCTGTGCCGACAGGTCCCGGTCGTGCATCCCGCCGTTGGCGATCACCGGCAGGCCGCTCACCCGGCGGGCCAGGCCGGTGATGGTGACCCCGCCGTCCAGCCGCGCCGTCTCGATCCAGTCGCGTCCCTCGCTGGCGATGTGCAGGTACGTCGCACCCGCCTCGGCCAGCGCGGTGAAGATCACCTCCGCGTCCCGCGCGCCGCCGGGCCAGCGGTACCGGAAGTCGTTGACCTTGGTCTGCGACAGCCGGACCCCGACGCACCAGTCCGGCCCCACCTCGGCGCGGATCGCCGCGACGACCTCCGCCGTCAGGCGCACCCGGTCGGCGACCGGCCCGCCGTAGGAGTCCTCGCGCAGGTTGGTGTAGTCGGTGAGGAACTGGTCCAGCAGGTAGCCGTTGGCCGCGTGGACCTCCACCCCCTGGAACCCGGCGCGCCTGGCGTTCGCCGCCGACGCCGCGAAACCGTCGATCGCCTCCGCCATGTCGGCCCGGCTCATCTCCCTGGGCGCCGTCCAGGGCCCGTGCCCGCCGTACTCGGGCATCTTGACACCGCGCGGCACGACCGCCGAAGGGCCCGCGGTGTCGTCGCGGTAGGGGTTGCCCTGCGACAACGCGCCCGCGTGCATCAACTGGGCCACGATGGTCCCCGCCGCCTCGCCCACCGCGGCGGTGACCTCGCGCCAGGCCGCCACGTGGCGCTCCGACACGAGACCCGGCTGGTTGAGGTAGCCCTGGCTGTGCGCGGCGTCGGTGTAGACCCCCTCGGTGATGACCAGGCCGAAGCCGCCGCGTGCGAACTCGGCGTAGTACTCGGCCATCTCGGGCGTCGCCGTACCGTCCGGTGCCGCCGACACCCGCGTCATCGGCGCCACCGCCAGCCGGTTGGCCGTCCGCAGCTCCCCGACGAGGCCGGGCTCCAGCGCGGGATGCGATCCGGTAGCGGTCATCTTTCCGTCTCCCTCACTCTTCGATACATCGTCCGAACCGGCCCGGACGGGCCCGGCCCGCTTCACAGGACGTCGATCGCCAGCGGCGTCAGCGTGTCGCCGTTGATGCCGGCCATGTCCTGGGGGCACGCCGACAGCACGACCACGCAGTCCATGGCCGCCTCGAAGGTGATCGCGTCCCCCGCCCGGCTCTCGGCCGCCAGCCAGCGCAGCCGCCCCGACTCCGTCACCGGGATCCGCATGAACACGTTGACGGGCTGCGGGGTGCCGGCCACGGCCAGGCCCAGCTCCGCCAGCGCGGACTCCAGGTTCCGTGCGCACGAGGGGTGCCCCGGCACGCCCAGCGCCTCGTACCGTGCGGGATCACAGGCCGCGATCAGCATGTCGTGCGACCCCGGTGAGGTGTCGTCCACCAGATGCAGGATCGGCCGCCGCCGGTCGGTGACGAACGACTCCCCCACCAGCGGGAACAGCCGGCTCGTCACACTCCGGGTATGCGCGGCGCTGAGGTGCTCGCGCGGATCGTCCGCGGCGAAGGCGAACAGGTCGCCGACCTGCCCGCCCGCCAGGTCCACCACCCGCACCCGGCGCCCGGCGCCCACCCGGACCGCCCGCCCTTCTCTCGCGGGCACCACTGTCCGTCCTGTCGTCACCATGCCGACAGCACACCATCGACCCGGCCGCCCGGACGATGGACCTTCCTCCAGTCGAGAGCGGCAGCGATGGATATTCATCCACCGTCGATACGCGCCGCCCGCAATCCGCGCTTCGGGCCGGTCGCGGACCGGCACGTGAGTTAGCCTTGGCCAACGTGGCACTGTACGCGGCGTACGCCTCCAACATGGATCCCGAGCAGATGGCGAGCCGGGCTCCGCACTCGCCCATGCGCGGCACCGGCTGGCTGGCCGGATGGCGGCTGACCTTCGGAGGGCAGGACAAGCACTGGGACGGGGCGCTCGCGACGGTCGTCGAGGACGGTTCCGAGCAGGTCTTCGTCGTCATGTACGACGTGCCGGCCTGGGACGAGAAGGAACTGGACGCGTGGGAGGGCGCGGCGCTCGACGTCTACCGCAAGATCAGGGTGCGGGTGCAGACCCTCGACGGGGACGTGCTGTGCTGGCTGTACGTCCTGGACGACTACGAGGGCGGCCTTCCGTCCGCGCGCTACCTCGGCATCCTCGCGGACGCGGCGGAGAAGGCCGGGGCGCCCGACGACTACGTCAAGGACCTGCGCACGCGTCCCTGCAAGTCCCTCGGCGACTGAGCCGGACGCCGGCCGCGGTGACCGGCCGCGGTGACCGGCCGGGCCGATCGAGGCCGGGGGGAAGCGCCTGTAGTGTCGGCCTTGTGAGCAACGACGCTTTTGCACTGGCGGGCGGCGCCGCGGACGAGCTGCGCGCCCGCACGTCCCTCGACTCCTTCGACGTCGCCCTCGTGATGGGCTCGGGCTGGGTCCCGGCGGCCGACGCGCTCGGCGACCCCGCCGCCGAGTTCGCGGTGACGGAGCTGCCGGGCTTCGCGCCGCCCGCCGTCGAGGGCCACGCCGGACGGGTCCGGGTCGTGGAGGTCGGCGGGCACCGCGCCCTCGTGTTCCTCGGCCGGACGCACCTGTACGAGGGGCACGGCGTCGACGCGGTGGTGCACCCCGTCCGGACGGCACTGGCCGCCGGGGTGAAGACGGTCGTGCTGACGAACGCGGCGGGCACGCTGCGGCCCGAGCGCCAGCGGGTGGGCGACCCGGTGCTGATCGCCGACCACCTGAACCTGACGGGCGCGAACCCGCTGACCGGCGCGACGTTCCTCGACCTGACCGAGGCGTACTCGGCGCGGCTGCGCGTCCTGGCCCGGGAGGTCGACCCCACGCTCGCGGAGGGCGTGTACGCCGCGTTCCGCGGCCCGACCTACGAGACGCCCGCCGAGATCCGGATGCTGCGGACGCTGGGCGCCGACCTGATCGGGATGTCGACCGTCCTGGAGACGGTCGCCGCGCGGCGGGGCGGCGCGGAGGTCCTCGGGATCTCCCTGGTCACCAACATCGCGGCCGGGCTCTCGGACGAGCCGCTGGACCACGAGGAGGTCCTCGCGGCCGGGCGGGCGTCCGCCGGGCGCATGGGCACCCTCCTCGCGACCGTCCTGGCCAAGCTCTGAACGGCGGGCCGCGGGGCAGGACGACGATATGAGCGATCTTCGCGCGCAGGCCGCGGAGTGGCTGGCGCAGGACCCCGACCCGGACACCCGCGCCGAGCTCCGGGCGATCCTGGACGCGGGCGACGACCGGGCCCTCGCGGACCGGTTCGGCGCGCGGCTGGAGTTCGGGACGGCCGGGCTGCGCGGCGAGCTGGGCGCCGGGCCGAACCGGATGAACCGGGTGACGGTCATGCGCGCCGCCGCCGGGCTCGCCGCCCGCCTCCCCCGCGGCGGCCGGGTGATCGTCGGGTTCGACGCGCGGCACGGCTCGCGGCGGTTCGCGGCCGACACGGCCGCCGTGCTCGGCGGGGCGGGCCTGCGGCCCGAGGTGTTCGCCGGCCCGGTCCCGACGCCCGTGCTGGCCCACTTCGTCCGGGCGCACGACGACATCGTCGCGGGCGTCATGGTGACGGCCAGCCACAACCCGCCCCGCGACAACGGCTACAAGGTGTACTGGGCGGACGGGGCGCAGATCGTCCCGCCGCTCGACACCGAGATCTCCGCCGCGATCGACGCCGTCGGCCGCGTGGACGAACTGCCGCTCGCCGAGGACTGGCCCGTCCACGACGACGCCGCCCGCTACCTCGACGCCGTGTCGTCGCTGCGTCTCGGCGGCCCCGCCCGCGACTCCGGCGGGGACCTTTCGATCGTCTACACGCCATTGCACGGGGTGGGCCGGGACGTCCTGCTCCAGGCGTTCGACCGGGCCGGGTTCCCCGCGCCGGCCGTCGTGCCGGAGCAGGCCGAGCCGGACCCGGACTTCCCCACCGTCGCCTTCCCGAACCCGGAGGAGCCCGGCGCGCTCGATCTGGCCCTCGCGCTCGCCGGCGCCCGCGGCGCGGACCTGGTGATCGCCAACGACCCCGACGCGGACCGCTGCGCGGTCGCCGTCCCGGCCGACGGCGGCTGGCGGACGCTGACCGGGGACGAGCTCGGGGGCCTGCTCGCCGAGCACGTCCTGCGGCACACGACCGGCGACGACCGCCTGGTCGTCACCACGATCGTGTCGTCGTCGCTGCTGCGCTCGATCGCGGCGGCGCACGGCGTGCGGTTCGCCGAGTCCCTCACCGGCTTCAAGTGGATCATGAAGGCGGGGGCGCCGGGCACCCGGCTGGTGTTCGGCTACGAGGAGGCCATCGGCTACAGCGTCGGCGACGACCGCGGCGTGCTCGTCAACGACAAGGACGGCATCGGCGCGGCGCTCGCCGTGGCCGCGCTGGCCGCGCAGGCCCGCCGCGACGGCCGCACCCTGCTCGACCTCCTGGACGACCAGGCCCGCGAGCACGGCCTGCACGCCACGTCCCAGCTGTCGATCCGCGTTGTCGACCTTGCGTTGATCAGGTCCGCGATGAGCCGCCTGCGCACCGCCCCGCCCGCCCGGCTCGGCGGACGGCCAGTCGAGCGGTTCGACGACCTCTCCCACGGCGTGGACGGCCTGCCCCCTACGGACGGGCTCAGGTTCCGCCTGGCCGGAGGGTCACGGGTCGTCATCCGCCCCTCGGGGACGGAGCCGAAACTCAAGTGCTACCTGGAGGTCGTCCTACCCGTCGAGGACGACATCACGAAGGTCCGCGCGCGCGCCGCCGCCGAGTTGGACGCGCTCCGCACGGACCTTTCCGCGCTTCTCAGTTGACGACCCCCACGATGGCGAGCACGACCAGCGCCACCAGCGGGACCGCCAGCGACCCCACGGCCGGGACCGACCACGTCACCGCGCCCAGCACCGACTCCCTGGCCTTCCCGGCCTCCGCCTTGGCGGCGGCGGCCTTGTCCGGCGCCCCGGACCTCGTCTTCGGACGCTGCCGCTGGAGGATCTCGTTCAGCCGCTGCGCCGCGTACGCCGCCGGTGTCCGCCCCGTCAGGTCGAGGCCCGGGGTCTTGCGCCGCTCCTTGCGGGCCCGCGCCTCGGCCTTGGCCTGGGCACGCGGCGACGTCTGGTGCACCCAGGCCCGCGCCTCCAGTTCCGCCCCGTCCTGGCCGGTGAAGCGGATCTTCACCGCGTTCGTGCCCTCGATCCCGCGGACCGCGGCCCACGGGACCCGGATGTCGCGCAGCGGGTTGCGGACCACGACCTCCTCGTCGTCCGCGCGGATCGCCGGCCGCAGCCCGACCACGTAGGCGAGCCCGCAGCCCAGGAGCAGCAGCACCCCGACGGTCAGCGCCGTCAGCGAGTAGGTCGGCTCGCCGGTCAGGCCGAACACCAGGTCGGCGATGTTCAGCACGGCGAACGTCAGCCACGCGTACGCCGCCACGCGCCCGGCGGTCGAGCGAATCGTCATGGCCCGATCATGCCAGGGGCCGGGCGCCGCTCCACTTGAGCTGCGCGAAACCGGGCTTGATCACGCCGTTGATGAACTCCAGCCGCTCGTTGAACGGCACGAACGCGGACTTCATCGCGTTCACCGTGAACCACTGGAGGTCGTCCCACCCGTACCCGAACGCGTCGACGAGCTTGGCGAACTCCCGCGACAGCGTCGTCCCGCTCATCAGGCGGTTGTCGGTGTTCACCGTGACGCGGAAGCTCAGCCGGCGCAGCAGCCCGATCGGGTGCTCCGCGATCGACTTCGCCGCGCCCGTCTGGATGTTGGAGGTGGGGCACATCTCCAGCGGGATCCGCTTGTCGCGGACGTAGCCGGCGAGCCGTCCGAGGCTGGGGTCCTCCCCGTCCGCCTCGATGTCGTCGATGATCCGCACGCCGTGCCCGAGCCGGTCGGCCCCGCACCACTGGATCGCCTGCCAGATCGACGGGAGGCCGAAGCCCTCGCCCGCGTGGATGGTGAAGTGCGCGTTCTCCCGCTGGAGGTACTCGAACGCGTCCAGGTGCCGGGTGGGCGGGTATCCGGCCTCGGCCCCGGCGATGTCGAACCCCACGACGCCCGCGTCCCGGTACCGGACGGCCAGCTCCGCGATCTCCATGCTCCGCGCCTGGTGCCGCATCGCCGTCACCAGCGTCCCGACCCGGATGCCGAAGTCCTCCCGGCCCCGCGCGAACCCGTCGAGGACGGCCTCGACGACCTGCTCCAGCGACAGCCCCGCCGTGAGGTGCTGCTCGGGCGCGTACCGGACCTCCGCGTAGACGATCCCGTCGTTCGCGAGGTCCTCGGCGCACTCGTACGCCACCCGCGTGAGCGCCTCGGCGGACTGCATCACTCCCACGGTGTGGGAGAACGTCTCCAGGTACCGTTCCAGCGACCCCGAGTTGGCCGCGGCCTCGAACCATTCGCGCAGGGCGTCCGCGTCCGTGGCCGGCAGGTCCCCGTACCCGGACTCCCGCGCCAGGTCCACGATGGTCCCGGGACGGACCCCGCCGTCCAGGTGGTCGTGCAGCAGCACCTTGGGCGCGCGCCGGATGTCGTCAAGAGTGGGCCGATCGTTCATCTCTCGAAGCTACCCGGCCGGACGGGGTGCGACCTCGTCAATTCCCGCCAAGACGGCCGTGTCGCCCCCGCCGCCGGGCTCGGACGCCGGGTCAGGGCTTGCGCGCCACGCCGACGAACACGTCCGTCTCGGGAAGGTCCCCGTCGACCGGTGCCAGGGGCGGCCGCCACCGGGTCACCGACACCACGCCGGGGTCGACCAAGTGCAGGCCGTCGAACAGGGCGGCGATCCGCTCCGGGGTGTACAGGTGGATGGGCGGGTTGCCGAACGCCTCGTTGTAGGCGGCCGCGGCCCGGTCCATGTTCTCCGGCTTGACGACGTTGGTGTTGACGGAGATCGCGAGATGGCTGCCCGCGGCGACGCCGCCCATGATCCGGTCGATCAGGGCCTTGGCCTCCGCGTCGTCGCCGATGTGGTTGATCACGCCGAGCATCATTACGCCCACGGGCTCGCCGAAGTCGAGCGTCCCGGCCGCGGCGGCGAAGATCTTGTCGGGGTCGTGCATGTCCGCGTCGATGTAGTCGGTCGCGCCCTCGGCACTGCTGGTCAGCAGGGCGCGGGCGTGCGCGAGCACGATCGGGTCGTTGTCGACGTACACGATCCGGCACTCCGGCGCGGCGCGCTGCGCCACCTCATGCGTGTTGTCGGCCGTCGGGAGACCGGTGCCGATGTCGAGGAACTGCCGGATGCCGCATTCGCGCACCATGTATTCGACGGCACGGCCAAGAAACGCCCGATTCTGGCGCATTTGGTGAACAAAGTCGGGTTCAGCCTCGATGACCTGCTGGCCGATCATGCGGTCGATCTCGTAGTGGTCCTTCCCGCCGAGCCAGAAGTTGTAAATGCGGGCGGAGTGCGGCACATCAGTGCGGATGGCGTCCCCGGGCAGGCCGTCGGAACGGCTCTCATCTGCGGTCATAACGGGAGCGTACGCCGGATAGGCCCGAATTGTGGAATGGGCGGGCGGTGCGGCGGAAACGCGGGAGCCGCCCGGGGCGGGTGTCCCGGGCGGCTCCTCCGAACGGACGGGGACGGGCGGTCAGCGGCTCAGGCGCTGGTAGCGGCGGACGGCCAGCGGCAGGAAGACCGCCGTGATGACGACCGGCCAGACCACCGCCATCAGCAGGGCGTTCTGCTCGATCCAGGTGTCGCCGACCGCGGCCGGGTTGCCGAACAGCTCGCGGGCCGCGGTGACCGTGGAGGAGACCGGGTTCCACATCGCCAGCGTGCCCAGCCAGCCGGGCATGAGGGACGGCGCCACGAACGCGCTGGAGATCATCGCGAACGGGAACGCGACCGCGAACAGGCTCCCGGCCGCCTCCTCGTTCGGCACCAGGAGGCCGAGGAGCACCCCGATCCAGATCAGCGCGAAGCGGAGCAGGAGGAACAGCCCGAAGGCGGCGAGGGTGGCGAGCGGCCCGCCGGTGGAGCGCCAGCCGATCGCCAGCGCGGTAAGCGCCAGGACGACGAGGTCGAGGCACGCGGCGATGAGGTCGCCGACGCCCCGTCCCGTGACGACGGCCGACGGCGCCATCGGCATCGACCGGAACCTGTCGGTGACGCCCCTGCTGCTCTCGTAAACGACGACGTACGCGGTGTTCATGAAGCCCATCGCCATCGTCATGCCGAACATGCCCGGCATCAGGAACTCGCGGTAGTCGCCCCCGCCGGGTACCGACATGGCGCTGCCGAACACGTACCCGAACAGCAGCACCGACACGATCGGGAAGCCGAGCTGCCAGGCGATGTTGCTCGGCTGCCGGACGTAGTGGGTCAGGCCGCGCAGGACGATCGTCCAGCAGTCCGCGACGGCCCAGTAGAGGCGCCCGGCGAGCCCGTCCTCGCCGGCCGCCGCGCCCTTCGCGGTGACTCCGCTCTGGGCGGTGACGCTGCTTTCGGCGCTCACGCTTCCACCTTCTCCTTGTCGTCCTCGGCGGGGTGTCCGGTGAGGCGCAGGAACACCTCGTCCAGCGTGGGGCGGCGGAGCCCGATGTCCTCGACGGCGACGCCGTCGTCCTGGAGCGTGCGGGCGACCTCGGTCAGCGCGGCGACGCGTTCGGTGACGGGGGCGTGCACCCGCGCGGCCGTCTCGTCCACCTGCGGCTCGGCGGACGAGACGCGGGCCACCGCGGCGGCCGTGGCGGGCAGGTCGGCGGGGTCGCGCACGACCACCTCGATGCGGTCGCCGCCGATCAGCCGCTTCAGCGACCCGGGCGTGCCGTCGGCGATGACCCGGCCGTGGTCGAGGACGGCGATGCGGTCGGCGAGCTGGTCGGCCTCGTCCAGGTACTGCGTCGTCAGCAGGACGGTCGTGCCCTGCGCGACGAGCGACCGGACGGACCGCCACACCTCGTTCCGGCCGCGGGGGTCGAGCCCGGTGGTCGGCTCGTCCAGGAACAGGACGTCCGGCGCAAGGATCATGCTGGCGGCGAGGTCGAGCCGCCGGCGCATCCCGCCGCTGTACTGCTTCACCCCCTTGTCGGCGGCGTCCACCAGGTCGAACCGCTCCAGCAGCTCGTCGGCGCGCTCCGCGGCCCGCCGCTTGCCGAGGTGGAAGAGCCGGCCGAACATGCGCAGGTTCTGCCGGCCGGTGAGGACCTCGTCCACCGCGGCGTGCTGCCCAGCAAGCCCGATCCGGCGGCGCACCTGCCGGGGGCGTGCGGCGACGTCCAGCCCGGTGACCTCGGCCCGCCCGCCGTCCAGCCGGACCAGCGTGGCCAGGATGCGCACGGCGGTGGTCTTGCCGGCCCCGTTCGGGCCGAGCAGGCCGTAGACCATGCCTTTCGGCACGGTCAGGTCGAAGCCGTCGAGCGCCCGTTTCTCCCCGTAGTGCTTGCGGACCCCCTCGGCGAGGATCGCGTTCTCCGGCATGCCGTCTCCTTTCGCGTACACCATACGCAAGTTAGCGTACGGCATACACTAAAGGGCCGCGATAACTTTGTCGAAGGCACCGCCCGGTGCCGCGCACGGACCCGGCAGGACGGACGATGACCAAGGAGCCCGACGGCCGCGATCTGAACCTGAGCCTGAAGCTGCTGTGGGGTGACCGGACCCGGCCGCAGCGGGGCCGGCCGCCGACGCTCAGCCTCGACCGGATCGTCGCGGCGGCCGTCGAGGTCGCCGACGAGCTCTCCCTCACCGAGGGGCTCGAAGCGCTGTCCATGCGCTCCATCGCGACCCATCTGGGCGTCGGGACGATGTCGCTCTACCGCTACGTCCCCGGCAAGAGCGAGCTGCTGGACCTCATGCTCGACCACGTCATCGAGGTCCCCGAGACCGATCCCGACGACGGCCGCGGCTGGCGCGAGATCCTGACGGACGGAGCACAACACCACTGGCGGATGTGCATGGACCACCCCTGGTACCCGTTCGTGGACCAGAGCCGCCCGCTCCTCGGCCCGAACAGCATGCGCGGCCTCGACCGGCTGTTCCGCCTGCTGCGCCCCACCGGCCTCGACGACCGGACGCTGATGATGATGATCGGCGTCCAGAGCGACTACGTGGACGGCGTCGCGCGCAGCTACATCAACGAGCGCCGGGCCGAGCGCCGCACCGGCGTCAGCAGCGAGGAATTCTGGCAGGCCCAGGCCCCGACCCTCACCGACGCCATGAACAGCGGCGACTTCCCCACCATGGCCGACATGTCCGAGAGCACCTTCGACTTCACCTACGAGCAGCTCTTCGAGTTCGGCCTGCACCGCCTCCACGACGGCTTCGCCGCCTTCATCGACCGCGGAACCCGCCCCGCCTGAGATCCGCGACAACAGCCGATGCCCGGCCGCGATCCGGGAGTAGAGGATTGGCTCGACGGCCTGGACGCGAACGTCCGCAGGCAGGTCAAGTGGGGGCGGCTGGACTGACGGCCGGCCGCACCGCACATGCGCTCCCGGCGACTCTCACCGGCCGGTGAGTCAGGCGCTGTGTTCGGCGAGGCGGCGGAGCAGGTCCACGAGTTGCTCGCGTTCGGCGCTGGTGAACGGGCCGAAAATGCTCTCGCCCACCTGTTCGGCGGCGTCCCGCGCCTCCGCGAGGGTCTGCGCGCCCCGGAGTGTCGGCACGATCGCGTAGGCGCGCCGGTCGTGCGGCACGCGCTCGCGGGAGACCAGGCCGCCGGCCTCCATCTCGTCGATGAGCCGGACCATCGTGGACTTGTCGATGCCGATGTGCCCGATCAGGTCGCGCTGGCTCACCGGGCCGTACATCGGCAGCGCGACCAGGACCGCGAACTTCCGGACGTCGATGCCCAGCGGGCGCAGCGCCTCGTTCAGCCGCTCCCGGCTCTGGTTGTGGGCCTTGGCCAGGAGCATGCCCAGCCCCACCTGACCGGCGGCGGGACCCCCCTCCCCGGAGAGGAGCCGTTCGAGCATGTTCTCCAGCATGGGCCCACTCTAGTACCATCTGATACAGTCTCATCTGAGATTATCTCGCGTGGGCGGCACCTTCGCGATCGAACGGGAGACGTTCATGTCCGAGCCCACCCGCCGGCACACCCTCAAGCTGGCCGCCGCGACCGGGATGGCGGCCGCCGCCGCGACCGTGCCGCTCCCGGGGCGCGACGCCGCCGCGAGCCCGCGCCACCCCTCCTACGGACGGATCGACACCCACCACCACGCCGTCCCGCCCAAGATGCGGCAGTGGGCGGTGGAGCAGGGCATCATCCCGCCCGGCGACGTCCCCCGCTGGGCCCAGTGGACCCTGGAGGAGACCCTCGCGACCATGGAGGCCAACGGCATCGCCATGGGCGTGGCCTCCGCCCCCGTACCGCCCGAGATATTCGCGGACCGCGAGGTCGCCGAGTCGGGTGTCCGCGTGTGCAACGAGTCCCTGGCCGAGCTGGTGCGCGACAACCCGACGCGGTTCGGCTTCTTCGCCAACGTCGCCATGCTCCACCCGGACCTGGCGCTTGAGCAGGTCGCGTACGCGCTGGACGAGTTGGGCGCCGCCGGAGTGCTGCTCACCACGTCGGCCGGCGGGCGCTACCTCGGCGACCGGGCGTTCGACCCGCTGCTGGCCGAGCTCGACCGCCGCGGCGCCGTCGTGTTCACCCACCCCTTCTCGCCCGAGGGGATCGTCGAGGTCCCCGGGGTCGGCGACTGGCTCGGCGACTTCCTGCTCGACACCACCCGCACCGCGCTGAGCCTCATCGCCGCCGGGACCTTGGACCGCTACCGGAAACTGTCGGTCATCCTGTCCCACGGGGGCGGGTTCCTGCCCTACATGGCCGGCCGCGGCGAACGCTGGGGCAGGGAGGACGACGGCCCCGACCCGCAGAAGTTCCGGCGGGCGCTGCGCCGCTTCCACTACGACACGGCGCTGCCGATGTCCCCGTACGCCACCCCGACCCTGATCGGCGCGGTCGGCGCCGACCGCGTCCTGTTCGGCACCGACTGGCCCGCCAACTCCGCCCGCGAGGTGGCCATCAACACCGCGGACGTGGACCGCGACCCCAACCTCGACCGCCGCGCACACCGGGCCATCTCCTGCGACAACGCCCTACGCCTGCTCCCCGGCCTCGCGAAACACCGCCGATGACACGCGGCCGGCCGCTCAGGTTCCCTTGAAGGCTTGGACGGCGCGGTCGGCGGACGGGCTGAGGAGCGGGCGCCAGGTGGCGAACAGGGCGGTCAGTGCTTCGCCGTGCGCAGCCCGCAGGGCGGGGGACGCGGCCAGGACGTCCAGTTCGTTGGCCACGGTGAGTTCGGCGAAGTCGCGGCGCAGCCCCGGCGGCGGGCGGAGGACGGCGCCGGTGAAGCGGTCGGTGAACGGCCCGTCGGCCGATGTCAGGTGCGGATACGTCCGGGAGCGGTCGCAAATGGCGTACAGGTAGACCAGTTCCTCGGCCTCCGCCCCGATGACGTCGATCAGCTCCCCGCGCCGGTTCGGGTCGCCCAGGGCCGCGGCGAAGCCGTCGGTTCCGTAGAACGCGTGGCACAGGCCCGCCAGGCGGAGCTCAGGACGCGCTCCCCACTCGCCGAGCGTCGCGTGCACGCGCCGCAGGTGCGCGTAGAGCGTGCCACCTGGATGCTCCAGTCGATCCGCTCCCCGTGCGAGCAGAAGACCGGCCGCGGAATCGGTCGGCATGCGCGCCCCTCCCACTGGTCGGCACCCGTCCGCCTCCCCGATCGTCGCCCGCCGTATGTCCCGGGTCACCGGCGGGCGGCGCCGGGTGCCGCGGACGGGTTGCCGCCGCACACGGAACCAGCTGGTCCGTCCGCTCAGCCTGGCGCCCGGAATACCTTCCAGTCAATTCTTGGATTTGCTTATGTAGCTCCAAGCGTTAACTTGGGTCGGTGACGCTCGACGACCTCCGGGTCTTCATCGCCGTGTGCGAGACCCGGAACCTCAGCGCGGTCTCCCGGACGCTCTCCTGCAGCCAGTCGGCGGTCAGCCAGCACGTCAGGCGGCTCGAACGCGAACTGGGGCTCACGCTGATCGAGCGGCAGCCCCGCGGGGTCTCGCCGACGGACGCGGGCCGCATCCTGTACCAGGCGGCGCTCGGGGGCATCACCGCACTCGACTCCGCCGTCCGCCGCCTGCGCGAACTCCGCGACGGGGACGGCGGGACCGTGAAGATCACCACGGGTGGCGTGACGGTCCGGCACTTCATGCCGGACGCCATCACCGCGTTCCGCGACCGCCATCCCGAAGCGACGCTGGACTTCCAGTCCGCCCACTCCACCCGCCGCTGCCTGGAGCTGCTGCAGAACGGGCAGGCGGACCTGGCCTGGATCACGCTGGGGGAGCCGGCTCCCGGCGTCCAGCAGCGGCCGGTCGTCGACCTGCCGTGGGTGCTGGCGGTCAACGCCGGTGATCCGCTTGCCGCCAGGGAGACCATCGATCCGAGCGATCTGCGTTCGATCCGCTACATCGCGCATCCGGCCAATTCGGCCTCGCACCGGCGTCTCGCGGAGAACTTCGTGCGGCTCGGATGCACGCCCGCGCGAACGGTCGGGGTGGCCGACTGGGACACCGCGGTCCTGCTCGCCGAACTCGGCATCGGCCACGCCGTGCTGCCCGCACTGCCCAGGCTCCCGCTTTCCCCGGCCGGCCCCGTGCGGACGGTGCCCATTCCGGCGCTGTCCCCCATCACGGTCGGCTGGGCGGCCCGCCAATGGGACGCCCTCAGCCCGCTCGCCACCGAGTTCGCCGAACTCGTCACCGCCGACCAGGCCCGGCTCAGCGCGGATCAGAACTGGACGATCCGATAGCCCCCCGCAACGGTCGGCCACCCCGAAGGCGGGACGGCGGGCCGCCGTCCCGCGCGTCGGACCTACGCCTTCACGTACTCGCCGATGCCGCCGGCGAAGTCGAGGACGACGCACGGCTCGTCGCCGACGACCCAGGCGTCATGGCCGGGCTCGACCACGAACACGTCTCCGGGGTCGACCTCGGATTCGGCGCCGTCCCGCATGCGGATGTGCAGGCGGCCTTCGAGGACGTACCCGTGGTGGTGGACCTCGCAGAGCTCGGTGCCCGCGATGTCCTTGACCGACTCCGTCCAACGCCAGCCGGGCTCGAACGTCGCCTTCCCGAAGACCAGGCCCGTCAGGTTGACGACCTCAAGGTGCCCCCTCGGGAAGTCCATCCGATCGTCCGGCTTGTCGATGCTCTTGATTTCCGTCATGTTCGGCCTCCCGTTCACCATCGTGTCCGCGCCGCCGGTGCGGCCGCTTCCACTGGACAAATGTGCTTTCGGGTCTCGCCGCCGGACATCATGAGCCCTTGCATCGCCGGGCAGTACGCCCTATTTCCAGTCGAACACCGGCCCCGCCCGCCGGTCAATGCCACCGCCACGCGCGGACGTCCCCCTTGTTTCCCGCCTTCCGGCAAGAGCGATCTCCGTCGGCGCCGCCGCGGAAACGCACGGCAAAGCGACGGGGCGGACAGGGACGGTCCAGTCAGTCGGTGAGGGCGACCCGGCCCTCGTTGGCCAGGACGGACACGAGCCGCTCGGCCTCCGCGATGGTGACCTCCCGGGCGCTGTCCTCGTCGAGGGGGATCTCGAAGGTCAGGACGGGACCGGGGCCCCATGCCGCTATCAGGCCCCCGCGCGACCGGAGCTTGAAGTTGATGTAGTTGCCCGTGTAGGGCGCCATGGTGAGCAGGACGTCGCGCGCGTGCGGGAACGACGCCGGGATCCACGCGTTCTGCACCCCGCCGCGCGGCATGTCGCAGTACGAGATCTCCATCGGCTGACCGGACGGCGCCGGCTCCGCCCCGGGCCAGTCGGCCAGGACGCCGAAGCGGCGGCGGCGCCAGGTGAGCGGCACCTCGATCCGCTTGCCCGGATCGCCCTCCCAGCCGACCTCCAGGCCGTGGCGGCGCAGCGCGTCCGCCACCTCCCGGCCGATCCCGGCCTGGGCATCGGCCGGCTGCTCGCCATTGCCGAACACGCCGTAGGAGAGCGTCAGGCCGCCACCGGAGACGGCGGCCTCCATGTCCTGGCGGTGGGCGAAGACGTAGCCGCGCCGGTCCTCGCCTTTCGGAACCTCCGCACCGAGTTCCGAGATGCCGCAGTTCTGGCAGCAGGTGTGGTCGAGACGGGCGACGATCCCGGCCATGTCCAGCTCGCGGAACGCGCGGTGCAGGCGATCGGTGTCGAGCTCGTCCGGCCAGCTCTCCTGCTCGCCGAGGTGGGCGGCGAACGCCTCCTCGACGATCGGGCGGACGGTTTCCTCGGCCGGGTCGTCCAGCACGTCCGCGCACTGGCGGACGACGGTGGCGAAGTCGTGGTACCCGAGCCCGGTCAGGAACCGGGCACGGTCTCGCAGCGGGCCCTCGAAGGAGTTGTCGATCATGGCCGCCGAGTATCGCAAAGCCCGCCGACATCGACCGCCCGATCCCCGAAGCCGACCGCGTCCCATGCGGATCACGGCTGCCGGAACCGCGGGAACGTGCGCGGGGTCATATCGGGTGGCATGACCGGACCGCAGGAGAGGGGCCCCGGTGACCGGCTCACCTACGAGCGCCGACAGCCGCATACGAAGACCGGGTGTGTTCAAGGCGGCCGTTTTCCTACTCGGCCTGTCGGCCCTTGCCTACGGCGTCGTCGAATTCACGAGCGAAGGCCAAGCGGGCCCATTGGCAGATAGCAGGGCACCCGTAACCGCGCTCATGTTCGCGGCGGCCGTGATCTGGGTCTTCTTCCGTGGACGCCACGCCAGGAAGGCCATACCGTGGATGGCCCTCGTGATGGCCATTCCCCAACCGGCCTGGGTACACGGCACCGTGGGCTGGATCTCGTATCTCGTCGCGCTCGTCACCTCGTTCTCCGGCGCGCTATTGCTGTACCGGCCGGGGAGCAGCGCATACCTCGCCGCGAGGGAGTGGCAGATCGCCGCCGCGCAGGTCCGGCGGTTGTTCGAGGAGCGAGGGAGGGACGGCGAACGCCTGCACACCGTCTCCGGCATCGCCGCCATTCTCGGCATGAGCGACGCAGCGGTCTACCAGCACCTCACCCTCGACCAGCAGCGACAGGCAGGCCGTCCGCCGGACGACCCGTGACCGCATCCGGGGAGGGTCCGCAGAACGGCGGGTGCGGTTTCCCGCAGGAGGGTGGGCGGTCGTCCCCATGGGCGCGACGGGTCCGGCTCCGTAGGTTCCATCCATGATCAGAATCTCTCGATGGACGGCGTTCGCGGTGTCGGGTGCGGCAGCGGCGGCCATTGCGGTGTCCACGGCCGTCCATGCGGCTCCCGGCGCGGAGACCGCGCAGGCCCGGTCGAGCCTCTCGTCCGAGGACGGCTTCCAGAAGACGCTGGACGACCTGGTGGAAGCCGAGGCGGCCACGGCCGTCCTGCTCCGCGTGCGGACGGCCGGGGGCGGTGAGTGGTCCGGCGCGGCGGGCGTGTCCGACGTCCGGACGGTACGGCCCGCCGATCCCGCCGGGTACTTCCGGATCGGCAGCGTCACCAAGACGTTCGCGGCGACCGTCCTCCTGCAACTCGTCGACGAGAGACGGCTGCGGCTCGACGACCCCGTGGCCGAGCACCTGCCCGGCGTCGTCCCGGACGGCGATCGCATCACGGTGCGGCAGATCCTCCAGCACACCAGCCTGCTGCGCGACTACATGAGCGACCCGGGATGGTCCACCAACCGCTGGCGCGGGGCGGAGCGGTTCCGCAGCTACAAGCCCGACCAGCTTCTGGCGCAGGCGTTCCGGACCCCCGCCCAGAATCCCCCGAACGTCACCTGGAAGTACTCCAACACCAACTACGTGGTCGTGGGGCGGTTGATCGAGCGGCTGACCGGGCGGCCGTACGGAAAGGAGGTGGAACGGCGCGTCCTGCGCCCACTCCGGCTGACCCAGACGATCGTCCCCGGCAACCGGCCCGGACTCCCCCGCCCGCACGCGCACGGCTACGCGCTGCTGCCGGACGGGCGCACCGTGGACGCCACCCGCATGAACCCGTCCCTCGACTGGGCGGCGGGCGAGATGATCTCCACCACCCGGGATCTCGGCCGGTTCCTGGACGGGCTGCTCGGGGGCCGACTCCTGTCCCCCGCGATGCTCAAGGCGATGCGCACCACGCACCCCACCGATGCCGGGTTCTCCTACGGTCTGGGGCTCCAGCAGTACCCACTGCCCTGCGGGAAAAGCATGACCGGGCACAGCGGCCAACTCATCGGCTACACGACCTACGCGCTCCGCTCCGACGACGGCCGCCAGATGACCCTGTCGATCAACCTCGGCCCCAAGCCACCCTCAACCGAAGCCCTCTACGCCCTAGCAACCAAGGTCTTCTGCTGAAACTCACCGTGGGCGGCCGCCAGGCCGCCCACGACTACCGCTCCAGGTCGTACTCGGACGCCTTCGCACGGGCGGCGAACACCCGCCAAGCCGCAGCCCCGAACGCCAGACGCGGCCCGTCCGGGTCCTTGGAGTCACGCACGGCCACCGCAGGAGCAACGCCCGCGACTTCGACGCACTGACCACCCTGACCGCTGCTGTGACTGCTCTTCCGCCACCGGACGGACGACACTTCCGGGCTGCTCACGTGTAGTCCTCCATGACCCGATTGATCATCTTGAGGGACTCACTCACGGGGAGCGATTCTCCCATCACCAGGTCAAAGCGTACTCTGAACTCGCTGATCATGGTCCCGTCCTCGACAATCTGGCTGATTTCGGGGCCCTCGTGATAGGCGACGTCCACACCGCCCGGGAGGCTCAGCACCGTGAATGAGCCGTCCAGGCCAGCATATGTTATCGACGAGAAGGGGAGTATTCGTATTTCCACTCGGGGATTGGATGTGGCGATTTCAATCAGGCTTGCCAGTTGATCCCTCATCACGACCGGACCGCCCACCGGACGCCAGAGCGCCGACTCATCCAGGACGAACCACATCCGTGGAGCGTCATGGCGTGAGATGATCTCTTGCCGTCCCATGCGGGCCGAGACGCGCTCTTCAAGCGCGTCGACTGGAAGGCCATAGCTCATCACGGCATGGGCATATGCGGGCGTCTGGAGGAGGCCAGGTATTACCTGGGCCTCAAAGAAGCGCATTGCTTGGGCTACTGCCTCGAATTCTGCATATCTGGAGAAACCAGGAGGGGCAGCGAGGTGCTTGCCTTCACGCTTGATCTCGCGCCACATCGTCCAGAACATTCGCTTGGGCGTCTTGAAGCACACATCGAGGTCATCGGCCGTGGCCTCAGACGGCGGCTTCTGAGCGGTTTCCAGCTTTTCGATCCACCCTGGTCGGCAACCGAGTGCGTCTGCGAGCTGCGGGCGCGACAAGCCTGCTTCCTCGCGGAAGGCTCGGAGAACAATGCCGAAGGTCCGAAGGAGCGGATCCCGGGTGTAGCCGCCTTGGGCAGTCGTCATGGGGGGTGTCCCTCGCGCTTTGGGGGGTCAAGTGAGGTGTGATGGGGTCCTAGCTCAGAGTAGTCACTCATGTGAGTGTCGTCACACGAAAGGGCAAGTGGAGACGGTCAGAGGGAACTCGATGAACACGCAGATGCAGGTGGATGAGCGGGAGCTGGGGCGGCTGCGGGCCGACTTCGGCGGGTGGCGGATCTGGCGGGCCGTCAAGCAGGACGGGCGGCTCGGTGAATGGGTCGCGAGCCTGCATGACCCGCGCGTGGGTGTCGAGCCGACGCTGATGTACCCCACGGCGCCGCTGCTGCGGGCCGCGCTGCTCCGGCAGGCCGAGAAGGCACAGGTCAGGAACCGGTGAATCGGCGGTGGCCCGGTCGCCACCGTCCTCGAAGCGCGGCGCGGCCGGTGGACGTCCCCCCGGGCCCACCGGCCGCGCCGTCCAACCAAAGGCGTGTGCACCTGGACGCGCTGCGGACCGCCATCGAGGCTCGGCGGGAACTGGCGTGCGGGATCGTCGAGCGGCGCGGCATGACCTGGGTGAGCGTCGTCGGGGTCGGCGGGGCGCGGCGCCTGGCCGAGGTCGGGTGCGACTACGTCCGGTCGGCGTGGTGGTTCACCTGGGACGACGGGCGGCCGATCGTCCCCGCGCGGGAGGTCCACCGGGCCGTTGACGTGCTCACGCGTGAACTGCGGACGCCGTGAGCGGTCAGGCCGGAGGCGTGTGACGGGCGGCGGTGTCGAGTACGGGCACCGCCGCCCTCAGCCGTCGTGTGCCGGTGCGGCTACCTCCATTCGAAGACCCTGGTCTCGGTCTTGCCACTGGCGTCCGCGTCGTATTCGAACACGGCGGCGATCTTGTTCAGGCGTTCGAACGTCCCGGACGCGCCCCGATAGACGATCGCGCCCCGGAACGAGGTCGCACCGTCGTTCAAGAGCCAAGGCCAAGAGCGACAGAGGGTCAGGAGATGGAGATCAAGCCGTTCCGGCCCCCTGGCAAGCGCGGCCTGCACTGACGTTCAGCGGCTCGGAAACGGCAGTAGTTCGGCGTGCCTGACGACGTAGTCGCCCTTGGTGACCGGGGCGAAGGCGGCGGGGCCCATGCAGGTGCCGGCCCTGCCCTCACCCCAGGCGCCCTCCTCGTCCTGGTCACCGTTGACGACCGACCAGGAGAAGCCCATCCGGTCATGCCGGCCGTCGTGGACGCTGAAGCCGAGCCGCTTGCCGATCTGGTCCTTGATCGGCTCATCGGCATGGGTGACGACCGCGGTGAGCGTGGCGTTTCCGGGGCTGGTCACGACGCAGTCGACCCTGGCCCGCGACCGCACGGTCCACCCCTCCGCCGGGGAGTGGTGGGAGATCTTCACGGTGCCCTCCGCGTCGGTCGGCAGCCCGTCGGGGGCGCCCGGCTTGGGCGACGAGTACGGGACGGCACGGGCATCGAAGGTAAAGGTGCGCACGTCCTGGTCAGGCCAGTAGGTAAGACGGATCTGCGCCGACCCTGACACGCGCGCCGACTTGGCCGCCGCCGCGGGGACGGGTTCCGCAACGGCGGGCGCGGCCGTGACGGCGATGGCGACCCCGGCAAGAACGGCGATCCTGGTGGTGCTGAGCATGGGGGGCTCCGTTCACTCGGCAACCGGACCCCGAACGGCCCGGCCCCCTCATGCTCCGACCGCCCACCAC
>NZ_SMLC01000005.1 GCF_004349245.1 Actinomadura sp. 6K520 | reverse complement strand
GGTATGGAAGCGCGGTAACGTGTGGAGTTGACCGGTACTAATAGGCCGAGTGGCTTGAACACACAATTCGTTCAAGGTGAATCGCTGTGTGAGTTGTTCGCGTCCCTGTGTGGTTCTCAGGAAACAACCCTGGGTGACCCGTGGTTGTATAATTGAATGCTGAGCGTTGTGCTCGGACGTTGACTTGCCCGCCCTGGTGTATCGGGTGGTGCGTTGAGACGTTCGGTGGTTTTGGCGAAGGGGAAACACCCGGTCCCATTCCGAACCCGGAAGTTAAGCTCTTCAGCGCCGATGGTACTGCATGGGAGACTGTGTGGGAGAGTAGGACACCGCCGGACTTATATTATGGGGAGGGCCCCGCCGTTATGGCGGGGCCCTTTCTCATTTCTATGAGCCGCTTACTCGTCCATCACTGCTTTCGCGTAATTGGCAAGCGAACGGTTGTAGAGCGGTAGATGGCGTGAGAGTGCGCCCAGCGCGAGCGCCGCGGCCTCCCGGTCGCGTCCGAGATCGGTTAGCGCAAGTGCCAAGAACGCGGTAACGGCGTCGTCCAGCTCGTCGGACACGGCATCGCATTCTGCGGTGAGGAGGGCGACGCTTTCTTCGGCCTGGCCCAGGTTGCGGAGCGTGCTGGCGTACTGGATCGTCGCTGGACGCCGACGTTTCTCATCGAGGCCCGCCGCGAAGGCGATGCGGTAGTGCGTGGCGGCCGCCGCCTCATTTCCGATCGAGTCATGGGCCGATGCCAGCTCGTAGTTCGCAACGGCGTCGTCGGCAGGAAGCTCGGCGGTCAGTTCCTTGACCTTCGCGAGAAAGTCCTCCGGCTCGTGGTCGTCGAAGGTGGCCCAGAGTTCGGCGATCCGCCGCTCCCAGTCCGGCCTCGTGTTGATCATCGGCCAAGGATAATGCAGGTCGGGGAGCCTTCCGTGGCCGGACTGTTGACAGTGGGGCTGACGCAACGCTTGTGCAACGTGTGGTAGGTGAGAATTAAACCAGTTCGACGTGCTCGGACCATGGTCGCGCCGGGGCCAACCCACACATTTGCACCGGCGCGGCCACCGGCCCCCGCGAATGCTCACACTCAGGTCTCCTTCGTCCGTGGTTCGCTCGGCTGCAATACGGCCGGAGCGGCCATCCCGTCGCCGAAGGCGGAGGGCCGTCGACGCGACCGGCGTGCCGGAGCGGTGAGCTTGGCCCCGTGTCGGCCTGAAGACTTGTCCCGCAGCGTTCGCTGCGATGGCCGTTGCGGAGGGTGCTGGCGCATCGGGTGGCTTGTTCGTCGGACCGGGTTGGTTGAAGTGTCGGGGCTCCTGGTTGTCAATGGCCGTTTGGAACTCCCCGTGGGCGGCCTCGAGATCTCCCCGCTGGCGGCCACGGAGTCTTCCCCAACGGTGGCCAGATAGCTCCCCACCGTTGGTGTTGGTCTGGGGGTTAGGTGAAGGGCTTCACCCCCTGCCCGGAGGTGGCTTGGGTGAGCCGGAAGCTGTCACCCTGGGTGACCACGACGTGAGCGTGATGGAGAAGACGGTCGACGGTGGCGGTGGCCAGGGTCTTGGGCATGATCTCGTCGAAGCCCGACGGGTGCAGGTTGCTGGAGACCGCCAGCGAGCGCCGTTCGTAGGCGGCGTCGACCAGACGGTAGAAGCCCTCGGCGGCGTCGGGTGAGACCGGCAGCAGCCCGATGTCGTCGATGATGACGAGGTCGGAGCGGATCAGGCGGGCCAGGGCGCGGGCGATGGAGTCGTCGACGCGGTGGCGGCGGACCAGGGCGCCCAGGTCTTCGATGGTGAACCAGGCGACACTCATGCCGGCCTCGACGGCGGCTTGGCCGAGGGCTTCGCAGAAGTGGGATTTGCCGGTGCCCGACGGGCCGCAGACGCACAGGTTCTCGCGTCGCCCGACCCATTCCAGGCCCTTGAGGGCGTCCTGGGTGGGGCGCGGGATGGAGGAGGCGGTCTCGTCCCAGTCGCCGAAGGTCTTGCCGGCGGGGAACCCGGCGCGTTTGCGGCGTGTGTTGAGGTTGGCGCGGTCGCGTCCGGCGGCTTCCTCGGCGAGCAGCACGCGGACGACTTCGGCGGGGTCCCAGCGTTGGGCTTTGGCGGTGGGCACCAGGTCGGGCAGGGCCCGGCGGATGTGCGGCAGCTTGAGTCGGCGGGTCAGCTCGATCGCCTCGGCGAGCGGGTCGCCGCCTGAGCCGGGGACGGGGCCTGCGACGGTGCGCAGCGGGGTGGCCATCAGATCGGTTCCTTGCTCGTCGTGGTGCCGGGGACGGAAGTGGGTTCAACACCGCTGGCGGCCAGGCGGCAGCCCAGCAGTCCGGCGTGATAGCGCAGGTCGTCCAGGACGGTGCCGGTGCCGGGGTGGTGGCGCAGCAGGTAGTCGATTGTCGTGGTCAGGGTGCGGTGCAGGTCCTGGGCCACCCATGTCCGCATGCTGAGCGGGGCCCAGTCCGGGCCTGGCCCGGGCCTCACCGGTCACCATCGGCAGCGTCGTCGATGGTCGGGAGGTCGACGGTGTCGCCGGTGATGTCGTCGGCGAGAGCGGGAGGGGCCGGTGCGGTGGTGCCGAAGGTGGCCCAGGCCGAGGTGCCAGGTTGCAGGCTGTGGTCCTCGCCGGGACGGGTGGGCTCGGCGTCGGCTTGGCGGGCCTGGTAGTCCAGGATCGACAGCAGGTCCTTCTCGGTGAACCGGCCGGTGATCGCGGCCGTCCCGAGGGCGCGGTCGACGGCAGCGGGCGAGTGCAGCTTGGACAGGGCGACGGCCTCGGCCATCTTGGCGGTGATCCGGCGGGTGCCCGCGGCGGCGGCCTCGACCAGCCAGGATGCCGCCCCGGGGCCGAGCATCAGGAATGCCGCCTCCTGCGCCGAGGTGGCCTTCGGGGTCCGCTCGGCGTCCTTGTCCTCGCGGGGCGGGTAGTGCGACTGGTCGACAACGGGGGTTCCGGCCGTCCCGCGGCGGTGCCGGGCTGCCTCTGCCGCGGTGCCGTCGGCGGCGACCGAGGTGACGATCAGCTCATCGCCATGGAACCGTGCCCAGACCCGGGTGTCGACCAGCCGGTGCGGCACCGAGTACCGCACTCCCTCGACCGAGATGGTGCAGTCCCAGTTCACCCGGCGGGTGGTGCCGAACGCCGCAGTGAACGGCGCCTTGGGCAGCGGGTGCAGCCGCTGGCGTTCCTCGGCCAGCAGCTCGACCGGCTTGCGCTTGGTCTCGCGGTGGACACGGCCGTTCACCTCCTCGCAGAAGACCCGGCAGGCCGCCTCCAACTGCGAGAACGTCCGATACTCGGCCAGCAGGTTCACCTCGGTCGGGACCAGGTCGGCCTTGGCGATCCGCACCGTCGCCTCCGATCCGCCCTTGGACTCCGGATCGGCCGGGACACACGTGCGGATGGTCATGCCATAGTGCTTGGCGACCTCGACGATCTCGGCGTTGCGGACCGCGATCCCCGCGACATGGCCGGTGGTGACGGTCTTCTCGTTGTCGGTCAGCGCATAAGCCGGCACCCCGCCGATCCTGCGCAGCGTCGCGTCCAGGCACGCGGTGATGGTCGGCAGCGTCTTGTCCCAGACCGGGATCACCACCCGGAACCGCGACCAGGCCAGCCACGCGCACCACAAGATGGTCTGCCGTCCGCCGATCAGCGGGCCCCAGCCCCAATCCCACTGCAGCCACAGGCCCGGCTCGACCGTCCAGGGCCGGTAAACGCGGTGGCGGCCGAGCCGGTACTGGGCCTTGGCCTCGGCCACCGTGCGGCGGGTGGTGCGCTCCCCGCCGGTGAAGCCCATCGCGACGATCCGCTTATGCACCACATCGGCGCGAATCCTCCCGCGGGAACGGACCACCAGCTCCTCGATCTTGGGCAGGTAGGCGTCGATCGCCCGCTCCCGGTGCCGCCGCTGCTCGGGCGCCTGCCCCGCAGCGCGCATCTTCACATACCGGGCCACCGTGTGGTGGTCGCACCCGGCCAACTCGGCCGCAGCACGGTAACTGCCCGTGAGGTCGTACGCCTCAAGGATCTCCATGATCTCCCTGCTGTTCTTCACCCGCTCGACTCTCGCCGACCGGGAACGATCACGATCAAGCGGGGAGATATCTGGCCGTCCCTGGGGAACTTCGTGGCCATCAGTGGGGCGGTATCTGGCCGCCTACGGGGAGCTTTCCACGGCCGCCGTCACCTGGTGCACGCGCCGTCTAATGCTGCGAGGTCCGAGTGGGATGGTGTACCGCCTGGTCTGGCCGGTGGCACCTGTGAGACGCCGCCTAAAGGCGAGCCGGATCGGCGATCGGGGGTCGCGTCGGACCTGGTTGGTGGTGGAAGTCGGCGTTCTCAGGGTGCCTGAGTAACGCGAAGTCGAATGCCGGTGATGCGCCTGCGTCGATGAAACGCACCGTCAGTAGTGGTCGGAGCGGTATCGGGATAGGCGGAGTTCGTAGCCGGTCGATTCGCCGGCTCCGGTGAGCGCTTGGCCGGTGCTCGTCGCGGCGGTCCAGATCCAGGCCTGCACGAACCGGATGGCCTCTCCGGCGGGCGCGGCGCCAATCGTTTCCTTTACGGCGAGCCGTAGTCGCTGCAGTTCTTCCACGCTTGCGGCTGCATGGTCGAGCGCTCGCTGGTGGCCATCCTGGCCGGTCGCTTCCGCCAGCTGGACGGCCGAGCGGAGGGGGTCCGGGTCGGCCGGTCGGCCGGTCTTTGGAGGCTCGGGCGGACGGCCTTTTCCGATGCCCTCGATCGCCTCGGTCAGGAGGGTCAACGCCTGGAGTTCGCTTGAGTCGCCGTTGCTCCAGATCTTGGTGAGGAGCGGCACAACCTGTCGCCAGGTGATGTGGGCCAGGCGCGCGTCGGTCGGCTTCGGTGGCGTCCATGTCATTTCAGGCGTGAGGTAGGTGAGGTCGATACTGCGGGCTGGGTGGTGGTGGCGGGCGAGTCGGAGGTAGGTCGGAATCTGCGCTGGGCGATGGCTGGACGCTGCGGCTTTGAGTTCGATGATCCAGAGCCGGTCGGCGAACAGCACGGCGTAGTCCGGTGCCGCACCGGCCTCCCCGTCGTGGCGCCGCGGTAGGTCGAATTCGTCGACGAACGAGGGAAGCGTCGCCCATTCCTCGGTGCCGAAAGAGAGTCCGTCCAACGCGAGCAGGAAGTCGCGTCCCCGGGGGGCTCGGGGCGTTGCGGCTGTTCCACCGTGGATAGGGGCCGTTGAGGATCAGCATGGTCAGGAGGCGTTGGTAGTATTCCTCCCGGCCGAGTTCGAGATCTCGCAGCAGCCGTAGGGCAGACTCACCGATCACCATGTCTCGAAGCTACGCCGCTGAGATCCCGCGAACACCTGGTCCAGACGGGTCTGGTTCAGCGTGACCGATACAGGTCGTCGAGATGCCGCCGGCCGGTCAACGTTTGGAGGCAGCGAGAACTGTCGCGTTGACGTCCAGGGAAGGGGCGGGCCTTGCCCGCTGGGAAGGGCGGGCAAGGCCCATTGGGGGTTCAGGTCAGCATTTGATCCAGTGTCCGGGGTTGGTTTCCATGATGCTGCTGGTGGTGAAGACGTTCCACAGGCCCAGGTTCTGATTGGAGCCGTTCGCGTAGGTGGTGCCCATCGAATGGTGGGCTCTTCCGGCGGTGGTGTGGGCGTAGTTCGACGCGGTCACGCACTCGGGGGTCTCCGTGGGAGGAGTGGTCGGCGGGGTGGTCCCGCCGTCGGTGATGGCCGTGACCATGTTCACGACCGCTCTCATCTGCGGGCCGGTTTTGAGGGGGTACTGGGCGGACTGGTAGCCCCACCAGTCCCAGCAGCCGCGAGGGTTGCTCGCCGCCGTCAGCGTGGCCTGCGGGTAGAGGACGATCATGTCGTTGGTGTCGGCGTACTCGTTGAGGTACGCCTTGTCCATGAAGGTGTCGCCGATGTTGCCGTAGTACTGGTAGCAGCCGTGCAGCGCGACCATCAGCTTGCAGGAACCCTGCTCGCAGGACTGCGGGATGTAGGCGAATCCTTCGTCGCCCATGCTGATGGCGGTGGCGTCGCCGCCGGGGACGTAGGCGTTCTGGTCGAACCGGATCAGTTGTCCGGTCAGGGACGAGGCGGCGGGCCGCAGGGTGCCGTACAGGTGGGTCAGCATGTCCCCCACGGCGTCGCCGCCGCAGTCGTTGATCCAGGGCGACTGGGTGACCGAGCAGGCGCCGGGGCCGATGGGGCTGATCCAGGCGTGCCCGGCGGGGGAGTCGTGCTCGTAGACGACGTCGGCGCCGAAGTCGCGGTAGTAGGTGGCGAGGTCGTCATTGACCGCCTGGGCGACGGTGGTGTCGGACGTGCCGTGGTACAGCCACACGGGGTCGCCCGACAGGTTGCCCACAGGGTCGACCGTGCCGGCCGCGGCGCGGTCGCGGGTCAGCTGTTCGAGTTGGGCGGGGGTCTTGCGGGGCAGGTAGGTCGCCATGCACGCGTTGAGCGCGGTGCTCAGGCTGTTCTGCGCGCAGTCGTAAGCGCCGGCGGAGAAGACGCCGGCCCCCTGGAAGAGCTTGGAGTAGGCGACGTGGAGTTGGTTCGCCATGAACCCGCCGGACGACACTCCGCTGACATGGGTGGAGCTGATGTCGTACTCGGCGAGCGGGGCGGGCGTCGGTTCCGGGACGGCGGCGTGGACGATGGACAGTGAGGTCGTTGCCAGGGTGGCGGCCATGAGCGCGGCCCAGATTCCCTGTTTTGTCCTCAGTCGCATCTGACCTCCTAGGACGGGGTGGTGCCGTCATCGTCCGGAGATTCGTGTGCCGTCCACCAGATCGAGCGCGAACACAATCACCTAGATCAACATGGAGAGCACGGCCACGGCCGCGGCGGACGGCCGTAACGGTGCAGGGCAGGGCGCGTCGCTGAGGGGTGGGGGTTTTCCGGGAGTTGGGGGTGAAACTGCCGGACGGTCGCCGGGGACGCCGTAGGCTGCTCGGGTGACTGAGAAGCTGTGGCAGATCGAACCGTCGGGGCCGCTGCGCGGGGACGTCACCGTGCGGGGGGCGAAGAACGCGGTCAGCAAGCACATGGTCGCGGCGATGCTGGGGGACGGGCCGAGCACCATCGGCAACGCGCCGGACGTCGGCGAGGTCGGGATCACGGCGGGCATGCTGGAGCACGTCGGCATGACGGTGGAGCGGTCCGACGGCGACGTGACGGTCGCGCCGGGGCCGGTGGCGGACCCGAGCGTCGGCAAGGCTTTCACCGGGCTGAACCGCATTCCGATCCTGATGCTGGGGCCGCTGCTGCACCGGGCGGGTGAGGCGTTCGTGCCGATGGTCGGCGGCGACCCGATCGGCAGGCGCCCGGTCGACTTCCACGTGGAGGCCCTCCGGGCGTTCGGGGCCGAGGTGACGCACGAGGCCGACGGGATCCACGCGCGGGCGTCGCGGCTCGTGGGGGCGCGGATCGAGCTCCCGTACCCGAGCGTCGGCGCCACCGAGACGGTGCTGCTGGCGGCCGTGCGGGCGCAGGGCAAGACCGTCATCCGGAACGCGGCCACCGAGCCGGAGATCATCGAGCTGGCGCTGTTCCTGCAGCGGATGGGGGCGCGGATCTCGTTCGCGCCGGACCGGCGGATCGTGGTGGAGGGCGTGGAACGCCTGAACGGCGCGTTGACGCGGCTGGAGGGCGACCGGATCGAGGCGTTCTCGTACCTGGTGGCGGGCCTGGTCACCCGGGGAGAGGTACGGGTGCACGGGTGCCCGCAGGACCGGCTCGTCACCGCGATCACCACGCTGACCCGGATGGGCGCCGAGTTCGAGATCACCGACGACTGGATCATGGCGTCGGCGCCGAGCGGGCTGCGGCCCGCGGCCGTGCAGACCGACACGCATCCCGGGTTCGCGACCGACTGGCAGACGCCCCTGATGGTGTTGTTCACCCAGGCGGAGGGCATGTCGGTGCTGCACGAGACGGTGTACGAGAACAGGCTCGCGTACGTGCCGGCGCTGCAGAGCATGGGCGCCGAGATCGAGGTCTACGACACGTGCCTCGGCGGCCCGGCGTGCCGCTACCACGACACGGCGGCGCTGCATTCGGCCGTCGTGCGGGGCGTGAGCAAGCTCCGCGGCGGTGACGTGACCATGCCCGACATCCGGGCCGGGTTCTCGGCGGTGCTCGCGGCGGCGGTGGCGGAAGGACCGTCCACCCTGCGGGGCGTCCACCACATCGAGCGCGGCTACCACCGGCCGGTGGAGCAGTTCCGCGCGCTGGGCCTGGCCCTGCGGGCGGGCTAGCGGCCGACGGTCGCGGTGGTGTCCGGCTAGGTGAACGTCATTGCGCCGCCGATCGGGAGGTCGCGCCAGAGCGGCGCCGTCTCGTCCAGGCGGCTCAGGACGCGGTCGACGATGGGCGCGTCCTCGGCCGGGATCGAACTGCGTTCGGCCCACGCGGCGTCCAGGCTCCGCCCGGCGGCGCCAGGCGAGGTCGCACAGGCCCGCGAGGTGCTCCGACCTGGCCATGTCGCCGCGGTCGGTCCTGCTGAGGGACGCCCCGCGCTTCTTCAGCCTGCGCTGCTCGCGGGCCCGCCTGCGCGGGTCGCCAGGCGTGTCGGAGACCGCCATGAACTCGCCCCCACCCGCCGCGGCCCGCCCGTAGACGCCGTACGACAGCCCCAGCTCCGCCTCCACCAGGTAGTGGACGAGTTCGTGCGGGATCTCGTCGTCGTACGCGGGCGCGGGGTCCATCCGGCGGGGCCCGTGACCGGGGAGGGTGACGACGGTCGCGTACCGGCGCTCACCCGTGCGTTCGGCCTTGACCTCCATGTCGTCGGGCCAGGGCGGAGACCTGCCAGCACGCATTCCAATTTCTCCTACTACCGCGGGCGTGACTCGGCGTGCGGCACGCTGGCGCGCACGGCCGTCAGCCTGAAGGACGCGGAGGATCCACCGCATCTGCTCGCAGTTTCGAACGAGCCGCCCATCCCTCGTCGGTGAGCGTGACCACGTACTCGATCACCGATCTGGTCTTGCCTGTACGGCCGGGAACAGGTACCTCCACGGTGATCTCCTTGAGCACCCTCGCGCGCCCGGCGCGGACGAGGGCCTTGAGCGTGTTCAGATGAACTCGTCCGGAGCCGCGGTTGCTCATGCGACCGTCGTCGCCGACACTCCGCAAGGCATCGGCCTGTGCCGTGGTGCGCACCTCCGAGTCGTCGTAGCGACGCTGCCGGGATCCTTTGCCGGCCTTGTACAGGTCGTAAGCCACCTGCGAGCTTTCCATGCCGGCAAGCGCTGCGATCTCGGTGACGGAATACGGGCTGACGGTGCCGGGGCGCCCCGGCCGGGCGGACGCCAACTCCCTCACCGTCTGGACGCGGACGCCGACTGCGCCGTAACGGATCGCCTCGATATGGCGAATGTGGGCCTCCTCGATCTGCGCGACCCGGATCGGCGTGACCGAACGGCCGAACTCCTCGCCGTACCTTTCCCGGACCCGGGTCACGTCCGCGACCGACTCCAGGGCGGTGTGGCCGTAAGCCTCCCGATGGACGAAGCCTCGGGTGCGGGCCACGCGTCGGGCGGCGCGGGCCTTCTTCATGCCGTCACCGCCCTCGCTGACCGGCTTGCAGGCGATCGCGAGGGCGACGTTGCGGCGCGCAGTACGGGCTGAGACCTCCAAGGTCACCTGCCTGATCAGGGAGACGGCTCTGATGAGCCTCTGCTCGGGGTCCCTGCAACCGCGAAGACCGTCAATCGCCGGCTTGGCGAGCTTGGCGGCGTAGGCGTCGATCTCCTCACGCGCGGCCTTGTCTCTGCCGGGCGTATCCCCGCGGCCGTCACGGTTCCCGAGCTTTTCCAGCCGTGTCAGTAGTCTGCGTACGTTCTTGTTCACTGCATGCTCCGGTCCAGCATGAAGGGGCCACGGCGCGATACTGCCTCTCGGGAGCCAGGTGGCGGGCTCGCTCTCCGACGGGAAGGCACCAGGTCCGCGAGAGCGCGATCTCGTGACGGCGCCTCCTAGAACGGTTCGGGGCCGGGTCCCAATCGAGGCCCGGCCCTCCCTCACGCGGTTGCGAGACCGTCCATCCCGCCGGTGGACGGCACACACCGCTCACGGCACCAGTGCGGACGGCTGTGCCGGACACAACTCGATGCCCGGGGGCGGCTTGGGTCCCCTCTTGTGTTCGAGCGAAGTGAAGATGTCAGGCACCCAGCTGCCATTCGGCAGCTTGTCCCATACGGACACCGCGTAGAGCGGACGGCCGTCACCGGGCATCGAGATGGACTCCCCGTCACGGATCTGGCAGACGACCTCGATCGTGTCGCCCTCGCGATAAGTCGCCCTCTTCTTGGCGTGCTCACTGGCCAGGTTGGGCTGTTGGTACGCGTACGTGATCCCGTTGGGCGCGTTGACGATCGTCGTCATACGGTGATGAGGAACGTGGCCGCCCTGGCCCATGAGGTGCGTCCACAGGGCGGGTCCGACCACGGTTACCAGCGGCCCGCCGAGGGCGCCGGCAAATCCGATCCAGGCGACTACGACCGCGGTGTTGTGTCGGCGTTCGCCCCGCCGGAAGCACATGTGCCGGCGCCAGAATCCACGCTGTGCGGGGAGCGTCGGCGGATCGGCGCATGAGTCATCGTCGGCGGGCTCCTGGTCGGGAGTCGGCTCGGTGAGCACCCCCGGGTCCGAGTGGGGACGCGACCGGGTGCCGTCGGCCGGGGACGTGGTGGACGCAGGTGCCTGCCGGGCACGATCGGGCAGTCGGGGAGGCGGTATGCGGCGCTCATGACGCTGGTTCGGACTCGTCGCCGAGCCGTGGCGGATAACCGGCCTGCGCTGGCTGCCGTGGCGATCGCCCTGGTTAGAGGGTGCTTCGAACTCTTCGTCTGTCATCTGGTTCCTTTGGGGAACTCAACTGAAAGATGCACCCGGTCGGAAGCTCCGGAGGTCGGGGGATCCGGTGAGCCGCATCTGCTGGATTGGTTGCGCCGAACGGACATGAGAATGATCTAGGTCCGTTCAGTCCGCTGCGACGCGAGGGGGTGGAGAGGTTAGCGCTTGACCCGCTCCCCGCCATAGGGATCATGCCGTCGCAGGGATCCGCCGCCGGGGCGGGTGGGGCGGCTCGCACTTAAGCTGTGCCCGCTTCTCCGCCAAGCTGCAGTTCCCATGGGAACAGATCTTACGGCTCTTCCGGGAGTGGCGGGACGGGTCTGTGCGACAACTCGCTGGCCAGTGGCATCCATAGTTGGTTCGCGTCGTGCACTGGATAGCCCGGGGACGCTTCGGGAAACTCAATGAGAACAGGTTCTATTATTCCGGGAAACTGGTATAGGCCAGTCAGCTGATCTGCAAGAATGGTTGGCATTCTCCTAAATCGGTGTACGGTTTGCTCGGGCGAGTCGGTGGGAGGGGCGGGGTCGCCGGCGGCGACTGTGCCCTCCATGGCATGACGGAGGTGTTGGTTGACAGTCTCTCGTGACTGCCCGGCCACGTCTGCGGCGAAGTTCGCATCTGCGGGAGCGGGCGCTGTCGGCTATCTCCGAAACCGGACATCACACCCTCTCTTGCCGGGCGCGACGACCGGCTGGGGGCAGGCCGCCGGGCTTCTGGCTCCTTGGACGAAGCGCTTGCGCCTCTCGATGGGGTGACACACGGGCCGGCGTTCCGCGCAGCTGGGCGGTGGGCCCATAACACCGGCAGTCAGTGTCCGCGCCGAGGAGCTTCCACGCCCAGAGAGCCCGTCAACCTCCGGGAGAGGTGAGGGGCGGGAGTAGCGGCGGGCGGTACGCCAGATCGATAAGTCAGCATTGAGGCCATTTTGGATGGATTTAAGGAACTTCTGTGCCTCACATTTTGGTCACCCCAAAGGAGGGGGGAGGGTGGCCAGGCCCGGCCACCATCGGCTGGAAAGGGAAAGAACGGGAGGTCTTGTGTACAAGGCACGCCACAGCGAACTTCTACAAGTTCGTGAGGATGGTGCTGAGGGATGGGGTCGTTATGCTGACTCATCCCGAACAAAAGGATCTTTGCCACGAAGTGGAATCTCGCATGAAGACGTGATTCGGACGAATGTCGACGATGTCCTGATCCCCCTTGACGCCATGGCTGCGTATCCATTCCCGCGAACGGGTCGCGTGCAGCGCCGCAAGCGCGCACTCTTGTACGGATGTCACGCCACGTCCTGTCAGAGGAACTCACCGCAACTACTTCGCCCCCCCATGCCTTGATCGGAATCCTCATGCGCACACCTGTGCTTGCCAGACGCCCCGATGACGGAGAACCACCGCCGATGCCCGCGGAAGTCCGCGCACTCGTCGCGTTGCACACCGGCATCGTCGTCCTGGCCGCGTCCGGATACCTGCTCGCGGGAGCCATCACCGGTTCCTGGGTGCCCAACCCGTGGCCGGCCGGGCTCATGACCCTCTACGTGACCGGGGGGATCGCCCTCGTAGGCCATTCGGTGTGGCGGGGGGTGACGGGACGAGCCGCCATCGACACCGAGTCGCTGGACGCCATCAAAAGTCGCTGCATCCAAGAAGCGGCCCAGCGTCCTGGTCCCGCGTCCGCAGTGGCGCTGCGCCCGGTCCTTCCCCATCCATGCACGAGTTGGGTGTACACCACCATCACGGCGCAACGGCTCGGGTCCCATTCCTCGGGGGCGGTCGACGTCTCCTTGCGGACGACGCCGGGCTGGGCACTCACACGCCGAACCGCGTGGCAACGCGGCCTCGTACTCGTCGGCGGTGCGGACGCTCACACGGGCCAGGTCACGGGCGGGAACGTGGGGACGATGGAGGACGGTTCCGCGTCGCCTGGAGCATTGAGCACCAGCCGGCGTGGCGGCCGGTAGGCGGCGAGTCGGCTGCCGCGCCGACGGCCACTGAACGTCCGCAGGTAAGGGAGGCGGAGGCGGCGCGGCTCTCCGCCAAAGCCATGGTTCACCTCCCTGGCGACGCTAACGCTTGGGACGCCCGCGCCGTCGAGCGGGATGCCGACACACCTCGCATCCGCACGGAAGGATCACGCGTCCGTTAACAGGCGGGAATACATAGACTCTGCCCCGGCACATCTGATGCCGGCCTGTTCGGCACAGCTCTGAGACTGCTGACCGAGCGCTGGGTTCGCCCTCGTCCGGTGCGGGCGCTTCAGGACCTGGGATCGTCATGGTTGCAAGAGTGCGGTTGTGGACGCGTCTGTAGGCAGGAACTCTACGGCTCAGAGATGCAGCGAGTGAGTGACTGTTTACAGGAGCCAGAGGTACATAGGGCTCGATGCTTCCCGAGGAGCCGGCAACCGAAGGTCGCCGGCTCGCTCTCCGTCGGCGTGGGGATGGCCGGAAGATACAAGACGGGACGCGGAGGCGGTGGGCACGCTGGAGTCATGAATCTGGATAAGGCATCTGACTTCATGGCCATGCACGCGCGGACGCTCGACCGGCGCCGGTTCGAGGCGCTGACCGGTCGCGGCGACCCGGGAGCGCTGCTCGCCGCGCTGAACGCCTACCGGAACGCCGACGGCGGCTACGGCCACGGACTCGAACCCGACCTGCGGTCGCGGACCAGCCAGCCGGGGCCCGCACTGCACGCCTTCGAGGTCTTCGCCGAACTCGCGCCCGCCACGGCGCCCGAGGCCGTCGCGCTCTGCGACTGGCTGGAGTCGGTGACGCTGCCGGACGGCGGGCTGCCGTTCGCGCTGCCGATCCCGGACCCGGCGGGCTGCGCGCCGTTCTGGACGGGCGCCGATCCGGCGGCGTCCTCGCTGCAGATCACCGCGGTGGTGGCGGCGATGGCGCACCGCGTCGCCGTCCACGACAAGGCGGTCGCCGCGCATCCCTGGCTCGACCGTGTCACCCGCTACTGCCTCGACGGCGTCCGGGCGAGGGACGAACTGCACGCCCTGGAGCTGGCGTTCGCGGTGTGGCTGGCGGACGCGGTCGAGGACACCGAGGTCCTGGCGCTGCTCGGCGCGCACATTCCGGAGAACGGCCTCGTCCATGTCGAAGGCGGGCTGGAGGACGAGATGATGCGGCCCCTCGACTTCGCGCCCTATCCCGGCCGTCCCGCCCGGGCGCTTCTCGCGCCGGAGGTCGTGGCGGAAGAACTCCGGCGCCTGGACGGGCAGCAGCAGGACGACGGCGGGTGGACGGTCGACTTCGCCAGCTACTCGCCCGCCGCGGAACTCGAATGGCGCGGGTACACGACCGTCAAGGCGGTCGCCATCCTGACCGCCGACACCGCGCGGTAGAACGCGGCGCGTCCGGGGAGCCGTGACATGCTCGAGACGCAGGTCACATCCGACCCGACGGAGGCTCCCGATGGACAACGGCCCTGGCCACACGGCGCTGACCCCCCTCGCGTTCCTCAGACGGTCGGCGGAGGTCTTCCCCGGCAAGACCGCCTACGCCTACGGGGACCGCCGTGCCACGTACGGGGAGTTCGCCGCCGAGACGACGAGGCTCGCCAACGCGCTGCGGGCGTCGGGGATCGGGCCGGGGGACCGGGTCGCCTACCTGGCGCCGAACGTCCCGGAACTGCTGGTGGCGCATTTCGCCGTGCCGCTCGCCGGGGCCGTGCTCGTCGCGGTCAATACCCGGCTGGCGGCGGAGGAGATCCGCTACATCCTCCACCATTCGGGGGCGAAGGCGCTGGTCGTGGACGCGGGCCTGCATCCGTCGGTGGCGCCGCTCGCGGACGCGCTGCCGCAGGTCGTCACGGTCCCGGCCGCCGGCGCCGACCCCGACCCGGCGGTCCGCGGCATCTCCTATGCCGAGCTGCTGGCGCGCGGCTCGGACGACCCGCGGGCCTGGGACGTGGACGACGAGAACGCCGCCATCTCGATCAACTACACGTCCGGCACCACGGGACGGCCGAAGGGCGTCGTCTACACGCACCGCGGGGCGTACCTGAACGCGCTCGGCGAGGTGACGCACTCGCGCCATACCCCGGACAGCGTCTACCTGTGGACGCTGCCCATGTTCCACTGCAACGGGTGGTGCACGCCGTGGGCGCTCGCCGCGATCAGCGGGACGCAGGTGTGCCTGCGCGCCGTCGTGGCGGGGGAGGTGTGGCGCCTCATCGACACCGAGGGCGTCACGCACCTCAACGCCGCGCCGACCGTGCTGGTGGCGATCGCGAACGCGGCCGAGGCGCATCCGCTGGAGCGGCCGCTGACCGTCACGACCGCGGGCGCGCCGCCGAGCCCCACGATCATCGGGCAGATGGAGGAGCTCGGGGCCGGCATCGTCCACGTGTACGGGCTCACGGAGACCTACGGGCCGTACTCGGTGTGCGAGGCGCAGCCCGGATGGCCGGCGCTGCCCCCGCCCGACCGGGCGCGGCTGCTGGCCCGGCAGGGCGTCGGCATGATCCAGACGGACGGGCTGCGCGTCGTCGACGACCAGATGAACGACGTCCCGGCGGACGGCGAGACGCTCGGCGAGATCGTCATGCGCGGCAACAACGTCATGAAGGGGTACCACCGGGACGAGGAGGCCACCGCGAAGGCGTTCCGGGGAGGGTGGTTCCACTCCGGCGACCTCGGCGTCCGCCACCCGGACGGCTACGTCGAACTGCGCGACCGGTCCAAGGACATCATCATCTCCGGCGGCGAGAACATCTCCACGGTGGAGGTGGAGCGTGCGATCGACTCGCATCCGGCGGTCCTGGAGGTCGCCGTCGTCGCGGTGCCGGACGAGAAGTGGGGTGAGCGCCCGAAGGCGTTCGTGGTGCTCCGCGACGGGCACGCCGCCACGGAGGCCGAGCTGGTCGGGCACGTCCGGGAGAGCCTCGCCCGGTTCAAGGCGCCCGACTCGGTGGAGTTCGTGGCCGAGCTGCCGAAGACGTCCACCGGCAAGATCCAGAAGTTCCAGCTCCGGGAGCGGGAGTGGGCCGGCCTGGGCCGCCGCGTGCAGGGCTGACGGCGCCGCGCGCCGACGACGCGAGAACGCCCGCCGCCCGGGGCCTCCGGCAGGTGAGGACCGGCCGTTCGGGGGAAGTGTTCCCTGGGCGGAGGCCGGGGTCCGGCCGCCGAGCGCGTGAGAAGGGAACGGGATGGCGCCCACCGGGAAGCCGACGGGGAACGTGCTGATCGTGGGGGCGGGCCCGACCGGGCTCCTGCTCGCGGGCGACCTGGCCGCGGCCGGGATCGGCTGCACGGTGCTGGAGCGCCGCGACGAGGAGACGAGCAACCTGACGCGGGCGTTCGCCGTGCACGCCCGCACGCTGGAGATGCTGGACGTGCGGGGCGTGGCGAACGAGCTCACCTCGACGGGCCGGCGGGTGGGGGCGATCCAGGTGCTGCGGACCACGAGCCTCGACCTGTCGCGGCTGCCGGGCCGGTTCCCGTACGTGCTGGTCACACCGCAGTACGAGATCGAACGCGTGCTGCGGGAACGGGCGGTGGCCGAGGGCGCGGAGATCGTGCACGGCGCCGAGGTCGTGGGGCTGCAGCAGGACGCGGCGGGCGTCGACGTCGAGGTGCGGATGCCGGGAGGTGACACGCGGACCCGCCGCGCGTCCTACGTCGTCGGGGCCGACGGGGTGCGCAGCACCGTCCGGCGCCTGCTGGGCCTTCCGTTCCCCGGCCGGGCGGCCGTCCGGTCGGTGATGCTCGCCGACGTCCGGCTGGCGGATCCGCCCCCCGACGTCCTGACGGTCAACGCGGTGGGCGACGCGTTCGCGTTCCTGGCGCCGTTCGGGGACGGCTGGTACCGGGCGATCGCCTGGAACCGGCGCCACCAGCCGCCCGACTCCGAGCCCGTCGACCTGGCCGAGCTGCGGGACGTGACACGCCGCGCCCTCGGCACCGACCACGGCATGCACGACCCGCGGTGGACGTCCCGGTTCCACAGCGACGAGCGGCAGGTGCCCAAGTACCGGGTGGGCCGGGTGTTCCTCGCGGGCGACGCCGCGCACGTCCACTCGCCGGTCGGCGGGCAGGGCATGAACACCGGCATCCAGGACGCCGCGAACCTCGGCTGGAAACTGGCGGCGCAGCTCCGGGGCTGGGCTCCGTCGTGGCTGCTCGACAGCTACCACGAGGAACGGCACCCGGTCGGGCGGCTCGTCGTGCGCGGCAGTGGCGCGGCGCTGCGGTTCGTCCTTGCCGAGCCGCTCTGGGCGCGGCGGGCCCGCGTCGCCGCCGCATGGGCGGCGACGCACACCCGGCCGGTGGCGCGGCGGCTGGCGGGCGCCGTCTCCGGCATCGACCTCGCCTACCCGTCGCCGCGCGGCTCCCATCGGCTGGCCGGGAAGCGCGCGCCGGACGTCCCGCTGGCGGGAAGCACGGGACGGCTCTACCGGCTGCTGGGCAATGGCCTCTTCGTGCTGGTGGTCGCGGCGAACGATCCGGCGGTGACCTACCTGGCGGCCAAGCGCTGGGCGGGCCGTGTGCACTGCGTCGTCGCCGGCGGCGCGACCCGCACGACCGCGCTGGTGCGGCCGGACGGGTACATCGCGTGGGCGACCGACGAGACGTCGCCCGACCGGCGGGCCGCGGCGATCCGCGACGCCCTGAACCAGTGGTGCGGGCCGCCCGCGGACAGGCACGCCCACGAACCGCGGCCGGCGGGCGGTGACCCTCTTCGCTGATCCTCGCCGGTCTTCACCGGGGGCCGCTCAGTAGCGGCGTTCCTCGCGGCCGTAGCCGAGTTCCTCGGCCACGTCGGCGACGTTCTCGTACTCGCGCTTGGGCAGCGTCCGCAGCTCCTCGACGGCGGTGTCGGGGGCGCCGCCCTCGGCGGCGTGCCGGATCAGCTCGTTCGGCCGCGCCGGGTACCGCACGCCCGTCAGCATCCGGGCGAGGGCGCTGCGTCCCTCGACGTCCTGCGCGGACATCCCGGGCGGGGAGCCCTCCCGGGCCGCGGCCGCCGCCGCGGTCGGGTCATCGGGGTCGTCGTCGGAGAAGGGCTCGGTCTCCACGAACTCCTGGGCGTGGGTGGGATGACCGCCGCTGACCATGCCCTGCGTCTCGCGCTCGATCTCCTCGTCCAGCTTCGCACCGTGCTTGTCGCTCTTGTCTGGCATCGTGTAGTTCGTCCTCCCTACGCGCCTACCGGACGGATCGTTCCCGGGCGGGCGTGCCCAAACATGCGGCCGATCTCGCGGCCGGGGGCGGTACGGTGTGGCGCATGCTGCCGCGGGAGGGCGTGAACGCCGTCAGGGTCGTGGTCTCCCTGCTGGTGGGCGGGGAGTACGCGGAACTGGAGACGCTGACCGAGGGACGCCGGCTCAGCGCGTCCGACATGGCCGCTGCGATCGAGGGGCGCGGGCTCGACCTGATCAGCCCGCCGGAGGACGCCTTCGGCGCCGTCGAGGTGACCGGCGTCGAGGAGGCCCCCGGCGGGCGGCGCGGCCTCCGCGTGACGTTCCCGCTGTGGACGGCGCAGGAGGGCCGCTCCGCCCTGAACCTGTACCTCACCCTGTCCGAGGTCATGGACGGCGTGTGGACGGTGGAACTGGACCGGATCGGCGCCCCCTGAGACCGGGCCGTCAGGGCTGCGACAGCCGCATCATCCGCAGGACGCGCCGGACCAGCGACTTCTGCTCGGCCGCCGCCGGGGTGTCCGCCTCCGGCGCCGCGTCCCCGTCGGCGGAGGTCCCCGGCGGGCCGGCGGGCCGCCGCTGCGGGTCGTCGGCCAGCTCGTAGTTGACCGGCAGCGACCGCAGGCCGCGCATCATCGGCGACGACCGCCACGGAAGCTGGTCGGCGGGCAGCGCGAGCCGCACCCCGGAGAACCGCTCGAACAGCCGCTCCACCGCGATCGTGGTGATGGTCGTGGCGAGGTCGCGGCCGAGGCACGCGTGCGGCCCCGCGCCCCACGCCAGGTGCGCGCGGGAGCTGTAGATGGAGTCGGGCGTCATGGTGCCGGTGAACGCGGGGTCCAGGTGGGCGGCGGCGGGCGACAGCATCACCGGGTCGCCGGCGGCGATCAGGAACCGGCCGACGCGCACGTCCGTCTTCGGCCACCGGAACGTCAGGTTCGCCATGGGCGGGCTGGTGATCGCGGCGCGGTTGACCGCCTCCGGCAGCATCCCGGCGGAGATGCTGTCGCGTACCCCGGTGTCCCCGGCGATCACCTCGGCGATCGTGTTGCAGATCAGCGTTCCCGTGTAGTCCCCGATCAGGCCGATCACCATGATCATTTCGCGGGTGAGCTCGTCGACGGTCAGGTCGGGCACCGCGGCGATCATGTAGGACGGCAGGTCCTCGCCGGGGGAGCCCAGCTTGGCCTGGCAGATGGCGGCGACCTCGGCGGTCAGCCGCCCGGCCGCCTCGGCGGCGTCCGGCCCGGCGTCCAGCATCCGCCACATGTCCATGATGATGTCGTCGCCGCGGCCGGGCTCGGCGCCGAGCAGCCTGCCGACGATCATCAGCGGCAGCGGCCGGGCGTACTGCGCCGACAGATCGGTCCATCCGGTGCGGCCGCCGCTCTCCGACAGCACGTTGATCAGCTCGTCGGCGTACCGCCGGATGGCGCGCTCCAGGTCCTTCGCCTGCGTCCGCGTGCGGTCCTGGAAGGGGCGCAGGCCCTCGCTCCAGGCGCCGCGGAGCCGGGTGAGCTCGGGGCCGTCGCGGAACACCGAGTTGTCGATCTCGAAGGCCGGCAGCAGCGGCCAGTCGGCGGGGACGCGGCCCTCCCGGCGCGCCCGCCAGGAGTCGAGCCGCTTGCTCCAGATGCCCCGCGTGTCGCGCAGGATGTCGAGTGTCTGCGGGTAGCCGATCACGAGCCACGCCGGCACGCCGAGGACGTCCACCGGAGCGACCGGTCCGTACTCGGCGCGGAGGCGCTCGTAGAAGAGGGCGGGACGGGACTCGTAGTCCCGGTTGACCAGCGGCTGGACGGCGAGCGATTCCAGCGGCGGGTGTGCGGGCGCGGTCTCTGCATGCGACGTCTGGGGCTCCACGCGCACAAACCTAGGAGAGATCGTTCCGCGGTGACCGGTCGATGGCGAAATATGCCCGGGGTGATCTTCCGGTGGGGCGGCATGGCCGGTCCCGGCCGTTTATGTGAGGCTGGGGGTGTCCCTACAAGAGCTGGAGGTCCGCATGGCCGACTCGTCAGGAGCGCCGGAGGACGGCGAGGACGACGTGAAGCGCAGGTTCCGGGAGGCCCTGGAGCGCAAGCGCGGAACGGCGGGCAAGAACGCCGGCTCGGCGGGCAGGAACGGCCCCAAGGTGCGCGGCACGCACGACCGTGCCGACCATCAGCGGCAGTTCCGCCGCAAGAGCGGCTGACGGGGCCGCCCCGGTCCGTGGCCCCCGCGCGGAAGCGCGGGGGTCGATCCGTGTCTCCCGGCCGGGGCCCCCGCCCGGCGCGTGCGCCCCTTTTCAGCCCTTGTACAGCTTCTTCGCGTAGTTCTCCTCGGAGTAGTACCGCTCCAGTTCCTCCACGTTCTCCTTCGCGTACCGGAGGTCGGCGACGATGCGGGCGTGCGAGGGCAGCGCGTCCGGCTCCCAGGTTTCCGGCTTCCACAGCTTGGAGCGCATGAGCGCCTTCGCGCAGTGGAAGAAGATCTGCTCGATCTCCACGACCAGCGCGAGCGACGGGCGGTGCCCGCTGACGACCATCTCGTCGAAGAACGGCGCGTCGCGGACGAGCCTCGCCCGCCCGTTGACGCGCAGCGTCTCGCCGCGGCCGGGGACGAAGAAGATCAGCCCGGCGTGCGGGTTGCTCAGGACGTTCAGGTAGCCGTCGGCGCGGCGGTTGCCCGGCCGGTCCGGGACGGCGATCGTCGTGTCGTCGATGACGTGGACGAACCCGGGCGGGTCGCCCTTGGGGGAGACGTCGCAGTTGCCGTCCGCGTCGCTGGTGGCGATCAGGCAGAACGGCGAGCGGGCGAGCCAGTCGCGGTCCCGGGCGTGCAGCGTCACGCGCTCCTTGTCGACCGCCCGCGGCAGCGGCGCGCCGAGGATCTCGCGCAGCTCCTCAGGAGAGGTGATCGTGGCGGACTCGGGGGCGAGCGTCATCGCCGCTCCTTCCGGGAGGGAACCGGAAGACCAGCCTAACCGGCGGCATTTCCCCCGGACGGCCGCGCCCCGGTGACTCCGGCCCGCCACCCGGGCGCCGACGACCGTGTTGCGGCCTCCCCACGAAGGCCACAACACGGTCACGGGCCGCCGCGCCGGGCGCCCGGCCCGCCCCGCGGGCGGGGCGGGACGCCCATGGGGAAGGGGCGGCGTCTCAGGAGGAGTACTCGTCGTCGTACTCGTCGGGGTAGGGCAGCCTGCTGCCCGCCGGCATGCCGCCCGAGCCGCGGTCCTTCGGCTCCTCCCACTCCTCCTGCCGGCCCAGGGCCGTCAGGTCCAGGAAGTAGTAGGCGCCGCCGACCTGCTCCGCGCCGCGGGCGAACATCGAGTAGGTGTGGTAGACGGTGTCGCCGTCCCGCAGGAAGCAGCTCGTGCCGGGCAGCTCCATCGGGCGGTCGCCCTCCGGCGGCAGGGGCCGGTAGTTGTACTCCTCCGGCGCCACCGACCCGTCGATCGTGACGTGGTAGTCGTAGTTGAAGTCGCTGCCGTACGAGGAGTACCAGGGGAACACCCAGCCCATCTCCGCCCGGAACGGCGCGATCTTCGACTGCGGGGCCCGCGAGACCGCCACGTAGGTGGTGTCGCGCTCGTTCAGGTGCCGCAGATGGCCGACCGAGATCTCGGCCAGCCCGGACGAGCAGCTCCGGCAGGGGCGGTCCCACCCGGGGTCCCACATCGTGTGCCCGAGGATGAGCTGGCGGCGGCCGTGGAACAGGTCGAGCAGGCTCGCCCCGCCGTCCGGGCCCTCGAAGACGTAGTCCTTCTCGACCCGCACCATCGGCAGGCGGCGCCGCTCCGCGTTCAGCGCGTCGCGGGCGCGGGTGAGCTCCTTCTCCTTGGCGAGCAGCCTCTTGCGCGCGGCCGTCCACTCCTCACGAGAGACGACTTCGGGGAGCGCCATGGGCATGTCCTCCGTCCGGAACGGTGTCTGTAGCGGTTCATCCGAGGCAGACTCGCGGGGCCGCGGAAACTCATCGGTCCCGCCGCCCCCGTTCCGGACGGGCGGTCAGCGCCGCGCGGCGTAGCGGCGGACTCCCGCCTCGTCGTGGGCGTCCAGGAAGCCCCTGTCGGCCAGGACGTCCAGGTGGGCCTCGATCTCCAGGACGGCCAGCATGCGGCTGAAGGCGTCCAGGTCGTCCAGGGCGCGCCGCCTGCGTGTCCACGGCAGGGCGGCGGCGACCTCGAAGGCGGTCGTGTGACCCGCCCGGACCTCCGCGGCGGCGGCGTCGAGCCGCTCGGCGTGATGCTCCAGCAACTGGTCGATGCGGGTGTGCACGCTCGGCGTCACCGGGCCGTGCGCGGGCAGCAGCAGCGTGTCGGGCATGTCCCGGACGAGCCGCAGCGACTCCAGGTAGCTGCGCAGCGGCTTGCGCTCCGGCTCGGTCTCCAGCCCGATCGACGGGGTGATGTGCGGCAGGACGTGGTCGCCGGCGAACAGCAGCCCCGCGGCGGCGTCCCGCAGGACGACGTGGCCGCGCGTGTGGCCCGGCGTGGCGAAGACGTCCAGCCCGCGGGCGGTGAGCCCGATGCGCTCCCCGTCGTCCAGCCAAGCGTCGGGGAGGGTGTGCGGGACGTCCCGATCGGACCGCTCGACGGGCAGGTTCGCGATCTCGTCGGCGAGGCCGTGCGCGCCGCAGCGGCGCAGCATCGCCACCTGCCGGGGGTGCAGGCCCCGGCTGACGTCGAACGCCTCGATCGAGGCCCGCTCGCCGCGCCCGATCCGCACCCGCGTCCCGAACGACTCGCGGAGCGCGAGGGCCTGCGAGTAGTGGTCCCAGTGCGCGTGCGTGACGAGGAACTGCGCGACGTCGTCCAGCCCGTGGCCGAGCGTGCGGAGGGCGCGCTCCAGGGTCGTCCGCGTGTCGTCCATCGCCCAGCCGGAGTCCACGACGACGAGGCCGGCGGGGTCCTCGATGACGTACACGTTGACCGCGTGCAGCGACGGGATCGGCAGCGGCAGGGGGATGCGGTGCACCCCCGGCGCCACGGAATGCGCGCCCGGTTCCGTCCAGTCGGACTGCTGTTGCACGGCCGGTGCCGTCACCGCGCGCCCCCCGTAGTCAGCTCGGCCGCCCGTCCCGGCGGTTTTCGAATCTCGTTCCAGTCGAACGTACTCGATGTCGTACGTCCCTTTGGTCCTGGGGTGGTGGGTCAGCCGTGCCGCGCGTCCCGGTCGGCGGTGCGGCGCGCCTCCCGCGCGGCCTCGCGGGCCTGCCGCGCCTCCTCCTCGGCACGGGCGCGGTTCTGCGCGGCGCGCTCGGCCCGGCGCACCGCCGCGTCGCGCCCGGCGACGGCCCGCTCCAGCTCGTGGCGCAGCCGCCCGACCTCGGCGGACGCCTCCTCGGCCGCGCGGCCCGCCGCCTCGGCCCGGTCCCGCCGTTCGGCGAGCTTGCGTTCCGCGGCCTCGGCGCGCCTGCGCAGCGTCTCCGCCCGCCGCGCCCGCGCCGCGCTCGTCCGCGTGACGTTCGACCGGGCCCGCCCCTTCGTCCTGCCGGGCTCCTCCTCAGCGGGCTCCCTGCCGGGCTTCTTCCGGGCGGGCGCCTTGGCGGGCTTCTTCGGGGCGGGCGCTTTGGCGCGCGGCTTCTCCTCGGCCTCCGGCTTGGCGCCTTGCCCTCCGTTCTGGGGCGCCATGGGGAACCCGGCGGGGACGAAGCCCGTGTGGCTGCGCGGCTGGGAGAGCCGCCCCTCGCGGACCTCGCCGGCGATGTCCGCGTCCACGGTGGCGGCCTGGAGCGTGTCCTCCACCTCGCGGAGGGCCTGCTCGCGCAGCGGGTTGCCCGCCTCGGCGGCGAGATCGGCCGCGGCCCGCACCAGTGAACCCACGAGCCGGGCGCGCCGCTGCTCCAGGTCCCCGAGCCCGCCGCCGGAGGCCCAGGCCGAGCGGATCTCGGCGCCGACGTCCAGCAGGCGTTCCAGGTCGCCCGTCGCCGAGCGGGCGAGGAGGTTCACCGCCCACGCCGACAGCGTCGGACGGCGCAGCTCCCCGATCCGCGCGGCCAGCGCCCGGTCGCCCGCGTCCTTCGCCTCCCGGGCCAGCCGCTTCCTGGTCGCCACGAACTCGGCCGGCGGGACGCCGTACAGGTCGCCGGCCGCGCTGGAGAAGTCCACGCCTGATCCCTACCCGCTCGGTCCCGGCCGGCTTCAGCGGGTGTCGAGGAACCGGTCCAGCACCCGGGTGCCGAACGCGAGCCCGTCGAGCGGGACCCGCTCGTCCACGCCGTGGAACATGCCGAGGTAGTCCAGGCCCGGCCCGAGCCGCAGCGGCGCGAAGCCGTAGCCGGCGATGCCGATCCGGTGGAACGCCTTGGCGTCGGTGCCGCCCGCCATCACGTACGGGACGGGGCGGGCGGCCGGGTCCTCGGCGCGGAGCGCGTCCGCGAGCGCCGCGAACGTCGGCCCGGCCGGGTCGGCGGCCGGCGCCTCCTCGTGGTTGAGGAACTCCCGGGTGACCTTCGGGCCGAGCAGCCGGTCGACGGTGGCGAGGAACTCCGCACCGGTCCCCGGCAGGTAGCGCCCGTCGACCTGCGCGGTCGCCGTGCCCGGTACGACGTTGACCTTGTAGCCGGCGTCGAGCCGGGTCGGGTTGGCCGTGTTGCGGATCGTCCCGGCGAACAGGCGGCCGGCGCCCCCGAGGCGCAGCGCCTCCTCGTCCAGGCGGTCGTGGTCGATGGCGGTGCCGAGCGCGTCCGCGAGGCCGTCCAGCAGCGCCCGGACGCCCGGGGTCAGCCGGACGGGCCACTCGTGGGAGGCCAGCCGGGACACGGCGTGCGCGAGTTCGGCGACGGCGTTGTCGGGCGCGGGCTTGGACCCGTGCCCGGCGGTGCCGCGCGCCGTCAGCCGCAGCCACGCCGTGCCGCGCTCCCCGGTCGCGATGGGGTAGACGCGCGCCGCGCCCGCGTCCACGCTGAACCCGCCGGACTCGCTGATCGCCTCGGCGCATCCGGCGAAGAACCCGCGGTGCTCGCGCGCGACGTACCGGGAGCCGTACTCGCCGGTGCACTCCTCGTCCGCCAGGAACGCCAGGACGAGGTCGCCGCGCGTCCGCCGCACCTCGCGCAGCCGCCGCCGGACGACGGCGAGGGTCATCGCGAGGCTGCCCTTCATGTCGATGGCGCCGCGTCCCCACACGCACCCGTCGCGGACCTCCCCCGAGAAGGGGTGGACGGTCCACTCCGCCGGGTCGGCGGGCACCACGTCCAGATGACCGTGGACGAGGAACGCGGGATGGCCGGGATCGGTGCCGGGGAGGCGGGCCAGCACGCTGGCGCGGCCGGGCGCGGACTCCACGATCTTCGGCTCGGCGCCCGCCTCGTCCAGCAGCGCGGCGACGTGCTCGGCGGCCGGCCGTTCCGGACGGGCCACGCCCTCGCCCCGGTTGGTGGTGTCGAACCGGATGAGATCGGCGCAGATGGCCGCCGCGTCGGCGGCGGTCGGGTCGTCGCGCACCTTCACCCCCGGACGCCGCACCTGCAACGCGATCTCATTCTTCTCCCACACCCGCCCCTGTCAATGATGATCAAGTCGTCTCGATCCGGTCTCGACTCCGTGAGCCCCGTATCCAAAGCGTCACCGAGAGTACGACCCTGCGAGCAATCTAGGTGCGGCGGGTGGCCAAGCACCCGCGGCGCGAGGCAGCGACGGGTGGGAGGACGATGCGAAGCCAGAGGGGTGCCGGAAGGGGTGTGCGCGGAACGGCGGCCGGGATCGGCGCGGTGGTGCTGGCGGCCTCGCTCGGGCTGTCGGCCTGCGGCGGCGGCGACGCCGGGGCGAGTGACGGCACGTTCACCGCGGGCCATTCCGAACCCGACCACCTGATGCCCGCCAACACGACCAGCAGCTATTCGTTCGACGTGATCAGCGAGCTGTTCGACAACCTGATGACGCTGGACCGCGACGGCCGGGCCGTCCCGCTGGCCGCCGAGTCGGTGACCTCGGACGACCAGCGGGTCTGGACGATCAAGGTGAAGCCGGGGCGGAGGTTCCACAACGACGAGCCGGTGACCGCGCAGAGCTTCGCGGACGCGTGGAACCACGCCACCTACGGGCCGAACGGCATGGGCGCCAACGACTACTTCTCCCACATCGAGGGGTACGGGGCGATGAACCCCGAGGACGGGAACGCCGAACCGGAGGCCGACACACTGTCCGGGGTCGAGGTCGTCGACCAGAACACGCTCAAGGTGACGCTCAACGACCCGTTCAGCCAGTTCCCGCTGCTGCTCACCTACCCGGCCTACGCGCCGATGCCGAAGGCCGGGCTGAAGGACCCCAAGGCGTTCGACGAGCGCCCGATCGGCAACGGCCCGTACATGATGGACGGGGAGTGGGAGCGCAACAAGCAGATCAGGCTCGTCGCGTTCCCCGGCTACACCGGGCCGCGCAAACCCAGGAACAAGGGCGTGACCTGGAAGAGCTACTCCAGCGCCGACACCGCCTACACCGACCTGCGGGCGGGCGGCCTCGACGTGCTCCAGACCATCCCGTCCGGCAAGGTGCCCGAGGCGGAGAAGGTGCTCGGCGACCGGTTCATCACCGGCGAGATGGGCACGATCGACTACCTCGGCTTCCCGCTGTTCGACGAGCGGTTCGCCGAGCCGGACCTGCGCAGGGCCATCTCGATGGTGATCGACAGGGAGGGCATCAACAAGGCCGTCTACAACGGTGCCTACTTCCCGGCCGACTCGCTGCTCCCGTCCATCATCCCCGGCCACCGCGACAACGCCTGCGGCGAACTGTGCACCTACGACCCGGCCAAGGCCAAGGAGCTGTTCGACAAGGCCGGCGGGTTCGAGGGGACGCTGGAGCTGTACTTCTCCAACGCGCAGCCGACCTACGCCCAGTGGATGCGGATCGTCGCGAACTCCCTGCGCGACAACCTCGGCATCCAGAAGATCGAGTTCCGGCAGGTCCCCGCCTCCGACTACTTCTCCATGCTGCGGGCCCGCGAGGAGAAGGGCCCGTACCGGCAGAACTGGGAGGCCGACTACCCGAGCCCGCAGAACTACCTCGAGAACATGTGGGGCTCGGACAACAACCGCATGGGCTGGAAGAACGAGGAGTTCGACGACCTCATCGCCGAGGCGAACCGCACCGCCGACGAGCAGAAGGCCATCGGGCTCTACAACCGGGCGGAGGACATCGCCATCGGGGAGATGCCGATGATCCCGCTGTGGACGTGGGCCCGCCAGGGCGGGCACTCCGAGAACGTCGGCGACGTCACCGTCACGCCGTACGCGACGGGTCTGCTCGCCCACGAAGTGACGGTGAAGTAGGCCCGGATGTGGCGTTACGTCGTCCGGCGGCTCCTCCAGGCGGTCCCGGTCTTCTTCGGCACCACGCTCCTCATCTACGCGATGGTGTTCGCGCTGCCGGGGGACCCGATCCAGGCGCTCGCCGGGGACAAGCCGGTCCCGGAGAACGTCCTGCGGACGCTCCGGGACCGGTACAACCTGAACGACCCGCTGCTGGTGCAGTACGCGAAGTACATGTGGGGCCTCGTCCAGGGCGACCTGGGCGAGAACTACACCGGCCAGAGCGTGTCGGAGATGCTCGGCGGGCGCTGGGCGGTGACCGCGCGGCTTGCGCTCACCGCCTGGATCTTCGAGCTGGTCATCGGGATCGCGCTCGGCGTGTGGGCGGGACTGCGGCGCGGCCGGCTCGCCGACACCCTCGTCCTCGGCGGGACGACCCTGGTGATCGCGGTGCCGGTGTTCGTCCTCGGCTACATCGCGCAGATCGTGTTCGGCCTGCACTGGCAGATCTTCCCGACGGCCGGGACCGAGGACGGGTGGCCGATGAGCTACCTGCTGCCCGGCATCGTGCTCGGTTCGCTCGGCCTCTCGTACGTGGCGCGGCTGACCCGCACGAGCCTGGCGGAGAACCTCCGGGCCGACTACGTCCGGACCGCGCGGGCGAAGGGCCTGTCGAAGGCGCGGGTCATCGGGCGCCACACGCTGCGCAACTCGCTGATCCCCGTCGTGACCTACCTCGGCGTCGACTTCGGGAACCTGATGGGCGGCGCGATCGTGACCGAGGGGATCTTCAACCTGCCGGGCGTCGGGCAGCAGGTGTTCCAGTCGATCCAGCTCAAGGAGGGCCCGGTCGTGGTCGGCGCGGTCACCGTGCTGGTGCTGATCTTCCTGCTGGTCAACCTGGCCGTGGACCTGCTGTACGGGGTCCTGGACCCGCGGATCAGGTACGAGTAGGGAGGCCGGAGATGACGACGAAGGAGGCGCAGGCCGAGGTCACCGCGGCGGCGGGCGGCGAGGTCGGCAGGGCGTCGCTGTGGGGCGACGCATGGCGCGACCTGCGGCGCCGCTGGATCTTCTGGTGCTCGGTGTCGGTCCTCGCGGTGGTCGCGGTGATGGCCGCCCGCCCGGGCCTGTTCACCGGCACCGTGGCCAACGAGGGCTGCGACCCGAACCTGGCCAAGCTCGGCCCGTCCGGCGAGCACTGGTTCGGCACCGACCTCGCCGGCTGCGACTACTACGCGCACGTCGTGCACGGCGCCCGGCCCACACTGCTCATCGGCGTCGCGGTGACGCTGTTCGCGCTGCTGATCGCGGTGGTGTTCGGGATGCTGTCGGGCTACTACGGCGGCGTCGTCGACGCGGTGGTCTCGCGGCTGACCGACGTGTTCTTCGGGCTGCCGTTCGTGCTGGGCGGCACGGTGATCCTCGTCGCGTTCCCCGGGCACGGCATCGGCGCGATGACGCTGGTCCTGGTGCTGCTCGGCTGGACGACGATGATCCGCGTCATGCGGGGGCAGGTCATCTCCGTCCGCGACGCCGACTACGTGCAGGCCGCGCGGCTGCTCGGCGCGTCCGACCGCAGGGTCATGGCCCGGCACATCCTGCCGAACGCGATCGCCCCGGTGATCGTGGTCGCCACCCTCAACGTCGGCAACGTCATCGTGGGCGAGGCGACGCTGGACTTCCTCGGTGTCGGCCTGCAGTACCCGCAGGTCTCCTGGGGCCTCCAGCTCGGCCAGGCCAAGGACGCCTTCATGGCCCACCCGCATCTGCTGATCTTTCCCGCGGCGTTCCTGTCGGCCACGGTGCTGAGCTTCCTGCTGCTCGGCGACGCCGTCCGCGACGCCCTCGACCCGAAGCTGCGGTGAGCGATGACCGGAGAACGTGACACGGCCGCGGACCGGAAGGCCGAGGCGGTCCCGGCGCCGCGCCCGGCGGAGCCGCTGCTGGCCGTCGACGACCTGCACGTCCGCTTCCGGGTGCGGGGCCGGGACGTGCACGCCGTGAACGGGCTGTCCTACACGCTCGCGGAGGGGGAGACGGTCGCGGTCCTCGGCGAGTCGGGGTCGGGCAAGAGCGTCGCGGCGCAGGCCGTCATGGGCATCCTCGACGTCCCGCCCGCCCGGATCGAGCGGGGATCGGTGCGGCTGCGCGGCACGGAGCTGCTGGGGCTGCCCGAGCGGCGCCGCCGCGAGTACCGCGGCGAGCGCATCTCGATGATCTTCCAGGACGCGCTGACCGCGCTGAACCCGGTGTTCACCGTCGGCGACCAGATCCGCGAGATGTACCGGGTGCACCGCGGGCTCGGCCGCCGCGAGGCCCGGGACCGGGCGGTCGAGCTGATGGAGCGGGTGCGGATCCCGTCGGCGGCGCGGCGGTTCGGCGACCACCCGCACCAGTTCTCCGGCGGCATGCGCCAGCGCGCCATGATCGCGATGGCGCTGGCGCTGGAGCCGGACGTCCTGATCGCCGACGAGCCGACCACCGCCCTCGACGTGACCGTCCAGGCGCAGATCATGCGCCTGCTGGCCGGGCTCCAGGAGGAACTGGGCATGGGCATGGTGCTGATCACCCACGACCTCGGCGTCGTCGCCGGCGTCGCCGACCGGATCGTCGTCATGTACGCCGGGTCGGTCGCCGAGCAGGCGCCCGCCCGGGACCTGTACGCGCGGCCCGCCCACCCCTACACGCGCGGGCTGCTGGCGTCGGTGCCGCGGCTCGACCGGCGCGGCGGGCCGCTCGTCCCGGTCAAGGGGGCGCCGCCGGACCCGGCGGCGCTGCCGCCCGGCTGCCCGTTCCGGCCGCGCTGCCCGCGCGCGGAGGCGGTCTGCGCGGCGGAGCCGCCGCCGCTCGTCACCGTCGCGCCCGGCCACGCCGCCGCCTGCCACTTCGCCGAGGAGGTGCACGGTGCCGGATCCGGATGAGGCCCCGATCCTGCGGGTGGAGGGGCTCGCCAAGCACTACCCGGTGACCCGCGGGGTCGTGCTGAAACGCACGGTGGGCCAGGTCAAGGCCGTGGACGGCGTCGACCTGGAGCTGCGCCGGGGCGAGACCCTCGGCGTCGTCGGCGAGTCCGGTTGCGGGAAGTCGACGCTGGCCCGGCTGCTGCTCGCCGCGGAACGCCCCACGGCCGGGACGGTCCGCTTCGACGGGCGCGACATGTTCGCGCTGCCGAAACCCGAGCTGCGGGCGCTGCGCCGCCGCATCCAGATCGTCCTGCAGGACCCCTACTCGTCACTCAACCCCCGCATGACGGTCGGGGACATCGTGGGCGAGCCGTTCGCGATCCATCCGGAGGCCGCGCCGAAGGGCGAGCGCCGAGCCCGGGTCCGGGAACTGCTGGAGCTCGTCGGCCTGGATCCCGGCCACGTCGACCGGTACCCGCACCAGTTCTCCGGCGGGCAGCGCCAGCGGGTCGGGATCGCCCGCGCCCTCGCGCTGCGTCCCGACGTGCTCGTCTGCGACGAGCCGGTGTCGGCGCTGGACGTCTCCGTCCAGGCCCAGGTGATGAACCTGCTCGCCGGCCTGCGGCGGGAGCTGGGCCTGGCGCAGGTGTTCATCGCGCACGACCTCGCGGCCGTCCGGCACATCTCCGACCGCGTCGCCGTCATGTACCTGGGGAAGGTCGTGGAGACCGGCGACGCGACCCAGATCTACGAGCACCCGACCCACCCGTACACGCAGGCGCTGCTGTCGGCCGTCCCCGTGCCCGACCCGGACGCGCCCGGCTGGACGGGCCAGGTCCGGCTTGAGGGGGAGCCGCCGTCGCCGCTCGACCCGCCGTCCGGCTGCCGGTTCCGGACCCGCTGCTGGAAGGCCCGGGACGTGTGCGCCGAGCGGGAGCCCCCGCTGGAGGAACGGGACGGTTCCGCGCACCCCAGCGCCTGCCACTTCGCGGCCGAGGACGCGCTCACCGAGCGGACCTGACCGTCCGCCGGTCCTCCCTTGGTGTTTCCGTAGGGTGGGGGGCATGGCGCGTAAGGGCAGGCGCGAACCCAGGCCGAACGTCCACCGGGTCGACGGAGGGGAGGCGGAGCTGCTGCGGGACGCCGATCGGGACGGCGGCTGGATGCTCCTCGTCGGCGGCGTGCCCCAGTCGTACGTGAACCTGTCCGACCCGACCTACCTCGACTTCGAGTACATGCGGCTCATGGGCGACGTGGTCGACGCGCTCGGGCTGGACGGCGAGGCGTTCGACGCCGTCCACATCGGCGGCGCCGGCTGCACGCTGGCCCGCTACATCGCCGCGACCCGGCCGGGGTCCCGGCAGCTCGTCCTGGAGCCGGACGCGGAACTGGTGCGGCTCGTCCGCGAGCGGCTGCCGGTCAAGGGCGTCCCGGGCCTGCGGATCCGGATCACCGACGGGCGCTCGGGCATCGCGGCGCTCGCCGACGACGCCGACGACCTCGTCGTGATGGACGCGTTCGCCGAGGCGTCCATGCCGCCCGAGCTCGCGACCCGCGAGTTCGTGCTGGACGCCGCGCGCGTCCTGCGGCCCGGGGGCGTGTACATGGCCAACGTCGCCGACGGCTTCCGGCTGCCGTTCGCCCGCAGGGTCGCCGCCACCGTGCGGTCGGTGTTCTCCCACACGCTGCTCATGGCCGACCCGGGCGTGCTGCGGGGCCGCCGGTTCGGCAACCTCATCGTGGCCGGGTCCCCGGAGCCGCTGCCGGTGGCCGAGCTGACGCGCCGCGCGGCGGGCGGCATCGCCCGGGCCCGGCTGCTGGCGGGCGGTGACCTCGCCGCCTTCTGCGCGGGCGCGGCGCCGCTGCGCGACGGCGAGGAGATCATCGCGCCCGTCCCGCCGCCGCAGGTATTCGGAGGTTCCTGACCCGGGGAGATCCGGGGAACGGGTAATTTCCGGTCGGCCGCCGAGCTGGAACACGAACGACGGAATTCCCGGACGGTTTCCCCTGCCGTATCGGCCCTACGCGGGCCCTCCATGTCCCATAATCGAGCGATGGAGTCGTCCACCCGAATTCTGATTCTCGGCATGGATTCGTCGGGGAGAATACTCCAGTTCGACCGTAACGCCGCCGCAGTTCTCGCCCCGAACGGCGACGACCTGCGCGGTGCCGACCTGGACGAGTTGATCCCCGGCGCGCGGGATCCGCTGCTGGAGGCCGTCAAGGCCGGCCGGGAGCGGACCGCGATGCTCGCCGTGGACAACCCCGAGGGCGGCATGCTCGACGCGGTCGTCACCGTCCACCCGATGAGCGGCGGCGCGCCCGACGTCGTCGCGCTCGCCGTCGTCCGGGTGCCGGTGCCGCTCGCCGACCGGTTCGTCGACCCGGCCGTGATCCGCCGGGCCCTGCTGGACGACGCCCTCCCGCGGATCGGCTCCACCCTCGACCTGGAGATGCTGGCGCGCGGCCTGATGGACGTGCTCGTCCCGCACTTCTGCAACGCCGGCGCCCTGCTCCTGGTCGAGAGCCACATCGACGCCGACGAGCCGCCGGACGGCCCCGACGGCCCGCAGATGCGCCGGATGGCGATCGGGTTCGACGACGACGACCCGGCCTGGGACGCGACGTTCCCCACCGGCGAGTCCCTCGTCTACCCGGAGGGCACCCCGTACGCGCTGTGCATGGGGTCGGGCGAGCCGGTGCTGCGCGCCCTCGGCCGCGACGGCGCCGCCAGGCTCGCGGCGGCCTGGCGCCGGCCGCCGGTCGCCGACCTGCTCAAGGGCGCCTCGATGCTGCTGCTGCCGATCACCTCGGCCGCGGGTGTCCTGGGCTTCTTCGCCTGCACCCGCAACGCCGCGCACCGCCCGTTCGACGCCTACGACGTCGAAATCGGGATGGACTTCGCGAACCGGGCGTCCATCTTCATCGAGAGCGCGCGGCAGTACTCGCGGGAACGCGCCACCGCCCTCACCCTGCAGCGCAGCCTCCTGCCGACCGGGCTGTCCGCGCCGTCCCCGGTCGAGGTGCACCACCGCTACCTGCCCGGCAGCCGCCTGATCGAGGTGGGCGGCGACTGGTACGAGTCGATCGCGCTGCCCGGCGCGCGGGTCGCGCTGGTGGTCGGGGACGTCGCCGGGCACGGGGTGAAGGCCGCCGTCACGATGGGGCGGCTCCGCACCGCCATCCACACCCTCGCCGGGCTCGAACTGCCGCCCGCCGAGGCCCTGGAGCGGCTCGACTCGCTGATGCGGACGCTCGGCGAGCGGGAACCGCACTTCGCCACCTGCGCCTACGTCGTCTACGACGCGGTCAGCGGCCGGTGCGAGGTCGCCAGCGCCGGGCACCTGCCGCCGCTGCTCGCCCCGCCCGGGGCCGACTCGGAGTTCCTGCCGGTGCCGCCCGCGCCGCCGCTCGGCGTCGGCGGCGACGGCCCCATCGTCAGCCGCGAGTTCACCGTCGAGGACGGGACGCTCCTGTTCCTCTACACCGACGGGCTCGTGGAGAACCGGGCCCGCGACATCGACGACGGCCTCGCCCGCCTGCAGGAGACCTTCGGTCCGGGCGCCGCGGCCCGGCCGCTGGAGGACCTGTGCCAGGCGGCGCTCGACGGCGTCTACGACGACCAGCACCGCGACGACATCGCGATGCTGGTGGCCCGGCTGGCGCGCATCCCCGCCGACCACCACGCGACCTGGGAGCTGCCCGCCGAGCCCGCCGCGGTCCGCCGGGCCCGCGGCCTCGTCCGCGACCGGCTCGCCCGCTGGGACCTCGACGACATGGCCCACTCCACGATGCTGCTGGTGTCGGAGCTGGTCACCAACGCGATCCGGCACGCGGGCGGCAGGATCACGCTGCGGCTCGTGCTCGAGGGCGGCCTGGTCTGCGAGGTCTTCGACTCCGCCGACGGCCGGCCCCGCATCCGGCACCACGACGACGAGGACGAGATGACCGAGTCGGGCCGGGGCCTGCACGTCGTGGGCCGGCTGGCGCAGCGCTGGGGCGTGCGCCGCACCGCCGAGGGCAAGGTCGTCTGGTGCGAGCAGGAGCTGCCCCGTTGAGGATGTAGGTGGGCGGGTACGGCGGCCGGGTACGGCTAGCGCAGCACCGAGATGTGCACGTGGTCGTAGTGGTTCTGCGTGAGGCTCCCGCGGTCCGGCATCGGGCGCCAGCCACCGCCCCGCACGTTCCAGATGTGCTGCTTCCAGATGACGTAGGAGACCCCGAGCCGCCGCGCGTGCTGGACGGCGTACCGCGCGACCTGGTCGCCGTGCCGCATCGCGCCGGCGCTCGGCATGCGGCCGCCGGTGCTCTGCATGAAGTCGCAGGCGCGGCCGTGGCCGTGGTCCTGCGCGTCGGCGTTGGAGCGGTAGCAGCCGATCACCGGGAAGGGGCCGAACAGCCGGGCGATCTCCAGCACGAGGGCCCGCATTGTGGGCGTCATCCGGTTGCCGGTGATCGGGGTCGAGGCGCCCCTCACCCCGTCGGGCCGCCCGGTCAGCCGGACGCGGCCGTCCCGCGCGGCGGGCTGCTGCGCGGGCCGCGCCGGCGCGAGCGCCGCCACCTTCGTGCCGCGCGGGAGGATCTTCTTCAGCCGCGCGGTCAGCTTCCCGGTGTCGGCCTTCGGGGCGCTGATGATCAGGGCGTTGCCCTCGGGCAGGCCGAGTTCCCTGGCCCGCTCGCGGGAGACGACCGCGTCGACGTCGCCGATGCCCATCGAGGCGTAGGCGCCGACGCGCACGCGGCCGGCGCGCTCGCTGCTGCCGGCCGGGACGACCGCGCCCAGCGGCAGCGCCCCGTCCTGGCCGTGCTCGAACGACACGGCCAGGCCGCCGGCCGCGATCGTCCGCCACAGCTGGTCGGACTCGGCCGTCGCCTCCGGCGCGAACGCCCGGAACTTCGACGGGTCGACGCCCAGCAGCCCCATGCGGCGCCCGCCGACCCTGGCCCGTGCGGCGTCCACGACGGTGACCCCGGCGACGCCCTTGAGGCCCAGTGTGCGCTCGACGGCGCGGGGCGGCAGCGAGGACGCCCCGGCGACCAGGAGGTGCGGCGTGTGGCGACGGGTCAGCGGCGCGACCGATGGCGCCAGCGGGGCCGCCCCTTGGTCCACCGACACCAGGTCGTCCGCGCCGGAGTCCTCGTCCAGGTGACCCGAGACGAGAACGGTGACATCGGCCGCGAGCGTGAGCCCCACGGCCATCGCGATGACGGCGGGCAGCGCGCGCCCGCGGCTCCTCGGTATCACGGGCTCAATCCCACCAGAAGGACCAGTTGGTCTTGCCGCGGATCTCCTCCGCGTAGCCGGCGAGGGTGCCCGGGCCCTGGAACAGGATGTCGGGGCAGAAGGCCCAGTGCTCGGCCGCGACGTGGACGGCGTGCCGGACGGTGACCGGGGGAGCGGCGACGCTCAGCTCCAGCGTGTTGAAGCCGAGCCCGACGACGTGCGCGCCGAAGCGGTCCTCCCAGCTGCGCAGCACGGCGGCGAGCGGCGCCGTCCACTCGTTGTGGTTGAGGGCGCCCTGCCAGCCGGCGACGGCCGGCGCGTCGGCGCCGCGGTCCACCGCGACCAGGCCCAGCGGCAGGCCGCGGGCTGCGAGCACGCGGGCGTACCGGTCCGCCATGACGCCGGGGTCGTCGAGCGGGACGCCGGGCGGGGCGAGCCCGGGGCAGTGGCGGCCGAAGGGGGCGAGGTCGTCGTGGTCGCTCTCGTCCGCCTGCTCGGCCCAGTCGGCCCACACCTCGGACATGAAGGCGTGGGGGTGGTAGTTGCCGATCTCGGCCGCCGGTTCGGGCGCGATCTGCCCGGACGCCCAGGGCTGGTCGGTCTCGTCCATCAGCAGCGGCCACAGCCCCGACCGGGGGTGCTCGGCGCGGAGCCTGCACCACAGCTCGCCGCGGACGGGCTCGTCGCTCAGCCAGAACGCGGGACGCATGAGCAGCCGCCGCTGCGGATAGCCCGGGTCGGGCCAGACCAGGTCACCCTCGGGCAGCGGCACCGACAGCGTCCGCCCGGCGGCAGCGCCGTCGATGCCGCCGTCGAAGAGCTGCGGCAGGTCGCCCGGCAGGTGCCGGACCTCCACATCATCCATTTCACGCCGTTCCGGTACAGAGCATGCCAACAGGATCTTGGCACTGGTGATGGTAACGGCGCAGGGGCCGCCGAGGGGACGAGCCGTACGGTTCGGTCGTTCCCGGGCGGGCGTCCGCCCGGGAACGACCCGGCGGCGATCCGGGTGCGGGATGATGGCGGGGTCTTCGCCGCCCACCCGAATACGTGAGGGCCGAACCCGTGAGTGAGACTCCCCGGCTGCGGCGCGCCGTCCGGGCCCTCCTGCTGGACGGTGACGCGCTCGTGCTGATCCGGCGCACGAAGCCCGGCCGTCCCGTCTACTGGACGACCCCGGGCGGCGGGATCGAGCCCGGGGACGCCTCCCCGGAGGCGGCGCTGCGGCGGGAGTTGGACGAGGAGCTGGGCGCCACCGCGGGTGCCGTCCGGCAGGTCTTCGCGTGCGGTGAGCAAAGCCCCGGTCTGTACCGTCTGAACACCTTCTACGTGTGCCGCCTGGTCTCGATGGACCTGTCCCGCAGGCACGGCCCGGAGTTCGACGACCCGGGCAGCGGGCGCCACGACGTCGAGCGGGTGACCTGCACTCCGGCCGCGCTGGCGCCCATCGACCTCATCCCCGAGACACTCGCCGCCTACCTGGGCGACCACGCGGCCGACCTTCCCGGCCTGGCCCCCTGAACCCGGGGTCTTGTCAGATTCGTCGGTGTATGCGAATTTTGCGGAGCCTCTGTGATCAAGGAGCCGCAATGCCGCGCCATCTCCTGCGTGTGGCGGGAACCGCCGTCCTCGGCGTCGCCCTTTCGACCCCCGTACCCGCCTCCGCCGCCACCGAATTGCCCTCGGAACGCGGCATGGCGGCCACCATCCGCTACACCGGGTACGGCATTCCGCACATCACGGCGAAGGACTACGCCGGCCTGGGCTACGGCACCGGTTACGCGGCGGCGAAGGACAACATCTGCCTGATCGCGCAGGGCGTCGTCACCCTGAGCGGGGAACGCTCCAAGTACTTCGGAGTCGAGGCCGCCCCGGACGGCTCGCTCTCTTCGGCGTCGACCAACCTGGCCAGCGACGTGTTCTTCACGTCCGTCAACGACAGCGGCATCGTGGAGAAGCTGATCGCCGCGCCCGCGCCCTACGGCCCGGCCGCCGAGGTGCGCGCGGTCAGCCGCGGATGGGCGGCCGGGTACAACCGGTTCCTGCGCGAAGGCGAGATCACCGACCCCGCGTGCAAGGGCGCCGCGTGGCTGCGGCCCGTCACCGAGCTGGACGTCCACCGCCGCGGCTACGCGCTCGCCATGCTCGGCGCCTCCGGCAGGAGCACCGACCAGATCGTGGCGGCCGCCCCGCCGGGCGAGAACGCGGTCAGGCGCGCCACGCAGTCGCCACAGGAGGCCGCCGAGGCCGCCCGGAACCTGATGGCGGACGCCGCCATGGGCAGCAACGCGATCGCCGTCGGGAGCGAGGGCACCGCGAACGGCCACGGGCTCCTGCTGGGCAACCCGCACTACCCGTGGCACAACGGGCGGCGCTTCTGGCAGATGCACCAGACGATCCCCGGCGAGGTCGACGTGAGCGGCGCCGGCCTTCTCGGCTCGCCCGCGATCAACATCGGCCACACCGCCACGTTCGCGTGGAGCCACACGGTCGCCACCGGCGTGCCGTTCAGCCTGACGGAACTGCGCCTGGTGCCCGGCGACCCGACGTCGTACTTCGTGGACGGCAGGAAGGAGAAGATGACCAAGCGGCGGGTCACCGTCCAGGCCAAGCAGCAGGACGGCTCGCTCAAGCCGGTGACGAGGACGCTGTGGCGCAGCCGCTACGGCCCCATCGTCACGTCCGTCTCGTCCATCGACCTGCCGTGGACGACGTGGAACGCCTACGCGCTCACCGACCCGAACGCCACCAACGTCCGCCTCGCCAACACCTCGCTCGCCCTGAGCAGGGCCCGGACGACCGACGACGCCGTCCGCGCGCTGAAGCAGACCCAGGGCCTGCCCTGGGTCAACACGATCGCCGCCGACTCCCGGGGCGACGCCCTCTTCGCGCAGATCCAGGTGCTTCCCAACGTCACCGACGAGTTCGCGGACCGCTGCAACAGCCTTCTCGGCCACCTGACGTTCCGCCAGGCCGGGCTGGCGATCCTGGACGGCACCCGGTCGTCCTGCGCGCCGGGCCGGGCCCCCGGGACCGTCCAGCCGGGCATCCTCGACCCCGGCCGCTACCCGGTGCTGAACCGCGCCGACTACGTCACCAACTCCAACGACAGCCACTGGCTGTCCAACCCCCGGAAGCCGCTGACCGGGTACGACCGCATCATCGGTGACGAGAGAACGGAGCGCACCCTGCGCACGCGGAGCGGCCTCGTCGCCGTCCGGGACCGGCTCGGCCAGGGCCGGTTCACCCGCCCGGACATGCAGGACCTCGTCTTCGCCAACCGCAACATCGCGGGCGAACTCGCCGCCGAGGGCACCGTGCGGATGTGTCGCGAGATGCGGCTCGGCGCGCCCTGCGACGTCCTCGGCGAGTGGGACAGGACCGCCGACACCGGCAGCCGCGGCGCCCTCCTGTTCGACCGCTACTGGCGCAAGGCCACGGCCGCCTGGGACCTGTGGAAGACGCCGTTCGACGTCTCCGACCCGGTGAACACGCCGCGCGACTTCAACACCGCCTCCTGGGCGGCCCGCAAGGCACTGATCGACGCGGTCGCCGATCTGCGCACGTCGAAGATCCCCCTGGACGCGCCCCTCGGCGACCACCAGTACGTCACCCGCAACGGCGAGAAGATCCCGGTCGGGGGCGGCACCGAGGACCTCGGCATCCTCAACAAGATCGAGGCCAGATGGACACCGGGCCAGGGGTACACGGAGGTCGGGACCGGGTCCAGTTACGTCCAGGTGGTCTCCTTCGACGACGACCGCTGCCCCGACACCCGCACTCTCATGACCTACTCCCAGTCCGCCGACCCGACGTCCCCCCACTACGCCGACCAGACCCGCCTCTTCTCGAAGAAGGGCTGGGTCACCGGGCGCTTCTGCGCGGACGAGATCACCAGGGCTCCCGGCCTCAAGGTCGTCCGGCTCAACGGAGGCTGAAGCCTCCCCGGTGGGCCCGCGGGTCCACCGGGGAGCCGCCCGTCAGTTGCCCGCGCCCAGGTTGGCCATGAACGTCGAGGGGTACCGGTCGCCGCGCGCCGCGCCTCGCGGCACGGCCTTCTCGATCTCGGCCAGGTCGTCGGCGGTGAGGGTCACCTCCACCGCGGGCAGCGCCTCCGCCAGCCGTTTCCGGGTGCGGGCACCGACCAGCGGCACGATGTCCGCACCCTGCGCGGCGACCCAGGCGATGGCGAGCTGGGCGACGGTGCATCCCTTCGTTCCGGCGACCCCGCGGAGCGCGTCCACGAGGGCGAGGTTGTGTTCCACGTTCTCGCCGGAAAAGCGCGGCATCATCGCGGCACGGCCGTCGCCGGCGGCGCCGCGGTCGGCGGACCAGTGCCCGGAGATCAGCCCCCGGCCGAGGACGCCGTACGCGGTCATGCCGATGCCCAGCTCCCGCAGCGTGGGCAGGACGTCGTCCTCCACCGCGCGGGAGATCAGCGAGTACTCGATCTGGAGGTCGGCGACCGGATGCACGGCGTGCGCCCGCCGGACCGTCGCCGCGTCGACCTCCGAGAGCCCGAGGTGCCGCACGTACCCGGCGTCGATCATCTCCTTGATCGCGCCGACCGTCTCCTCGATCGGCACGCCGGGGTCCAGCCGCGCGGGGCGGTAGACGTCGACGTGGTCGGTGCCGAGCCGGGTCAGCGAGTAGGCCAGGAAGTTCTTGACCGCCTCGGGACGGCCGTCGTGCCCGCCGAAGCCGGGCCCCGGCCCCCGCAGCATTCCGAACTTCACGCTCAGCTGGTAGCCGTCGCGATCGCGCCCGCGCAGCGCCTCGGCCAGCAGCAGCTCGTTGTGCCCCATGGCGTAGAAGTCGCCGGTGTCGATCAGCGTGACGCCGGCGTCCAGCGCGGCGTGCACGGTGGCGATGCTCTCGGTGCGGTCGGCGGGGCCGTAGGCGTCCGACATCCCCATCGCGCCCAGCCCCAGCGCGGAAACGGCCGGGCCCGACCTGCCCAGGATTCTTGTCTGCATCATGTTCTCCCTAGCGTCACTGTCACCCCCGACCCTGCGCGCGAACCGAGAGGGGCGAAAGCGGAGCGCTCATCGTGGGAGAGCCGCTCCCTGGATAATGCGGCTCGCGGCGAGGTTCCATGGAGTCATGCAACGTGCAGAGCTCGCCGACTTCCTGCGCCGCCGACGCCAGGCCATCCGGCCCGCGGAGGCGGGGCTCACCGAGGGGCCGCGCCGCCGCACCTCGGGGCTTCGCCGTGAGGAGGTCGCGATGCTCGCCGGCATGTCCGTGGACTACGTCGTCCGCCTTGAGCAGGGCCGCGGCAGCCGGCCTTCGACGCAGCTGCTCGGCGCGCTGGCCCGGGCGCTCCGCCTGTCCGACGACGAGCGCGACCACCTGTTCCATCTCGCCGGCCACCAGCCGGCGCCCGCCGACGGGACGGCCCGCCTCGCCCGCGCCGGCCTGATCCGCATGCTCGACCTGCTCGACGGCACCCCGGCGCTGGTGGTGTCCGAACTGGGGGAGGTTCTCGCGCAGAACCGGACGTCCGTCCTGCTGGCGGGGGACCTCACGGGCCTCTCCGGAGACCGGCGCTACCTCCCGTACCGCTGGTTCACCGAGCCGGACATCCGCGCCGCCCACCCGCCCGGGGACCGGGAGCGCCACGCCCGCCAGATCGTGGCCGACCTGCGCGTGGTGGCGGGCCGCCGGCCGGGCGACCCGGAGGTGTCCCGGCTCGTCGACCGGCTGCGGGCCGCCAGCGGTGACTTCCGCCGCCTCTGGGACGAGCACGAGGTCGCGGTACGGCGCGCCGACCGCAAGACCGTCGTGAATCCGCGGGTGGGAAGCCTGCTGATGGACTGCGAGACCCTGGTCACCCCGGACCAGCGGCAGGAGCTGGTGGTCCTCACCCCGGCGGACGAAGAGTCCCGCGAGCGCCTTGAACTGCTGCGGGTACTCGGCACCGAGGAGTTCCCCGCCGGCACTCCCGCTCGTTAAGTTCCTGCGCGGGCCACCCCGTCCAGGAGGTAGCCCAGCCCCTGGCGGAAGGCGTCGTCCCACTCGCCGCCGCTGAGATGGCCGTGCGCGGCGAGATGCGGGTACCGGTCGCGGTGGCGGGCGAGATGCCCCTCGGCGGCCTTCTCCGCCTCGGGCCCGTCGTCGCGCCGGGCCCCGACCTCCATGAGCGCCGAGCCGATGACGTAGTTCGCGACCGCGTACGCGGCGCCCGCGAGCCGGGTGCCGGTCAGCCCGGTCGCGGCCAGGGCGGCGTACAGGAAGTCGGTCCGGGCCATCACCTCCGGGCCGAGGAGCGGGCGGCCTCCGAGGATCGACGCCGACCAGGGGTGGCGCAGCATCGCCGCCCGCCAGCCCGACATGAGCGCGATCACGTCGGCGCGCCAGTCCGTCCCGGCCCCGGGAACCGGGACGTCTCCGAAGACGGCGTCGAGCGCCAGCTCCAGGACGTCGTCCTTCGTCTTGACGTGCCAGTACAGGGTCGTGGCCCCGGTGTCGAGACGCTCGGCGAGCCGGCGCATCGTCAGCCGCCCGGCGCCCTCCTCGTCCAGCAGGGCCACGGCCTCGGCGACGATCCGCTCCCGCGTCAGGGGCGGCGCCTCCCGCCGGGGCCGGTTCCGGCGCAGCCATACGCTCTCGGTCATGCGTCCACTCTAGTACATTGAACCGGAACTCGACCGTTGATCCGGTCACTAGAACAACGTACGAGAGGGTGTATGGGCCATATCGAGGTGAGCCGGCTGACCTATGCGCTTCCCGACGGCCGGCCGCTCCTGGACGACGTCTCCTTCCGCGTCGGGGAGGGGGTGATCGCCGCGCTCGTCGGGCCCAACGGGGCCGGCAAGACGACGTTGCTGCGGCTGATCGCGGGGGACATCGAGCCGTCCGAGGGCGTGGTGACGAGCTCCGGCGGCCTCGGTGTCATGCGCCAGTTCATCGGCGGCGTCCGCGACGGGCGGACCGTCCGCGACCTGCTGCTCTCGGTGGCGCCGGACGGAGTCCGGGAGGCGGCGGAGCGGCTGGCCCGCGCCGAGCGGGAGCTGGACGACGGTGAACCCAGCCAGCTCGCCTACGCCGGGGCCATCACCGACTACACCGACGCGGGCGGCTACGACATGGAGGTCGTCTGGGACGCCTGCACCACGATGGCGCTGGGCCTGCCCTTCGACGCGGCGAAGACCCGCGGCGTCGCCACGCTGTCGGGCGGCGAGCAGAAGCGCCTCGTCCTGGAGGCCCTGCTGCGCGGCCCGGACGAGGTCCTCCTGCTGGACGAGCCCGACAACTACCTCGACATCCCCGGCAAGGAGTGGCTGGCCGGGAAGCTGCGTGCGACGAGCAAGACCGTCCTGCTGGTGTCCCACGACCGGCAGCTGCTCGCCGACGCGGCCGACCGCATCGTCACGGTGGAGTCGCGTGACGTGTGGGTCCACGGTGGCGGGTTCGCGGGTTATGCGCAGGCCCGCCGCGACCGTACCGAACGCCTCCATGAGCTGCGCCGCCGCTGGGACGAGGAGCACGCCCGCCTCAAACGGCTCGTCCACGTACTCCGCCAGCGCGCGGCGAACAACGACGCGGTCGCCTCCTCCTACCGGGCCGCCCGCACCCGCCTGCGGCGCTTCGAGGAGGCGGGGCCGCCGCAGAGCGCGCCTAAGGAGCAGAACGTGCGGATGCGCCTGCGCGGCGGCCGCACCGGCAAGCGCGCGCTCATCTGCGAGTCCCTTGAACTGACCGGCACCACGCGCCCGTTCGACACCGAGATCCGGTACGGCGAGCGCGTCGCGGTACTGGGGTCCAACGGCTCCGGCAAGTCGATGTTCCTGCGCCTGCTGGCAGGCGGCCGAATACCGCACAGCGGAGCGTTCCGCCTCGGCGCCCGGGTCGTCCCCGGCCACTTCGTCCAGACCCACGCCCGCCCGGACCTGCACGCCCGCACACCCGCGGAGATCGTCATGTCGGAGTACGCGCTCACCCGCAACGACGCCATGGCCGCGCTGGCCCGCTACGAACTCGCGCCCGCCGGCACCCGCCCGTTCGAGACCCTCTCGGGCGGCCAGCAGGCCCGCCTGCAGATCCTCCTCCTGGAACTGTCGGGCGCTACCCTGCTCCTTCTGGATGAGCCGACCGACAACCTGGACCTGGCCAGCGCCGAGGCCCTGCAGGAGGGCCTGGCCTCCTACTCGGGAACCGTCCTGGCCGTCACGCACGACCGCTGGTTCGCGGGCGACTTCGATCGCTACCTGATCTTCGGTTCCGACGGAGGCGTCCACGAGTCGGACGTCCCGGTCTGGACCGGCCGGCGCGGGTGACCCGCCGGTGTTCGACGAGCGCCGGTTCGCGGAGAGAGCTCAAGAGGAGGGCTGTGGTGGTGGCGGAATGGCCCGGGAGCGGGTTGAGCGACGAGGAGCTGGACGTGGCCTACAACGTGCGGCGGAAGGCGGGGGAGGAGCTCTTCGCGCGGTACATGGCGCGGTACCGGGACGAGTCGGCGCGTGCCGTCGACGGGCTTCCCGGGTATCCCGGGATCGTCTACGACGAGGCGAGCGGGGAGCGCCTGGACGTCTGGGGCACGGGCGAGGGGCTGCGGCCCGTGTTCGTCTTCCTGCACGGCGGCTACTGGATGGCGCTGTCGCGGGACGTGTCGTCGTTCATGGCCCGCGGGCTCCACGAGCAGGGCGTCGCGACCGTCGTGCCGGACTACACCCTGGCGCCGAAGGCTTCGCTGGAGGAGATCGTCCGGCAGGTGCGGGCGTCCATCGCGTGGATCTACCGGCACGGCCGTGCACACGGGCTCGATCCGGAGCGGATCGTGGTCGGCGGCAGTTCTGCCGGCGGGCACCTGACCGGCATGACGATGGTCGGCGGATGGCAGGAGCCGTTCGGGCTTCCCGAGGACGTGGTCAAGGCCGCCATGCCGATCAGCGGGCTCTTCGACATCCGTCCCATCACGCGCGTCTACGTGAACGAGGCCGTGCGGCTGGATCTCGCGCGGGCGGCCAGGCTGAGCCCCGCGCTGCTGCCCGCGGAGTACCGGTGCCCGGCGGTCTTCGTCGTCGCGGAGGACGACGGCGAAGGGTTCCTGGAGCAGTCCCGGTCGTTCCAGCCGACGTGGGGCGCCGGTGAGCTGATGGTCGTGCCCGGACGCGACCACTTCGACGTCGTCTTCGATCTGGCGGACCCGGGGTCGCGGGTCGGCGGGGCGCTGCTCGACCTGGTCAGGCGGTGAGCGCGGCGGCCTCGCGGCGCAGGTGGTCGAGCATGATGCGGGCGGACGGCGTCGGGGCGCGGTGCGCGGGCAGGGTGACGCCCACCTGGCGGCGGACGGTCTCCAGCGGCACGGGCAGGGGCGCGATGTCGGCGTCGGTGCGGCCGACGAGCTCGGGCAGGGCCGCGATCATGTCGGTGTCGCGGACGAGGGTGCGGACGGTCAGCACCGACGTGCACTCGACCAGGTTGCCCGGCAGGACGAGGCCCGCCGCGCGGAACACCTGCTCCAGTTCCGAGCGCAGCGCGGTCTGCTCCAGCGGCAGGACCCACGGGTAGTCCAGCAGGTCGGCCAGGCCGAGGTCCGGCCGCGAGCGGGCGGGGTGGCCGCGGCGGGCGACCAGGCGTACCGGTTCGCCGTAGAGGGTGATCTGGCGGAGGCCGCGCAGGTCGTCGATGGGGTTGAGGCGGCCGAGGATCAGGTCGATCTCGCCGTCCAGCAGGCGGGGGACCTGGGCGTCGAACGTGGCCTCCTGGACGATCACCGTGATGCCCGGCCGTTCCTCCTTCAGCGCGGCGATCGCGCGGGGGAGCAGGACGTTGGAGCCGGCGAGCAGGGTGCCGATCGTGACGGTGCCGACCTCGCCGTCCGCCAGGCCGGTGATCCGCTCGCCCGCGCGGCGCAGCTCGGCGAGGACGGCGCGGGCGTGCTCGGTGAACGCGTCCCCGAACAGGGTCGGCGTCACGCCGCGCGGGCCGCGGGTGAACAGCTCCACCCCGAGGATGCCCTCGACCTCCCGCAGGCTCCGCGTGACGGCGGGCTGCGCGAGGTGCAGGTGCTCGGCCGCCCGCAGGATGCTGCCGTGCTCGGCGACCGCGACGACGAGGACCAGGTGCCGGAGCTTCAGCCGTCCGTTGAGCAGGTCGAGCGGGCGCATGGCTCCTTGCTATCACAGGTTCGTGATACCTCCGGAGCCGATTGGTATTTGTCAGGCATAGCTCGCCGGGCGGAGGATCGGAGGTGCCGAGCCATGGGCGGGAGGACGGATGAAGGCTGAGCACTACGTCGGCGGGGTCTTCCGCACGGACGGGACGTCCTTCCCGCTCATCGCGCCCGCGGACGGCTCCGAGCTGGGCGCCGTCCCCGAGGCCACGCGGGAGGTCGTGGACGACGCGGTGACCGCGGCGAAGGCAGCGCTGAAGGGGCCGTGGGGCGCGCTGGGCGTCCAGGAGCGGGCCGCCGCGCTGCGGACGGTCGCCGACGGGATCCAGGCGCGGTTCGAGGAGTTCGTCGAGGCGGAGGTCGCCGACACCGGGAGGTCCCGGGAGTTCGCGTCCACCGTGGACGTCCCGAGGGCGGTCGGCAACTTCCGTGCATACGCGGACCTGCTGTACGGGCGTCCCGAGCGCGCCTACATGACCCGGGTGCCCGGGTGGAGCTCCGGCACGGGGGAGGCGCTCAACTACACGGTGCGCCGCCCGCTGGGCGTGGTGGCGGTCATCTCCCCGTGGAATCTGCCGCTGCTCCTGTCGACCTGGAAGATCGCCCCCGCGCTGGCGTGCGGCAACACCGTCGTGCTCAAGCCGTCCGAGGAGACGCCGTCCACCGCGACGCTGCTCGCCCGCGTGATCCACGACGCCGGGCTGCCGGACGGCGTGTTCAACATCGTGCACGGGCACGGCGCGGGCGCGGCGGGCGAGTTCCTCACCGGCCATCCGGGCGTGGACGCGATCGCGTTCACCGGCGAGTCCGCCACCGGCGCCGCGATCATGCGCAACGCCGCCGACCACGTCACGCCCCTGTCGTTCGAGCTGGGCGGCAAGAACCCGGCGCTCGTCTTCGCCGACGCCGACCTCGGCGCCGCCGTGGACGGCACGGCCCGCTCGACGTTCACCCACTCCGGGCAGATCTGCCTGTGCACCGAGCGCGTCTACGTGGAGCGGCCCGTCTTCGCGGAGTTCACCGCGCGGCTGGGCGAGCGCGCGGAGGCCCTCGGCGGCTACGGGCCCATGATCTCCGCCGAGCACCGCGACAAGGTTCTGTCGTACTACCGGCTCGCCCGCGACGAGGGCGCCGCGGTCGTCGCGGGCGGCGGCACGCCAGAGTTCGGTGACGAGCGCGACAGGGGCTTCTACGTGCAGCCGACCGTCCTGACGGGCCTGCCGGAAACGGCCCGGACGGTCAGGGAGGAGATCTTCGGGCCGGTCTGCCACGTCGCGCCGTTCGACACTGAGGACGAGGCCCTGGCACTCGCCAACGACAGCCCCTACGGACTCGCCTCGACGCTGTGGACGCGGGACCTGTCCAGGGCGCACCGCGTGGCACCCCGCATCGAAACGGGGATCGTCTGGGTGAACTGCTGGAATCTCCGCGACCTTCGCACACCGTTCGGCGGTGTGAAAGCGTCCGGCATCGGGCGGGAAGGGGGAGAGTACTCCTTGGACTTCTTCTCCGAGCCCGTCAACGTGTGCGTCCAGATCTGAGAGCGAGCCCAGTGACAACGAACATCGAAGCCGCCGCCGAGCGGCTCCTCGGCGCCTACGCCACCGGTACGCCGTGCGAACCCGTCCGCGACCTGATCGGCACGGCCGGCGACGCCTACGCCGTCCAGGAGCGGCTGACCGAGCGCTGGCTCACCGAGGGCCGCCGCCTCGCCGGGCGCAAGATCGGCCTGACGTCGCGGGCCGTGCAGGCGCAGATCGGCGTCGACAGCCCCGACTTCGGGATGCTGTTCGCCGACATGGCCGTCCCGGACGGGGACGAGATCCCCGCGGGCGCGGTGCTGCAGCCGCGCGCCGAGGCGGAGGTCGCGCTCGTCCTGGAGCACGACCTCACCCACGAGCGGCACACCGTCGCCGACGTGATCCGCGCGACCGCGTTCGCGCTGCCCGCCATCGAGGTCGTCGGCAGCCGGGTCCGCGACTGGGACATCACGCTCGCCGACACCGTCGCCGACAACGCCTCGTCCGGCATGTACGCGCTGGGCAGCCGTCCCGTCCCGCTCGCGGACGTCGACCTGCGCCTCTGCGGGATGGTGCTGGAGCGGCGCGGCGAGCAGGTCTCCACCGGCAACGGCGCCGCCTGCCTGGGACACCCGCTGAACGCGGCGCTGTGGCTAGCCGACACCCTCGTCCGCGTCGGGCGGCCCCTCCGCGCGGGCGACACCGTCCTGACCGGCGCGCTCGGCCCGGTCGTCCCCGCCGCGCCCGGCGACGTGTTCGAGGCCCGCGTCGACGGGCTGGGCGACGTGCGCGTCGCGTTCGGCAAGGAGGAGTCCTGATGGTGGACGTGCACGCCCTCGCGGAAAGGCTGGACGACGCCGCCCGGGACGTCCGGGCGATCCCGCGGCTCACCGACGAGGTGCCGCTCGACGAGGCGGCCGCCTACGCCGTGCAGCGCGCGGGGATCGAGCGGCGCCGCCGCAGGGGCGAGCGGCTCGCCGGGGTGAAGATGGGCTTCACCAGCCGGGCCAAGATGGTGCAGATGGGCGTGGACGACGTCATCTGGGGCCTGCTCACCGACCGCATGCTCGCCGAGTCGTCCGTGGACGTCTCCGGCCTCATCCACCCGCGGATCGAACCGGAGATCGCCTACCTGATCGGGCTGGAGGTCCGTTCCCCCGCCGAGGCCGAGTCGGCCGTGGCCGGCGTCGCGGTCGGGTTCGAGGTGCTCGACTCCCGGTACGCCGACTTCAGCTTCACCCTGCCCGACGTCATCGCCGACAACGCGTCCGCCGCGCGGTTCGGGTTCGGGGCCTGGCACCCGCCCCGCGACGTGTCGAACATCGGCCTGCTCGTGGAGATCGACGGGCGGCCCGTGCAGACCGGCTCGTCCGCCGCGATCCTCGGCGACCCGGCGCGGTCGCTGCGCGCGGCGGCGCGGCTCGCGCTCGGCGCCGGGATGACGCTCGAACCGGGCTGGATCGTGCTGGCGGGCGCCGCGACGGCGGCGGTCCCGCTGCCGAAGGACGCGCACGTCCGCGTCACCGGCGCCGGGCTGGGCTGCGTGGAGGTCACGACGTGATGGGCGACGCGATCCTCGTCGAGGGCAAGGCCGCGCCGCGCGGCCGCTTCCCGCACCTCAGGCGCGCCGGCGACCTCGTGTTCGTGTCCGGGACGAGTTCCCGCCGCCCCGACGGGACGTTCGCGGGCGCGACCGCCGACGCGCTGGGCGTCACCGACCTCGACATCCGCGCGCAGACCCGCGCCGTCATCGGCAACATCCGCGACCTGCTGGAGGCCGCGGGCGGAGGGCTGCCCGACATCGTCAACGTCACCACGTACCTGGTGAGCATGAACGACTTCGGCGGCTACAACGAGGTGTACGGGGAGTACTTCGACGAGACCGGACCGGCCCGCACGACCGTCGCCGTCCACCAGCTCCCGCACCCGCACCTGCTCATCGAGATCTCGTGCGTCGCGCACATCCCCCGGGACCGCGCGCCCGCCGACACAACCGCCGAGGAGGCCGGAACATGACCCTGCCCCAGCTGTCGTTCGGAACGCCGTTCAACTTCGAGACCTGGATCGACGAGCACCGCGACCTGCTCAAGCCGCCGGTCGGCAACGTGCAGGTGTTCGACGACGCCGGGCTGATCATCATGGTGGTCGGCGGCCCCAACCAGCGGACCGACTTCCACGACGACCCCACCGAGGAGTTCTTCTACCAGCTCAGGGGCAACATGGTCCTGCGCGTCATGGAGGAGGAGGGCCGCCCGCCGAGGGACGTGCAGATCAACGAGGGCGATGTCTTCCTATTGCCGCCGCACGTGCGGCACTCGCCGCAGCGGCCCGAGGCCGGCTCGATCGGCCTCGTCGTGGAGATCCCGCGGCCGGAGGGGCTCCGGGAGGCGTTCGAGTGGTACTGCACCGAGTGCCACCACCTCGTGCACCGCGCCGAGCTGCAGGTCCGCTCGATCGTGGACGACCTGCCGCCCGCCTTCCAGGGCTTCTACGACGGCGACCGCAAGTGCCCGAACTGCGGCGCCGTCCACCCGGGCAAGCAGTGGCCGCGGACGATGACCCCGACCACCGCGCCCCGGGTCTGACGGTGATCTCGTGACCGTCATCGACGTCCACACCCACGTCTTCCCGCGCCTCGGCCGGGACGAGGGCCGCGTGCTCACCGACGAGGGCGAGCCGTGGCTGCGCATCGACGGCGCCGGCACCGGCACGATGATGTGCGGCGACGAGGAGTACCGGCCGGTCGGGGAGGCGCTCTGGGAGCCCGCCCGGCGGCTGGCCGACATGGACGCCGCGGGCGTGGACGTCCAGGCGGTCTCGTCCACCCCGCTGATGTTCGGGTACGCGGCCGAGCCGTCCCGCGCCGCCGACTGGTGCGACCTGGTGAACGACCGCATCCTCGCCTTCTGCGCGGACGCTCCCGGCCGGCTGCTGCCGCTGTGCCAGGTCCCGCTGCAGGACCCGGCGCTGGCCTGCGAGGTCGCGTCCCGGGCGGCGGCGGCCGGGCACCGCGGCGTGCACATCGGCAACCATGTCGGCGACCGCAACCTCGACGACGAGGGGATCACCGCGTTCCTCGCGCACTGCGCCCGGATCGGGCTGCCGGTCCTGGCGCACCCGTGGGACATGCTCGGCGCGGGCCGGATGCGCGGCCACATGCTGCCGTGGCTGGCCGGGATGCCCGCCGAGACGCAGCTCAGCATCCTCGGGCTGATGCTGTCCGGCGCGTTCGAGCGCATTCCGGCGTCGCTGCGGCTGTGCTTCTGCCACGGCGGCGGCAGCTTCGCCTTCCTGCTCGGGCGCGCCGACAACGCCTGGCACCGGCGCGACATCGTCCGCGCCGACTCGCCCCGCCCCCCGTCGGAGTACGTCGACCGGTTCCACGTCGACTCCGCCGTGTTCGACCCCCGCGCGCTCCGCCTGCTCATCGACGTGATGGGCGTGGAGCGCGTGATGCTCGGCACCGACTATCCGTTCCCGCTGGGGGAGGAGGAGCCGGGCGCGACGATCCGGGCCTGCCCCGGGCTGGACGACGCCGAACGCGCGCGGCTCCTCGGCGGCAACGCGCGGGACTTCTTCGCGCGGGCCGAGGTCCCCGCCGCGACGACGCCGGCCCCCTCGGAAGCCGGCTCGCTGACGACGACACACTGAACCGACGACGCACTGAACCGACGGCACGCTGACGGCACCGCGATGACGAAGACGAACCGGGGAGGGACACCGTGACGGCCGAGGACGAGGCGCGGCGGCTCGACGACACCGATCCGCTGCCCACGCTGCGCGGTGAGTTCCTCGTCCCGCCCGCCCCCGGCGGGGCGTACGAGGAGGCCGCCTACTTCGCCGGCAACTCCCTCGGCCTCCAGCCGAGGGCGGTCGCGGGACGGCTCCGCGAGGAGCTCGACGACTGGGCGCGGCTCGCCGTGGAGGCGCACACGGAGGCCCGCCGGCCCTGGGTGGACTACCACGAGCTGCTGCGCGAGCCGGCGGCCCGCCTCGTCGGCGCACTGCCGCACGAGGTCGTCGCCATGAACTCGCTGACGGTCAACCTGCACCTGATGATGGCGAGCTTCTACCGGCCCGCCGGGAACCGCACCCGCATCGTCATCGAGGACTCGGCGTTCCCCTCCGACTCCTACGCCGTCGCCAGCCAGGCCGTCCACCACGGCCTCGACCCGGCCGCGACCGTCGTGCGGCTGAGGCCGCGTCCCGGCGAGGACGACCTGCGCACCGAGGACGTCGTGGCCTTCCTCGAACGCGAAGGCGACACGGTCGCGCTCGTCCTGCTCGGCGGCGTCAACTACCTCACCGGCCAGCTCATGGACATGCCCACGATCACCAAGGCGGGCCGCGCCGCCGGCGCCGCCGTCGGCTGGGACCTCGCGCACGCCGCCGGGAACGTTCCGCTGCGCCTGCACGACTGGGACGTCGACTTCGCCGCCTGGTGCACCTACAAGTACCTGAACGGCGGCCCCGGCGCGGTCGCCGGATGCTTCGTCCACGAGCGGCACGTCCGGGACGCGTCCGTGCCGAAGCTGGCGGGCTGGTGGGGCACCGACCCGGCCGTCCGGTTCCGGATGGACCCCGACATCGCGCCGCCCGCCTCCGCCGACGCGTGGCAGCTGTCCAACCCGCCGATCATGGCCCTCGCCCCGGTGCTGGCGTCCCTGGAGATCTTCGACCGGGTCGGGATGGCGGCGCTGCGCGCCAAGAGCGAACGGCTGACCGGCTACCTCGCGGCCCGCCTCGCGGAGACCGGCGCGCGGATCATCACCCCGGCCGGCCCGGCGGCCCGCGGCGCCCAGCTCTCGCTGCGGGTGGCCGGCGCGGGCGGGCTCGTCCGGCGGCTCGCCGCGGCCGGCGGAGTGGTCGCCGACGCCCGCGAGCCCGATGTCGTGCGCCTCGCCCCCGCCCCGCTGTACTGCACGTTCCACGATTGCCACCGCGCCGCCGAGGCCCTGCGGGATCTTGTTTAGGAGTGTCGGTGCATAGGGTGGCCCGGCATCGGGTAGGTTCGGTTGCGTTGCACGATGGCGCCCGGTCAGGCCGGCTGGGAGCCAGGCAGTCTCGAAGCGTTTTCTCCGGGTGACCGGCGGACGTGAGATGAGTCCGCTTGCAGCCCGGTCCGCCGCCCGGCGGGCCGGTGAGTTTCACCCGAAGGGAAAGACCATGGCCGAAGGCACCGTGAAGTGGTTCAACTCCGAGAAGGGCTTCGGGTTCATCGCGCCCGACGGCGGCGGCCCGGACGTGTTCGTCCACTACTCGGCGATCGCCACCAACGGCTACCGCAGCCTGGACGAGAACCAGCGTGTCTCGTTCGAGATCACGCAGGGCCAGAAGGGCCCGCAGGCCGAGGGCGTCTCCCCGCTCTAAGGCCCGCGCGAGCTTAGGAGGCCGGGGACGCACGCCGTCCCCGGCCTTTCGCGTGCCCGCCCCCCAGGGCTACTCCTTCGGGAGCCGCTCGCCGGTGCGCAGCCGGTCGAGGCCGAGCCAGATGAACTCGATCGCCATCTGCTCGGCGCGGTCGCGCGGGGTGTCGGGGTGCTCCAGCCACCACGACACCATCGACAGCATCGACCCGTACATCAGGGGGACGAGGAGCCGCGCGCGCCGCTCGTTCACCGCGAGCGCCGCCGGGGACAGCTTCGGGTCGGCGCGGCGGCGGCGCAGCAGCAGGTCGGCGAACGCGCCGCCGAGGCGGTCCCGGAGCTCGCGCAGCTCCACGCCGACGTCGTCGGGCTTGTCGAGGTGCCGGATCACCAGCGCCCACGCGTCCGGCTCGTCGGTGGCGTAGTCGAACAGGACCCGGATCATGGCCCGGATGCCGTCCGGAGAGCCGCGCTCGGCGAGCACGGCCTCGTTCAGCCGGGCCGTCAGCTCGGCGACGATCGCCTCGGTGACCTCGGCGAACAGCTCCTCCTTCGAGGTGAAGTGCTGGTACAGCAGCGCCTTGGACACCTGCGCGGCGGCGGCCACGTGCTCCATCTGCGTCAGGTGGTAGCCGCGGCGGCCGAACTCCTCCAGCGCCACCTGGAGCAGCTGCTCGCGCCGCCGGGCGTACGGCATCCGCCGCCGCACGCCCGGCACGCGCTCCCCCGTGCCGTCGGTCATGCGCCGGTGTACTTGCCCAGTTCGGCGCGGGCGACGGAGCGGACATGGACCTCGTCCGGGCCGTCGGCGAGGCGCAGCGTCCGCAGGCCGGCCCACATGGCGGCGAGCGGAGTGTCGCCGCTGACCCCGGCGCCGCCGTGCACCTGGATCGCCCGGTCGACGACCTCCAGCGCGACCCGCGGCGCGATCACCTTGATCGCCGCGACCTCGGACCGGGCGGCCTGCACACCGTGCTTGTCGATCAGCCAGGCGGTCTTGAGGGTGAGCAGCCTGGCCTGCTCGATCGCCATCCGCGACTCGGCGATCTGCTCGCGGACCACGCCCTGCCGGGCGATCGGCCCCCCGAACGCCTCGCGGGACAGGGCGCGCCGGCACATCAGCTCCAGCGCCCGCTCGGCGGCGCCGAGCGCGCGCATGCAGTGGTGGATACGGCCCGGGCCGAGGCGCGCCTGGGCGATGGCGAAGCCGCCGCCCTCCTCGCCGACGAGGTTCTCCACCGGGACGCGGACGTCGGTGAACGTGATCTCGCAGTGGCCGTGCTGGTCCTGGTAGCCGAACACGGGCAGCGGCCGGACGATCTCCACCCCGGGCGTGTCGACCGGGACCAGCACCATCGACTGCTGCCGGTACGGGTGCCCGTCCGGGTCGGTCTTGCCCATCACGATCATGATCTTGCAGCGCGGGTCGGCGCTGCCGGTGATCCACCACTTGCGGCCGTTGATGACGTAGTGGTCGCCGTCGCGCTCGATGCGGGTGGAGATGTTCTTGGCGTCGGAGCTGGCCACGTCCGGCTCCGTCATGGCGAAGGCGCTGCGGATCTCACCGTTCAGCAGCGGCTTGAGCCACCGCTCCTTCTGCTCGGGCGTGCCGAACAGGTGCAGCACCTCCATGTTGCCGGTGTCGGGCGCCGCGCAGTTGGTGGCCTCGGGCGCGAGTTCGAGGGACCGGCCCGTCACTTCGGCGAGCGACGCGTAGTCGGTCACGGTGAGGCCGTGCGCCGGGTCCTCGCTATCCGGAAGGAAGAGGTTCCAGAGGCCGCGCTTGCGGGCCTCGACCTTGAGGTCCTCCACGATCTGGGGCAGATGGTGCTCGCGTCCGGCGGCCCGCAGTTCCGCCCGCTGCGCCTCGTACACCGGCTCCGCCGGGTACACGTGCGAGTCCATGAATTCCTGGAGGCGGCCGAGGTGTTCCTGGGCGCGCTCGCTCAAACCGAAGTCCATTCCGCTAGAGTAACTGACGAGTCAGTTACTTTGTGAGGGGAGTCCCATGGCAGTCGACGACCGCGGCTTCGACGGCACCGGCAAGGTCGCGCTGATCACGGGCGGATCCAACGGCATCGGGGCCGCGGTGGCGCGCCGGCTGGCGGGCGGCGGCACCCGGGTCGTCCTGGCCGACGTCGACACGGCCGCCGGGACGGCGCTCGCGAAGGAGCTGGACGGCGCCTTCGTCCGCTGCGACGTCCGCGAGCCCGCCGAGAGCGAGGCCGCCGTCGCGGCCGCCGTCGAGCGCTTCGGCGGCCTGGACGTGGCGTTCCTCAACGCCGGCGTCGCCGGCGGGGGCGGGGTCGGCGACGACTTCGACCTCGCCGCCTACCGGCGGGCCATGGGCATCAACCTCGACGGCGTCTTCTTCGGCGTGCACGCCGCGCTGCCCGCGCTCCGCGCCCGCGGCGGCGGCGACATCGTCGCCACCGCCAGCATGGCCGCGCTCACCGCCACGCCCTTCGACCCCGTCTACGGGGCGAACAAGGCGGCCGTGGTCGGGCTCGTCCGCGCCCTCGGCCCGACGCTCGCGGAGGAGGGCGTCCGGGTGAACGCGCTGTGCCCCTCGTTCGCCGACACCGACATCCTCACCCCGATGAAGGGGCATCTCCAGGAGACCGGATTCCCCATCCTGGACGTGGACGACGTCGTGGAGGCGTTCATGCGCCTCCTCGCCGCGGACGGGACGGGGGAAGCCTGGTACGTGGTCCCGGGGCGCCCGTCCGAGCCGTTCAGGTTCCGCGGCGTCCCCGGCCCGCGCTGAACAACCGACCGGACAGGAGAACCATGCGCGCCATACAGATCACCGAGTTCGGCGGGCCCGAGGTGCTCACCGTCACCGAGCTGCCCGACCCCGAGGCGGGGCCGGGCCACCTGCTCATCGACGTCTCGCGGGCGGGGATCAACTACGCCGACACCCACCAGGCCGAGAACAGCTACCTCGCGGAGTCCACGCTGCCGATGGTCCCCGGCGGCGAGGTCGTCGGCACGACCGCGGACGGCCGCCGCGTCGTCGCGCTCGTCGGCACCGGCGGCTACGCCGAGAAGGCCGTCGCGCCCGAGGCGCTCGCGTGGGACGTCCCGGAGGGCATCGACGACCTCACCGCCCTCGCCATGGTCATCCAGGGGGCGTCGGCGTGGGTGCTGCTGCGCCGCAGCGTCCACCTGGCGCCGGGGGAGTCCGTCGTGGTGCACGCCGCCGCGGGCGGCGTCGGCAGCCTCGCCGTCCAGCTCGCCAAGGCATGGGGCGCGGGGCGCGTCATCGCCACCGCCTCGTCGCCCGACAAGCGCGACCTCGCCCTCGAACTCGGCGCCGACGCCGCGATCGACCCTGACGAGCCCGACCTCAAGGCCGCCCTCATCGAGGCCAACGGCGGGCGGCGCGTGGACACCGTCCTGGAGATGACGGGCGGCACCGTCACCGACCAGAGCCTGCGCGCCCTGGCCCCGTTCGGGCGCCTCGCCTTCTACGGCATGGCGTCGCGGAAGGAGCCGTCGCCGGTGCGTCCCGCCAAGCTGATGAGCCACTCCACGACGATCGCCGGCATGTGGCTGGCGCACGTCTTCCAGCTCCCCGGGGACGTCATGCGGACCGCCCTCGGCGAGTTGTTCGGCCTCGTCGCGGACGGACGCCTCCGCGCCGTCGGGGGCGGCGAGTACGGCCTCACCGAGGCCAGGCGCGCCCACGAGGACCTGCGCGCCCGCCGCACCACCGGGAAGCTCGTCCTCGATCCGGCCCGCTGAGCGGGCCTTCCGAGGTCAGCCCACGAGACCGTTCTCGTAGGCGTACACGACGGCCTGCGTGCGGTCGCGCAGCGCGAGCTTGGTCAGCACGTGCCCGACGTGCGTCTTGACCGTCTGCTCGGCCAGCACCAGCTCCGCGGCGATCTCGGCGTTGGACAGCCCGCGCGCGATGAGCCGCAGGACGTCCAGCTCGCGCGGCGTCAGGCCCGCGGTCGCGTTCGGGCTGGGCCGCTGGTGCCGCCGCCGGCGCGCGAAGTCGCCGATCAGCCGGCGGGTGATCGACGGGGCGAGCAGCGCGTCGCCGGACGCGACGACCCGCACGCCGTTCACCAGGTCGGCGGCGGAGGCGTCCTTCAGCAGGAATCCGCTGGCCCCGGCGCCGAGCGCCTCGTAGACGTACTCGTCCAGGTCGAACGTGGTCAGGACGAGGACCTTGGGCCGCACGTCGGCGGGTTCGGTGTCCGGAGCCGGGTCGCCGATCAGCTCGGCGGTGGCGGCGAGCCCGTCCATCTCCGGCATCCGGATGTCCATCACGACCACGTCCGGGTCGAGCCGGCGGGCCGTCTCCACCGCCTCGCGGCCGTTGCCCGCCTGCCCGATCACCTCGATCCCCGGGTCGGAGGACAGCAGCGCCGCGAGCCCGTCGCGGATCATGACCTGGTCGTCGGCGATCAGCACCCGAATCGTCACGGCAACACCCTACGGGCCCGAAGATCAGGCCGGGGCGCCGTAGGGCAGTTCGGCGACGACCGACCAGCCGCCGCCCTCCCGCGGGCCGGCGGTCAGCCCGCCGCCGAGCATCGTCACGCGCTCACGCATCCCCACGAGCCCGTGCCCGCCGCCCTGCGACTCCTCCGGCGTGCTGCGGGCACCGTCGTCGGCGACCGAGACCGCCAGCGTCCCGGGGCCGTACCTGACCTCGATGTGGACGCGGGACCCCGGCGCGTACCGGGACGCGTTGCTCAGCGACTCCTGGACGATCCGGTACGCCGACAGGTCGACGCCCGCGTCCAGCGGCCGCGGCACCCCGGTGATGACGACCGCGACCGACAGCCCGGACCGGCGGGCCGCGCCGACCAGGTCGTCCAGCCGCTCCAGGCCCGGCTGCGGGGTGCGCTCGGCGTCGTCGCCGTCGGAGCGCAGCAGGCCCACGACGCGGCGCGTCTCGGTGAGGGCCTCCCGCGCGGCGTCCCGCACCACCCCGAACGTCTGCCGCGCCGCGTCCGGCAGGTCCGGGATCTTGTAGGGAGCGGCCTCCGCCTGCATCGCGATCACCGACATGTGGTGCGCCACCACGTCGTGCAGCTCGCGGGCGATGCGGGCGCGCTCCTCCAGCACCGCCTGCCGCGCCAGGTCCTGCCGGTGCTGCTCCTCGCGCCTGCGCAGCTCCTCCACGGCCGAGTGCCGCCCGCCGACCGCGTCGCCGAAGGTCAGCGCGAGCGCCGCGAGCCCGGCGAGGATCATGGCGAACCAGCCGGGCATGCCGAACAGCACGGCGGGCAGCAGCACCCCGGTGATGGTCACGGCGCCGACGCCGAGGGTGGTCTGCCGGTCGGTGCCGACGCCGGTGAAGAACAGGATGACGACCAGGGCGAGGATCGCGGTGACCGGCCAGGGCATGAAGCCCTCCCCGTGCCGGACGAAGACCATCAGGAGCAGGCCCGCCGCGGCGGCCCGCCACGCGGCGAGCGGCCAGCGCGCCGCGAACATCAGCGGTGTCGCCTGCAGCACGCCCAGCGGCCAGGCGAGACTCGTGGCGACGCCGTCCTGCGTGATGGAGATCGCGATGGACCCGGCCGTGAAGCCGATCGTCAGCCCGAGCAGGAGCAGCAGGATCGGGATGCGCAGCGCCTTGTGCCCGGGCAGCAGGGTGACGGCCGGGTCGTCCCCGCCGGGCAGGAGAGCCGAGCGGACGCCGGCGAGCAGCCGGGGGCGGCCACCCGGCGCGAAGCGGTCTGGTTCGTTCATTTGACTCGGAGCCTAGAACCCGCCGGGGACGGACCGCCTGACCCCGGCGGGGGAGATTCGGCCCGGCCCGCTGGTATCAGCCCGGCGCCGCCCGCCGCGCGGCGATCTTGCGGTGATCGCCCGGGGCGACGGACACTGCGTTGATGACCGACCTGAGGCATCCGATCTTCGCCCGGCTCTACCCGCGGCTGGACGCCGCCACCGCCCGGGCCGGCGGGTCCGAGCACCGCGCCGAGCTGCTCGCCGGGACGTCCGGGCGCGTACTGGAGGTGGGCGCCGGATACGGGGCCAACTTCGCGCACTACCCGCCGGAGGTCACCGAGGTCGTCGCGGTCGAACCCGAGCCGCGGCTGCGCGCCAAGGCCGCCGCGCTCGCCGCCCGCGCGCCCGTCCCCGTCACCGTGCGGCCCGGCGTCGCCGAGGACCTCGACGCCGACGACGCGTCCTTCGACGTGGCGGTGGCCTCGCTCGTGCTGTGCTCGGTGCGCGACCCGGTCCGCGTCCTGGCCGAGCTGCGGCGCGTCCTGCGGCCCGGCGGCGAGCTGCGCTACTACGAGCACGTCCGCGGGAGCACGCCGGGGAAGGTGCGGTTCCAGCGCTGGACCGACGTGGTGTGGCCGTTCCTCGCCGGCGGGTGCCACGTGTCCCGCCGGACGGACGAGTGGATCGCCGGATCCGGCTTCACCGTACGGACCGAGCGGCGCTTCGAGTTCCCGGAGACCCGCGGCAACCCGGCGTCGCCGCACGTCATCGGCATCGCCGTCCGCGACTGATCCACTGCGCGGCCGCGGAACCGCATAAGCCCTTCCCTCCCGGGAAGCTGAGGGGCATGACCACATCCGGTGGGATCACGCACCCCCAGGGCGACCCGTCGGGGAACGGTCCCGCCGGCCCGACCGCCGTCGCCGTCCTCCTCGCGGCCGCCGCCGCCCTCGGCGGTTTCCTGTTCGGCTTCGACTCCTCGGTGATCAACGGAGCGGTCGACGCGATCGAGGGGGATTTCGGGCTCAGCGCCTTCGTCGTCGGGTTCGTCGTGTCGTCGGCGCTGCTCGGCTGCGCCGCCGGCGCGTGGTTCGCCGGGCCGCTCGGCGACCGCATCGGCCGCGTCCGGGTGATGCTGATCGCGTCGGCGCTGTTCGTGCTCAGCGGGCTCGGCTCCGCCCTCGCCTTCGGCGCGGTCGACCTCATCGTCTGGCGGCTGGTCGGCGGGCTGGCGATCGGCGCGGCGTCGGTGATCGCGCCCGCCTACATCGCCGAGATCGCCCCCGCCCGGATGCGCGGGCGGCTCGGGTCGCTGCAGCAGATGGCGATCGTCCTCGGCATCTTCGCGGCCCTGGTCGCCGACTACTTTATCGCCCGCGTGTCCGACGGCGGCGCCTCCGGTGAGTTCCCCCTGGGCGGCACCGCCTGGCGGTGGATGTTCGCCAGCGAGCTGGTCCCCGCCGCCCTGTACGGCGTGATCGCCCTGGTCATCCCCGAGTCGCCCCGCTACCTGGTGAAGAAGCGGCAGCCGGAGCGGGCCCGGGAAGTGCTGCGGCGGGTCATGGACCCCGCCGAGGTGGACGCCAAGGTCGAGGAGATCTCCCGCTCCCTCGCCGAGGACCGCCCGGTACGCCTGGGCGACCTGCGCGGCCCCCGGCTCGGCCTGCTGCCGATCGTCTGGGTCGGGCTCCTGCTGTCGGTGTTCCAGCAGTTCGTCGGCATCAACGTGATCTTCTACTACTCGACCTCGCTCTGGCAGTCGGTCGGGTTCTCCGAGGGCGACGCGATGCTCACCTCGGTGATCAACTCGCTGGTCAACGTCATGTTCACGCTGGTCGCGATCGCGCTCATCGACCGGATCGGGCGGCGCCCCCTGCTGCTCGGCGGCGCGGCCGGCATGGCGGTCTCCCTCGGCACCCTCGCCGTCTGCTTCGCCACGGCGCCCGTCGTGGACGGCGAGCCCGCCCTCGGCGACGTCGCCGGCCCGATCGCGCTGGTGGCCGCCAACACGTTCGTCGCCTCGTTCGCCGCGACGTGGGGACCGGTCGTGTGGGTGATGCTCGGCGAGATGTTCAACAACTTCATCCGCGCCTCCGCCCTCGCCGTCGCCGCCTCCGCGCAGTGGCTCGCCAACTTCGTGATCACCACCACGTTCCCCGCCGTCTCGGGCGTGTCCCTCGGCCTCGCCTACGGGATGTACACCGCGTTCTCCGTGCTGGCGATCATCTTCGTCCTCCGGGCCGTGCCCGAGACCAAGGGACGCGAACTGGAGGACATGGACGCGCTCACCGCGCCGAGGGCCCGCGCGTAAACCGTGCGAGACCCCGCGCCGGTCGAATAGCATGGTCGTATGCCGCACGTCTTCGAAACGACGACGCCGGGTCACTCCCGGCGCGATCGCGGCATGTCCTGAACATTGCACGCGGCAGGGCCCCGGGAGCGATCCCGGGGCCCTGCCGCATGTCAGGCCGCGTTCCGGGACCGGTCCGGGCCCTCCCTGACGAGAGGAGCGGCCGATGAAGCAGGATGCGTCCGGAGGACACCCCGAGTCGATAGCATCGGAAACCGCTGATCCCAGCCCATCGAGTCCTGACCGAATACTGCGAGGAGTACCCGTGTCCACCGTGTCGGAGCTGCGCATCACCCTCGACGGGAGCGAGCGGGCGGTGCCGGCGGGCACCACCGCGGGTCAGGCCCTCGCCGCCGACGGCCGCACCGTGATCGCGGCACGGGTGAACGGCGAGCTGCGCGACCTCGCCGGCGAGCTGCGCGAAGGGGACGCCGTCGAACCCGTCGAGATCGGCTCCGACGACGGCCGGGCGATCATGCGGCACTCCGCCGCGCACGTGCTGGCGCAGGCCGTCCAGGACCTGTTCCCCGAGGCGAAGCTCGGCATCGGCCCGCCGGTGGAGAACGGCTTCTACTACGACTTCGACGTCGCCGAGCCCTTCACCCCCGACGACCTCAAGCGCATCGAGAAGCGGATGCGGGAGATCGTCAAGCAGGGGCAGCGGTTCGCCCGGCGGCCCGTCTCCGACGACGACGCGCGCGCCGAACTGGCCGGCGAGCCGTACAAGCTGGAACTGATCGGCCTCAAGGGCGCCGGGTCCGCCGAGGAGGCGGCCGAGGGCGCGGACGTCGAGGTCGGCGGCGGCGAGCTGACCATCTACGACAACCTCGACGCCAAGTCCGGCGAGCTGCGCTGGAAGGACCTGTGCCGCGGCCCGCACCTGCCGTCCACCCGCGTCATCCCGGCGTTCAAGCTCATGCGCACCGGCGGCGCGTACTGGCGCGGCAGCGAACAGAACCCGCAGCTCCAGCGGATCTACGGCACCGCCTGGGAGTCCAGGGACAGGCAGGACGAGTACCTGAGGTTCCTGGAGGAGGCCGAGAAGCGCGACCACCGGCGGCTCGGCGCCGAGCTCGACCTGTTCTCGTTCCCGAGCGAGATCGGCAGCGGCCTCGCCGTCTTCCACCCCAAGGGCGGCGTCGTCCGCCGCGTGATGGAGGACTACTCCCGCAGGCGCCACGAGGAGGGCGGGTACGAGTTCGTCAACACCCCGCACATCACCAAGGGCGACTTGTTCGAGGTCTCCGGGCACCTCGGCTGGTACAAGGACGACATGTTCCCGCCGATGGAGGTCGACGGCGGCGACTACTACCTCAAGCCGATGAACTGCCCCATGCACAACCTGATCTTCGGGGCGCGCGGGCGGTCCTACCGGGAGCTGCCGCTGCGGCTGTTCGAGTTCGGCTCGGTGTACCGGTTCGAGAAGTCGGGCGTGGTGCACGGCCTCACCCGCGTCCGCGGGATGACCCAGGACGACGCGCACATCTACTGCACCAAGGAGCAGATGGGCGACGAGCTCAAGAACCTGCTCGGCTTCGTCCTCGACCTGCTGCGCGACTACGGGCTCAGCGAGTTCTACCTGGAGCTGTCCACCCGCGACGACTCGCCGAAGTTCATCGGGGACGCCGCCGACTGGGCGGAGGCGACCGAGGCGCTGCGCAGGGCCGCGGACGAGTCCGGGCTCGACCTCGTCGCCGACCCGGGCGGCGCGGCGTTCTACGGCCCGAAGATCTCCGTGCAGGCCAGGGACGCCATCGGCCGCACCTGGCAGCTGTCCACCATCCAGGTCGACTTCAACCAGCCCAAGCGCTTCGAGCTGGAGTACCAGGCCGCCGACGGGAGCCGGCAGCGCCCCGTCATGATCCACCGGGCGCTGTTCGGGTCGATCGAGCGGTTCTTCGGCGTGCTGCTGGAGCACTACGCGGGCGCGATGCCGCCGTGGCTGGCGCCGGTCCAGGCCGTCGGCATCCCCATCGCGGACGCGCACGTCCCGCACCTGGACAAGGTCGCCGCGCTGCTCCGCGAACGCGGCGTCCGCGTCGAGGTCGACACCTCCGCCGACCGGATGCAGAAGAAGATCCGCAACGCGCAGAAGCAGAAGATCCCCTACATGCTGCTCGCGGGGGACGACGACGTCGCCAAGGACGCGGTGTCGTTCCGGTACCGCGGCGGCGAGCAGAAGAACGGCATCCCGATCGCCGAGGCGGTCGAGGAGATCGTCAAGGCGATCGAGGCCCGCGTCCAGATCTGACCGGGAGCGGCGGAGATGAAGTCCAGGAGACCGGTGCGGCGGCCCAGGTCGATCATGGCCAGGCTCGTCGGCTACAGCGGCACCACGCTGCTGGTGGCCGCCGCCGTGGTGGTCCTGCTCATCCCGCTGGTCGACGACGGGAAGGACGCCGGCGGCGCCGGCGCCCAGGGCTCGCCGAGTCCGGCCGCCTCGCCCGGCGGGCCGGTCGGCGTCCCGGGGGACCCGGTCCTTCCCGGGGCGCCGACCGGTTCCGCGCCCCAGCAGGACGGGAGCGGCCGGCCGGCGCCGGGCGGGTCACCGGACGGCGGTGGCCCGGGCGGCGGGCCCCCGCTTCCCGGCCAGGGCGGCACGGGCGGCCTGACGTGGTGCCCGGACGGCACGGCCCACTACCGCGCCACGGGAACCGGCGTCGACGTCGTCATCACCGTGGCCTCCAGCGGAGCGATCCGGGCGGAGCTCGCGCTGCGCGGGCGGGCGCCGGAGTCCCAGCAGACCACCGTCCCGGGCGGCCGCCCGCACACGTTCCGCTTCCGGGGCGTCTCGCCGGCCCTCGTCGAGCGCGTCAAGGTCACCACCGTCTCCGTCGGGGTGTCCATGCAGACGTGCTACGCCCGCGCCGCGTGACGCGGACCGCCGGGGGCGGGAGCACGGCGGGACGCGGCGTTCACCGGTGCGGACCGGCGGGCCTGCGGACGTCGCCGACGGACACGTTGACCGCCGTGACCCGCGACCCCAGCATCAGGCCCGCGACCCTCGCCACGTTGGCCTTCACCGCGTCGGCCACATCGCGGATCACGCAGCCGTACTCGACGGCGATGGCGAGGTCGAGCGTCACCTCGTCCTCGTCCGGGTCGACGTGGACGCCCGTGGCGTCGCGCCCCGTGCCGTCGCGCCCTGCGCCGCCTTCGGCGGCCGGGCCGGGCCGGGCGATCAGGGCGGCGACGCCGGCCACCTCCAGCGCGGCCAGCGCGGCGATCTTCCCGATCACCTCGTCCGCGATCGTGACGCGTCCCTCCACCCCGGTGGTGATGTCGGAGGGCGATCCCCGCAGCGTCATCGGCACCGCGTTCGCCCCGGCGGCGGGCGGCGCGGGCAGCGGCGTCCCCAGCGGCGTCCCCAGCGGCGTCCCCGGCGGCGGCACCGCGGGCCGGTGGGCGGCCGAGTGCGCCGCGCGGCGGGCGGCCGGCCCGGGGAAGAACGGCGCGGATCCGGCCTCCGGCCCCGGCTCGCCGTTCCCGGTGCGGCCTTCGTCGAGCCCGGTCATGATCGCTCCCTGCGGTTCGGTTCGGGACCATGGTGTCGGAGGGACCCGCGGGACGTCACGCAAGGGGCCGCCTGCGGGCGCGTCCCGCGGGCCGCGCCGTCCGGCCGCGAGGCGGGATCCCGGCTGCGGGCCCCCGGGAAACTCTCTCTATGCTGCTGGTCAGGACGTGAACAAAAGGAGACCGCCGCCTTGAGCGCAGAGCCGGAGGAGTCCGTGGTGCAGCAGGGGCGCGACGAGGGCGCGTCCGGTACGGGGAACGAGCGCACGCCCCGCTACGAGGAGGAGAGGGGCGGTGCCGGCACGCCCGACAACTTCCAGCGGCTGTGGACCCCGCACCGGATGGCCTACATCAAGGGCGAGGGCAGGCCGAAGGGGGCGGGCGAGGACGACGGCTGCCCGTTCTGCGAGATTCCGCGCATGCCAGACGAGGAGGGGCTCGTCGTGTCCCGCGGCACGTCGGTGTTCACGGTGCTGAACCTCTACCCGTACAACTCCGGGCACCTGATGGTCGTCCCGTACCGGCACGTCGCCGACTACGGCGATCTGGACGAGGCGGAGTACCTGGAGCTGGCCACGTTCACCCAGCGCGCCCTCACGGCGCTGCGCAAGTGCAGCGGCGCGCAGGGCTTCAACGTCGGGATGAACCTCGGGCTGGTCGCCGGCGCCGGGATCGCGGCCCACCTGCACCAGCACGTCGTCCCCCGCTGGGGCGGCGACACCAACTTCATGCCGGTGGTCGGGCGCACCAAGGTGCTGCCGCAGTTGCTGCGCGACACCCGGCAGATGCTCGCCGACGCCTGGCCCGCCTCATGACCCGCCCCGCTGCGACGGGGGTGGCGCGGCGAGAGCGGCCGGTGCTCGTCTACGACGGCGACTGCGGCTTCTGCACGTCCTCGGTCCGTTTCATCGAGCGGTACGTGCCCGCCCGCGCCGAGATCGTCGCCTTCCAGTTCGCCGACCTCGGTGAGCTGGGCACCACGGTCGAGCGGGCCGAGCACGAGGTCCTGTGGATCGACCGCGCCGGGCGGGTCAGCGGCGGCGCGGAGGCCGTCGGGCGGCTGCTCACCGCAGCGGGCGGCCCCTGGCGGGCGCTGGGGGTGGTGATGCGGGTGGCGCCGGTCAGCTGGGCCGCGCACGCCGCCTACCGGCTCATCGCGCGGAACCGGCACCGGCTGCCGGGCGGGACGGCGGCGTGCGCGCTGCCGCCCTCCGGCCGCCCCGGGACCCGGGGCTGAGCGCGGGCCCCGCCCGGCGGCGGACGGGGCCCGGCACGCGCCGGAAGGAGCCGTCAGGTCTCCCTGGACTCGGCGGCGACCTTGTCGGCCAGATGCGTCGGGAGCGGCTCGTAGCGCAGGAAGGTGCGGCTGAACGTCCCCGTGCCCTGCGACATGGAGCGCAGGTCGATCGCGTAGCGGATGATCTCCAGCTGCGGAACCTCCGCCTTGATCATGGTGCGGCCGCCGGGCACCGCCTGGGAGCCCTGCACCCGGCCGCGCCGCGACGTCAGATCGGACATGATCGGGCCCACGTACTCGTCGGCGATCAGCACGTCCACCTCGTCGACCGGCTCCAGCAGCAGGATCGGCACCTGGCTCGCCGCGTCCTTGAGCGCGAGCGCGCCGGCCGCCTGGAACGCCATGTCGGACGAGTCGACCGAGTGGGCCTTGCCGTCGTGCAGGGTGACCTTGATGTCGACCAGCGGGTACCCGGCGGACACGCCGCGCGCCATCTGCTGCCGGACGCCCTTCTCGACCGACGGGATGAACTGCCGCGGCACCACCCCGCCGACGATCCTGTCGACGAACTCGAAGCCCCCGCCGGACGGCAGCGGCTCCACGTCGACGTGGCAGATGCCGTACTGGCCGTGGCCGCCGCTCTGCTTGACGTGCCGCCCGAGGCCCTTGGCCTTCCCGCCGAACGTCTCCCGCAGCGGGACCCGCATCTCGATCCGCTCGACCTCGACGCCGTACCGGGTCCGGAGCCGCTCGATCAGCACGTCGGCGTGGGCCTCGCCCATGCACCACAGCACCAGCTGCCGCGTCTCGGAGTTGTTCTCCAGCCGCAGCGTGGGGTCCTCGGCGACGAGCCGGCCGAGCGCCTGGCCGAGCTTGTCCTCGTCGGCCTTGGACCGGGCGCGGATCGCCACCGGTAGCAGCGGGTCCGGCATCGTCCAGGGCGTCATCACCACCGCCGCGGCGGGGTCGGACAGGGTGTCGCCGGTCTCGGCGCGGGTCAGCTTCGCCACCGCGCAGATGTCGCCCGCGACGCAGGACGACGCGGTGCGCTGCGTCTTGCCCAGCGGCGAGGTCAGCGCGCCGACCCGCTCGTCGACGTCGTGGTCCTCGTGCCCGCGGTCCTCCAGGCCGTGCCCGGAGACGTGCACCGTCATGTCCGGGCGCAGCGTCCCGGAGAACACCCGGACCAGCGAGATCCGCCCGACGTACGGGTCGGACATCGTTTTGATCACTTCGGCGACCAGCGGCCCGTCCGGGTCGCAGGCGACCTCCCTCGGGGGCCCGCCCTTGACCGGGGTCACGGTCGGGATGCCGTGTTCGAGGGGCGAGGGGAACGCCTGGGTGATGACCTCCAGGAGCTCCAGCATGCCGACGACCGGGCCGGGATGGTCGCCGTGCGGGACCGACGTCGCGAGGACGGGGTAGAAGCTGCCGCGCGCCACCGCGGTCTCCAGGTCCCCGATGAGGGCCTTGACGTCGAGGTCCTCGCCGGAGAGGTACCGCTCCATGAGGCTCTCGTCCTCGCTCTCCTGGATGATGCCCTCGATCAGCGTGGCGCGCTGATCGGCGATCTGCTCCAGGTACCGCGGGTCGGGGTCGCACTCGGTGCGCCGCCCGGTGGAGTAGTCGAAGCAGCGCTGGGTCAGCAGCCCGATGAGGCCCTGCAGCCCGTCCCCGCCCACGGCCGGGAAGTACAGCGGCGCGACGCCCTCGCCGAAGACGTCCTGGCAGGTCATGACCACGTCGTCGAAGTCGCCGCGCTGCTGGTCGATCTTGGTGATGACGACCGCGCGGGGCATCCGCACCGCGGCGCACTCGTCCCAGAGCATCCGGGTCAGGCCGTCGATGCCGTCCACCGCCGAGATGACGAACAGCGCCGCGTCGGCGCCGCGCAGCCCGGCGCGCAGGTCGCCGACGAAGTCGGCGTACCCCGGTGTGTCGATGAGGTTGATCTTCATGCCGTCGTAGCCGAACGGGGCGAGGGAGAGGTTCACCGAGCGCTGCTGGCGCACCTCGACCTCGTCGTAGTCGCTGACGGTCGTACCGTCCTCGACGCGTCCCGCCCGCTGCACCGTGCCGGTGGTGGCGAGCAGCGCCTCCACCAGCGTGGTCTTCCCGGCACCGGAATGGCCGACCAGCGCGACGTTGCGCACCCTGTCGCACCCGCCGGCCTCCGGTGCCCTGCCGTGGCCTCCCGGGTGGCCTCCCTTGTCCGCCATGACTACCTCCTCGGACGGGTCTCCGCGCGGAGGCCCGCGTGCGTGGGGGGCCCGGCCATGCGGGCGGCCCGGCCCTGCGTCCGAGTGCGGCGTCCGGCCTCGTCCAACGTGCGTGACCGACGTCACACCCGTATCACCACCTTTTCCCGTGATGGGCGGGATCACAAGGGGTGAAGGGCAAACAACGGCGATCCGTGCGCGGCGCACGGCCGCCGGACCGGCCCTGACCACGCCGGAGACCCTGCACGGGACGCCTCCGCACTACGATGGGCGCGCTGCGCGGCGGCCCGCGGAAGCCCACTCCCCGAAGATCCACGAGAACGGACGGCGATGCTCAACAGAATCAGGCCCGCGCTGGGGCGCGTCCTCACCCCGGTCGGACACGTGGTCGCGCGGACCAGGGTCTCGCCCAACGCCATCACGGTCATCGGGACGCTGGGCGTCGCCGCCGGCGCGCTCGTGCTGTTCCCCCGCGGCGAGTTCTTCTGGGGCACGCTGGTCATCACCGCGTTCGTGCTGTTCGACATGCTGGACGGCGCGGTCGCCCGGGTCACCGGGAAGATCTCGAAGTTCGGCGCGTTCCTGGACTCCACGATGGACCGGGTCGCCGATGCCGCGATCTTCGCCGGGCTGATGATCGGGCTGTCCCGGGACGGGCAGGAACCGCTCGCCGGCGTCGCCCTGTACTGCCTCGTCGCCGGGGTCGTGGTGTCCTACGCCAAGGCACGCGCCGAGGGGCTCGGCTACACCTGCGACGTGGGCATCGCCGAGCGCGCCGAACGGCTGATCGTCGCCCTGGTGGCCGCCGGGTTCCACGGGCTCGGCGTGCCCTACATCCTCGCCATCGCGCTGTGGGTCCTCGCCGCGCTGAGCACGGTCACGGTCGCGCAGCGGTTCGCCGCCGTGCACGCCCAGGCGAAGGACGGCGCCGAGGCCGCGCCGGAGCCGAGCCCATGAGCGACCCCGCCGAGCCCGGGCGCCGCGCCGCCGGGCGGTCCCCGCGCGGCGCGGACCGCACGGGCCTGCGGGACGAGGTGATGGACGCCGCGTACGCCGCGGGCTGGACGGTCGTCCGCAAGATGCCCGAGTCCGCCGCGCGGCTCGCGTTCACCGCCCTCGCCGACCGCACCTGGCACCGCCACGGCGCCGGGGTGCGGCAGCTGGAGAAGAACCTCTGCCGCGTCCTCGGCAAGGACGCCGTCGACGACGAGGTCCGCATCCTCAGCAAGAAGGTCCTGCGCTCCTACCTCCGCTACTGGCTGGAGGTGTTCCGGCTGCCCGAGTACAGCCGGGCGCGCATCCTCGGCCGGATGAGGATCACCGGCGATAAGAAGATCTTCACCAACCTCGACGCCGGGCGCGGCGTCATCCTGGCCCTGCCCCACATGGGCAACTACGAGCACGCGGGCGCATGGCTCGTCCACCGCGGGTACCCGTTCACCACGGTCGCCGAGCGGCTGAGGCCCGAGTCGCTGTTCGACCGGTTCGTCGAGTTCCGGGAAGGGCTCGGCATGGAGGTCCTCGCCCACAAGGGCGCCTCCGCGTACGGGCGGATGGCGCAGCGCCTCCGCGCCGGCCGGCCGGTGTGCCTCGTCGTCGACCGCGATCTGACCGAGAGCGGCATCGACGTGGAGTTCTTCGGGGCCACCGCCCGGATGCCCGCGGTGTCGGCCGCGCTTGCCATCCAGACCGGCGCCGCACTCATCCCCGTGACACTCTGGTACGAGGGGCAGTACTGGGCGGCGCGCGTCCACGAGGAGATACCCGTTCCTGGTGAGGGCGGCAGACAGGAGAAGATCCAGGCCATGACCCAGGAACTCGCACGCGTCTTCGAGGCGGGCATCGCCGCGCACCCGGAGGACTGGCACATGCTGCAGAAGGTCTGGGTGGACGACATCGCGGACGGCACCGGATGAGGATCGGCATCGTCTGCCCGTACACGTGGGACGTTCCCGGGGGCGTCCAGCAGCACATCTGCGACCTCGCCGAGGCGCTGATCGCCCTCGGCCACCACGTGTCGGTGATCACGCCCGCGGACGACGACGCGGAGCTGCCGCCCTACGTCGTGTCCGCCGGCCGCGCCGTCCCCGTCCCCTACAACGGCTCGGTGGCGCGGCTGGCGTTCGGGTTCCTGTCGGCCGGCCGCGTCCGCCGCTGGATCAACGACGGCCGCTTCGACGTGCTGCACGTCCACGAGCCCGCCGCGCCGTCGCTCGGGCTGCTGGCCTGCTGGGCGGCGGACGGCCCGATCGTCGGCACCTTCCACGCGTCCTACGAGAAGTCGCGGGTGGTGTCGGTGACCGCGCCGATCCTGCAGAGCGCGCTGGAGAAGATCACCGGCCGGATCGCGGTGTCGGAGGCGGCGCGCACCACCCTCGTCGAGCACCTCGGCGGCGACGCCGTGCTGATCCCCAACGGCGTCGCGACCGAGCGGTACGCGATGGCCGACCCGCTGCCGGGCTGGCCCGGCCGCGGCGCGCCGGCCGGGGGAGTCCCGCAGGGGACCGCCGGCGGGGGAGCGCTCGGCTTCCTCGGCCGGATGGACGAGCCCCGCAAGGGCCTGCACGTGCTGCTGCGCGCGTTCGAGATCCTCGGGCGGCGGCGCCCCGGCCTGCGGCTGCTGCTGGCCGGCCCCGGCGACGCCGACGACGCGGTGTCCCGCGTCTCCCCGGACCTGCGCGACCGGGTCGTCGTCCTCGGCATGGTCAGCGAGGCGGACAAGGTCCGCGCCTACCACTCGGTGGACGTGTTCGTCGCGCCCAACCTCGGCGGCGAGAGCTTCGGCATCGTGCTCGCCGAGGCCATGGCGGCGGGCGCCCCCATCCTGGCCAGCGACATCGAGGCGTTCGACCGGGTGCTGCGCGGGGGACGCGCCGGCGCGCTGTTCCCCGCCGGCGACCACGAGGCCCTCGCGGCGGCGGCCGGCGAGCTGCTCGACGACCCGGCACGCCGCAAGCAGCTGTCGGCCGAGGCCCGCGCCGCCGTCCGCGCCTACGACTGGTCGTCCGTGGCCCGCGACGTGCTCCGGGTGTACGAGACGGTCGCGTTCGAGAGCGCCGGCGTCGTCGAGTCCGGCCCGGCCGTGCTCCGTGACGGGGCCTAGGAGACCGCCGGATGTACGACTGGATCATCGACGTCCTGTTCTGGGTCGCCTTCGTCTTCCTGGTCGGCATGTACGTGTCGTGGCGCGCCACCAGGCTCGACCGGCTGCACGTCCGCGTCGAGACCGCCCGCGCGGCGCTGGACGCGGCGCTGGTCCGGCGGGCCGCGGCGACGCTGGAGCTCGCCGCCTCCCGCCTGCTGGACCCGGCCACCAGCCTGGTGCTCGCCACGGCCGCCCACGAGGCCCGCACCGCCGGCGCCGAGCACCGCGAGTTCGCCGAGAGCGACCTGTCGCGGGCGCTGCGCGCGGTCTTCGACCAGCCCGGCTTCGCGGCCGCGCTCGCCGACAGCGGAGCCGGTGAGGGGGTGCTGGACGAGCTGTCCGCCGCCGCGGCGAAGGTCGCCTACGCCCGCCGCTTCTACAACGACGCCGTGTCGCAGGCGCGGATCGCCCGCCGCAAGCTGCTCATCCGCGTCCTGCCGCTCGCCGGGCGCGCCCCGCTGCCCGACTTCTTCGAGATCGACGACGACCCGCCCGGGATCTGACCGGCCGGAAGCCGGCCGGCCGGCAGCGGGCCGGCCCGGATTGAGCACATCCGGGTCCGGCGGCCGTACCGCTGGACGGGCGGGCGCATCCGGTCGTGTTCGCTACCCTCGGGCAGAGCGGTCAAGGGAGGCTCATCGTGCGATCCGCCCGGGACACCGGCATCGGCGGCCGTGCGGCCGCGGTGCTCGGTGCCCTCGTCCTCGGCGCCGGCCTGGTGTCCTGCTCCGACGCGGACGAGCCGAGATCGGCGCCGCCGCCGCGCAGCACGGGCACGCCCCGGCCGAGCGGGACGCCGGCGCCCGCGACGCACCCGTTCACCGGCGAGCGGAAGGGGCTCGACAACCCCGTCCTCGCCGTCAAGATCGAGAACACCCGGCCCGCGCTGCCGCAGAGCGGGGTGAAGGCGGCCGACATCGTCTACGTCGAGCAGGTCGAGGGCGGCGAGACCCGGCTGATGGCGGTCTACTCCTCCGAGCTGCCGAAGCGGGTCGGGCCGGTCCGCAGCGCCCGCATCTCCGATCTGCACATCCTGCCGCAGTTCGGCAGGCCCGCCTTCGCGTTCTCCGGCGTCCAGAGCAAGATGAAGAAGCACGTCCGCAAGGCGCCGGTGTACGACCTCTCCCAGGAGAACGCCGGGGGCGCCTACTTCCGGTCCGGAAGCAAGCCGATCCCGTACAACCTCTACGCGGACCCGAGGGACCTGCTCAAGAGGGCGCCGAAGGCCGGCGAACCCCGCGACATCGGCTTCCGGTTCGGGGACGCCCCGGCGGGCGGCACGGCCACGAAGGGCTTCACCGCGCGGTGGCCGTCGGCCAGCATGGGGTTCACCTGGTCGAAGAAGCAGCAGCGGTGGCTCGCCAGCTTCGGCGGGCGGCCCGACCGCGCTGCCGAGGGCGGGCGCCTGGGCGGCCAGACGGTCGTCATCCAGTACGCCAAGACCACCCGCTCGAAGTTCCACGACTTCCTCGGCAACTACACGCCGCTGATCCACACCACCGGGACGGGCAGGGCCCTCGTCCTCCGCGACGGCAGGTCGTACAAGGCCAGGTGGTCGAGGTCGTCGGAGAAGAAGGGGACCACCTTCACGACCGCCGACGGCGAGCCGATGACGTTCGCGCGGGGCCAGGTCTGGGTGGTCCTCGTCAACGACGGCAAGCCCCACACGCCCTAGAGGCGGGGACGGCCCGGCGGCACGGCGCCCCGGCGCCGCGTCAACCACCACTCTGTAAACGATGGCCCGCCCGCGTTGACACTATGGCGTGTCTAGCGGTCGCCCTAGCAGGCAATACCATGGAACGGACTTGTCGTACTTCCATGTGAGGAAAACCCGTGTCCACTTCCAGTCCCGCCCCTGAGAACGCCACGCCCGAGACCGGGACCGCCCGCGTCAAGCGCGGCATGGCGGAGATGCTCAAGGGCGGCGTGATCATGGACGTCGTCACGCCCGAGCAGGCGAAGATCGCCGAAGACGCGGGCGCGGTCGCCGTCATGGCCCTGGAGCGGGTGCCCGCCGACATCCGCGCCGAGGGCGGCATCTCCCGGATGAGCGACCCCGACATGATCGACGGGATCATCAGCGCGGTGTCCATCCCGGTCATGGCCAAGGCCCGCATCGGCCACTTCGTCGAGGCGCAGGTGCTGCAGGCCCTGGGCGTCGACTACGTCGACGAGTCCGAGGTCCTCACCCCGGCCGACTACGACAACCACATCGACAAGTGGGCGTTCACCGTCCCGTTCGTCTGCGGCGCCACCAACCTCGGCGAGGCGCTGCGCCGCATCACCGAGGGCGCGGCCATGATCCGCTCCAAGGGCGAGGCCGGGACCGGCGACGTGTCCAACGCCACCACGCACATGCGCCAGATCCGGCAGCAGATCCGCCGCCTCCAGAACCTCCCGGAGGACGAGCTGTACGTCGCCGCCAAGGAGCTCCAGGCCCCCTACGAGCTCGTCAGGGAGGTCGCGGCCGCCGGGAAGCTGCCGGTCGTGCTGTTCACCGCGGGCGGCATCGCCACCCCCGCCGACGCGGCCATGATGATGCAGCTCGGCGCCGAGGGCGTCTTCGTCGGCTCCGGGATCTTCAAGTCCGGGAACCCGGCCCAGCGCGCCGAGGCCATCGTCAAGGCCACCACCTTCCACGACGACCCCGGGGTGATCGCCAAGGTCTCCCGCGGCCTCGGGGAGGCCATGGTCGGCATCAGCGCCGCCGGCCTCGGCGAGGACCAGAAGTTCGCGGGCCGCGGCTGGTGACGTGAACCCGGCGGGGTTACGCTGGCGGCGCGGCCGGGTGCGGAACGGCGGCCCCGGCGACGGGGAGGAGGCCCCGGGCGGCGCCCGGCGGCGGGAGGGGAAGAGCATGGCTTGGTCGGTCGCGCTGGCCTGCGCGAGCGCGGGTGAACCCACCGAGGTGTTCCGGCCGGGCCTGGTGCCCGATCCGGACGCCGCCGCGGCGATCGCGCGGGGTCTCTACCCGGCCGACACCCTGACCGAGACCGGTGACACGGTCCTGGACTTCGCGCTCTGGCCGTACGAGGACGAGCTGTTCGTCGGGGCGTTCGAGCGGGCCCTGCTGCTGTGCGACCGGCGGCTGTTCTGCCTAGACGACGACGCCCGCCGCATCGCCGACACCGCCGCGGCCGCGCTGCCCGGCTCGCACTGCGGCGTCCTCGTCCTGCACAACGTCATCCGCGGCTGCTGGTTCCGCTGGTACGAGTCCGGCGAGCTGCTGCGCGACGTGTTCGTCACCGCCGAGGACGGCGTCGTCGTCGACCAGGGCGAGCGGCTCCCCGCCGAGCGGCCGTTCTGGCGCGCCATCGACGCGGGTGCCCCCGACGTCCCGCTGCCGTTCGACCCGGAGGAGTTCGGGCTCGCGCTCGCCGAGGAGCACATGTTCGGCCGCGGCATCGCCGACCGGGGCAAGGACGGGTTCCTGCCGCTGGAGCTCCCGCTGCGCCGCTTCAAGCACGTCTGAGCCGCAGCCCCGGCCCCGGGGAAGACGTGCCGTGACGAGCGGCGTTGTAACGAACGTCTAGGGTTGAACGACCCCCCGAACCCCCGGAAGGTTTTCGCGTGACCGCTGTGCCGACGATCGGTGTCCTGGCCCTGCAGGGCGACGTGCGCGAGCACGCACGCGCGCTGGAGGCCGCCGGGGCCCGCACCCTGAACGTGCGCCGCCCCGACGAGCTGGAGCGCGTCGACGGCCTCGTGCTGCCCGGTGGCGAGTCCACCACCATGTGGCGGCTGGCGCGCTCGTTCGAGCTGCTGGAGCCGCTGCGCAAGCGGATCGAGGCGGGACTGCCCGCCTACGGCTCCTGCGCCGGCATGATCATGCTCGCGGACCGCATCGTGGACGGCGCGGCGGGTCAGGAGACGGTCGGCGGGATCGACATGACCGTCCGGCGCAACGCCTTCGGCCGGCAGGTCGACTCGTTCGAGTCCGACGTCCCGCTGACCGGCATGGGGGACACGCCGTACCACGCCGTTTTCATCCGCGCTCCCTGGGTGGAGTCCGTCGGGGACGGCGTCGAGATCATCGGACGCGCCGACGGCGGCCCGAACGCCGGTAGGATCGTCGCCGTCCGCCAGGGGCGCCTCATGGCGACCGCGTTCCATCCGGAGTTGACAGGCGATTTCCGCGTGCACCACTACTTCGCCGATCTGGTGCGCCGGACCACAGAGGAGGAGTGACAGATGTCCGGCCATTCCAAGTGGGCGACGACCAAGCACAAGAAGGCGGCCCTCGACGCCAAACGGGGCAAGCTCTTCGCCAAGCTGATCAAGAACATCGAGGTGGCGGCCCGTACGGGCGGCGGCGATCCGGACGCCAACCCGACCCTCTACGACGCCATCTACAAGGCGAAGAAGAACTCCGTCCCCAACGACAACATCGAGCGCGCGCGCAAGCGCGGCGCCGGTGAGGAGGCCGGGGGCGCCGACTGGCAGACCATCACCTACGAGGGCTACGCGCCCGGCGGGGTCGCCGTCCTGATCGAGTGCCTGACCGACAACCGCAACCGCGCGGCCTCCGAGGTCCGCGTCGCCCTCACCCGCAACGGCGGCTCCCTCGCCGACCCGGGCTCGGTGTCCTACATGTTCAACCGCAAGGGCGTCGTGATCGTCCCCAAGGCGGGCACCAGTGAGGACGACGTGATGCTCGCCGTCCTGGACGCCGGCGCCGAGGAGGTCAACGACCTCGACGACGACAGCTTCGAGGTCGTCAGCGAGGCGGGCGACCTGGTCGCGGTCCGCACCGCGCTGGTGGACGCCGGGATCGACTACGAGTCGGCCGAGAGCAAGTTCCTGCCGAGCGTCACGGTCCCCCTCGACGAGGACAACGCCAAAAAGGTCTTCCGCCTTCTGGACGCCCTGGAGGACTCCGACGACGTGCAGGACGTCTACGCCAACTTCGACGTCTCCGACGACGTCCTCGCCACCCTGGACTGAGCCCGGCCCGCCGCCCACCTCCCTGGACCACTTCGAGAACACGCCCCGCCGCGCCCTCCACGATCCGGCCCCGGGTTGGTAGCGTTGGCGGCCGAACAAGTGATCGAAGGAGTGGCCTTGCGGGTGATGGGGGTGGACCCCGGGCTCACCCGGTGCGGGGTGGGGGTCGTCGAGGGCGTCCCGGGCAAGCGGCTCCACCTGGTCCACGTGTCCGTCGTGCGGACCGACCCCGATGACGAGGTCGCGCTGCGGCTGCTGGGGATCGAGTCGGGCATCGAGGCGCTCATGGACGAGCTGCGCCCCGACGCCGTCGCCGTCGAGCGCGTGTTCTCGCAGCACAACGTCCGCACCGTGATGGGCACCGCGCAGGCCGCCGGTGTCGCGATGCTGTCGGCCGCCCGGCGCGGGCTGCCCGTCGCGCTGCACACCCCGAGCGAGGCCAAGGCCGCCGTCACCGGCAACGGGCGGGCCGACAAGGCCCAGGTGACCCGGATGGTGACCCGGCTCCTGTCCCTGGACACGGCCCCCAAGCCCGCGGACGCGGCCGACGCGCTCGCACTGGCCATCTGCCACGTGTGGCGCGGGGGAGCGCGGCAGCGGCTCGCCGCGGGGCAGCGGTCGCGGATCGAGGATGCGGCCAGGGCCGAGCGCGCGCGGCTCGCCGCCCGGAGCAGAGGAGGAAGCGTCAAGTGATCGCCTTCGTCAGCGGCCGGGTTGCCGCCGCCGGGCCCGACGGCGCGGTGATCGACGTGCACGGCGTCGGTCTCTCGGTGCAGTGCACCCCCGCCACCCTGGCCGGGCTGCGGGTCGGCGACGAGGCGACGGTGCCGACCTCGCTCGTCGTCCGCGAGGACTCGCTCACCCTGTTCGGGTTCGCCGACGACGACGAGCGCACGGTCTTCGAGCTGCTGCAGACGGCGAGCGGCATCGGGCCCCGGCTGGCGCTGGCGATGCTCGCCGTGCACACCCCGAACGCGCTGCGGCACGCGGTGGCGAGCGAGGACCTGACCGCCCTCACCAAGGTCCCCGGCATCGGCAAGAAGGGCGCCCAGCGCATCGTCCTGGAGCTCAGGGACCGGCTGGGCGGCCCGGTCGGCGACGGGCCCGGCGGCGTCCGCGCACCCGCTCGCGCCGAACCGTGGCGCGAGCAGGTCCAGTTGGGCCTGATCAACCTGGGCTGGTCCGCCAAGGACGCCGACGCGGCCGTCGACGCCGTCGCCGCCGACCTCGACGGGAGCGGCGAGACCCCGGCCGTCGCGGTGCTGCTGAAGTCGGCCTTGCGGAAGCTGAGCAAATAAATGGGTGATAGCGAACCGGGGCTTGAGCGGCTCGTGTCCGCGGACGCGGACGGGGCGGAGGAGCAGCGGATCGAGGCCGCGCTGCGGCCCCGCAAGCTCGGTGACTTCGTCGGGCAGGAGCGGGTGCGCGAGCAGCTCTCGCTGGTGCTGCAGAGCGCGCTGCGCCGCGGCCGCACACCCGACCACGTCCTGCTGTCGGGCGGGCCCGGCCTCGGCAAGACCACCCTCGCCATGATCATCGCGGCGGAGCTGGGGCAGCCGCTGCGCATCTCCTCCGGACCGGCGATCGAGCGGGCCGGCGACCTCGCGGCGGTGCTGTCCACGCTCGCCGAGGGCGAGGTGCTGTTCCTGGACGAGATCCACCGGCTGGCGCGGCCCGCCGAGGAGATGCTCTACATGGCGATGGAGGACTTCCGCGTCGACGTCGTGGTCGGCAAGGGCCCGGGGGCGACCGCGATCCCGCTGGACATCGCGCCGTTCACGCTGGTGGGCGCCACCACCCGCGCGGGGATGCTGCCCGGCCCGCTGCGCGACCGGTTCGGGTTCGTCGCCCACATGGACTTCTACGACGCGGCCGAACTGGAGATCATCGTCCGGCGGTCGGCGAAGCTGCTGGGCGTGGAGGTCGGCGACGACGCGGCCGCCGAGATCGCCGGGCGGTCCCGCGGCACGCCCCGTATCGCCAACCGGCTGCTGCGCCGCGTCCGCGACTACGCCGAGGTCCGCGCCGACGGGACCGTCACCCAGGAATCCGCGCGGGCCGCCCTCGCGTTGTACGAGGTGGACGAACGGGGCCTCGACCGGCTCGACCGTGCCGTGCTCGAATCGCTGATGCGCAAGTTCGGCGGCGGGCCGGTCGGGTTGTCGACCCTGGCCGTGTCGGTGGGTGAGGAACCCGAGACCGTGGAGGTCGTCGCGGAGCCGTTCCTGGTGCGCCAGGGGCTGCTGGCGAGGACGCCCCGCGGGCGGATCGCCACCGCGGCGGCGTGGGCCCACCTGGGGCTCGTGCAGCCGCCGACCGCGCCGATGGCGGGGACGCTGTTCGACGTCGACGGGGACGCCGGCCGGCCCGGCGAGTGATCATGTCGGTAACGGGTTGGGAACTTCCCGGCGTCACCGGACGTCACGTCGTTGCCGGGTTCTGGCGTACTCTCTAGACTCCGGGACTCGGTCCACCGCCTCCAGCCGGCGGTCCCGTTGCACATGACCGGTCCGGTCACCAGGCTGGGCCAACAACTTCGGAAGGATGCCCCAGTAATGGGCGGCGACATGATTATCGCGGCGGAGTCGGGCGGCAGCGGGGCCTTCAACCTGCTCCTCCTCCTCGCCATTCCCCTGGTCTTCTACTTCCTGCTCATCCGGCCGCAGAGCAAGCGCCGCAAGGAGCAGATGCAGCTGCAGAACTCCATCGAGCCCGGCTCGCGGGTGCTGACGACGAGCGGCATGCAGGCCACCGTCGTGGACGTCGACGACGACGGTCTCCTGCTGGAGATCGCGGACGGCGTCGAGGTCCGCTTCGTCAAGCAGGCCGTCATGCAGGTCCTCAAGGACGACGTGTCCGATGACCTCGACGAGGACGACGAGGACGAGGACGGCGACGGCGACGAGAGCGGCGACCGCGTCGACCTCGCCAAGGACGACGCCGGCGAGCACGAGGACGCCGGCGACGAGACCGAGGACGAGGACGGCAAGGCGGGCGAGACGGCCGCGGCGGACGAGCCCGACGCCGAGCCCAAGGGCCGGGCGAAGGTCAAGGCCACCGGCAAGTCCGGCGCCTGACGCCGTTACCGGTCGCGGCGCGACGCCGGCGGGTCCCCTCTCCGCCGGCGATGGCGGGCCGGTGAAGAAGAACGTACGAGACGAGAACGGCGGCGGAGCGAGTCCGCCGCCGTCTTCGTCTGCGGGCCCGGACGCCGAACCCGGCGGAAACGACGCGGAGGCAGGTAGGAGCACATGGTGGACCTCGGGAAGCTGATCCAGGAGCGGATCCGCGACGTGGACGACTACCCCAAGCCCGGGGTGGTCTTCAAGGACATCACCCCTCTGCTGGCCGACCACGTCGCGTTCGCCGGCGTGGTCGACGCGATCGTCAACCACCACGGCCGGGGCACCATCGACAAGATCGTCGGAATCGAGGCCCGCGGGTTCATCCTCGCCGCGCCCGTCGCCTACCACTTCGGCGCGGGATTCGTCCCCGTGCGGAAAAAGGGGAAACTGCCGTCGCGGACGGACGAGGAGACCTACGATCTCGAGTACGGGACCGAGACGATCGAGATCCACCTCGACGCCCTCGAACCCGGAGACCGTGTGCTGATCGTCGACGACGTCCTGGCCACGGGAGGGACGGCCAGGGCCGCCGCCGATCTCGTCCGCCGCAGCGGCGCCGAGGTGGCCGGCCTGTCGGTCCTCCTCGAACTGTCGTTCCTGCAGGGGCGCGACAAGCTGCGGAATTTGGACGTCCATTCGCTGGTTACGGTCTAGTACCAAAAGGTGCCGGATACACTGGCGCCATCAGGGACCGGTGGGGACGGGCGCATCCCGCGGACGCGGTGATCATGCGTGCGGATGGACCAAGGAGGCTGGGTGCCCGGTGAGGTGGTATCGACCGACGCGGTGAACGACGCCGTCAGGGCCGCCGAGACCGGCCCGGTGGCGGAGACCGCGGCCGAACCACCCACGGAACCGCCCCGGGGGTCCGCGAAGAAACCCGGGGCGCCTCGGCGCCGCCCCGCACCCGAAGCCCCAGGCCAGGCTCCCGCAGAGCAGGCCCCGGAAGCCCAGGCTTCCGAGCGGGCCTCCGAAGATCAGGCTTCCGGAGAGCAGGCCGCTGATGAGCCCGCCGTACCGTCCAGGCCCGCACAGGCCACGATTCCACCGTCTGCCGCCCGGGTGCGCCGAAGGCTCGCCAGGTTGGGCGCCCAGCGCGGCCCCGCTATGAACCCGGTACTCGAACCACTGATCAAGACGGTCCGCAACACCCATCCCAAGGCGGACCTCCGGCTCATCGAGCGCGCCTACGACGTCGCCGCCCACCACCACCGGCACCAGAAGCGCAAGAGCGGCGACCCGTACATCACGCACCCGCTCGCCGTCGCCACCATCCTCGCCGAGCTCGGCATGAACACCGAGACGCTGTGCGCGGCGCTGCTGCACGACACCGTCGAGGACACCCCCTACACGCTCGACCAGCTGCGCGCCGACTTCGGCGACGAGATCGCCGCCCTCGTCGACGGCGTCACCAAGCTCGACAAGGTCAAGTACGGGGAGGCCGCCGAGGCCGAGACCGTCCGCAAGATGGTCGTCGCGATGTCCCGCGACATCCGCGTGCTGGTGATCAAGCTCGGCGACCGGCTGCACAACATGCGCACGCTGCGCTACATGCCGCGGCACAAGCAGGAGAAGAAGGCCCGCGAGACCCTGGAGGTGTTCGCGCCGCTCGCGCACCGCCTCGGGATGAACACGCTGAAGTGGGAGCTGGAGGACCTCGCGTTCGCCACGATGTACCCCAAGCGGTTCGACGAGATCGCCCGCCTGGTGTCCGAGCGCGCCCCGCGCCGCGACGTCTACCTCCAGGAAGTGATCCAGTACGTCTCCGCCGACCTGCGCGACGCCCGGATCAAGGCGACCGTCACCGGGCGCCCGAAGCACTACTACTCGATCTACCAGAAGATGATCGCGCGGGACGTCAGCTTCGACGACATCTACGACCTGGTCGGCATCCGGGTCCTCGTCGACAGCGTCCGCGACTGCTACGCCGCCCTCGGCACCATCCACGCGCGGTGGAACCCGGTCCCCGGCCGGTTCAAGGACTACATCGCGATGCCGAAGTTCAACATGTACCAGTCGCTGCACACGACGGTGATCGGCCCCGGGGGCAAGCCGGTCGAACTGCAGATCCGCACCTGGGGCATGCACCGCCGCGCCGAGTACGGCGTCGCCGCGCACTGGAAGTACAAGGAGGAGACGGTCGCCGGGCGCAAGGCCGGTGACATGCAGTGGCTCCGCCAGCTCCTCGACTGGCAGAAGGAGACCGCCGACCCCGCCGAGTTCCTGGAGTCGCTGCGGTTCGACCTGTCGGTCTCCGAGGTGTTCGTGTTCACGCCGAAGGGCGACGTGATCGCGCTGCCGCAGGGCGCGACCCCCGTCGACTTCGCGTACGCGATCCACACCGAGGTCGGGCACCGATGTATCGGCGCCCGTGTCAACGGGCGGCTCGTCCCCCTCGAATCGACCCTCGACAACGGCGACACCGTCGAGGTCTTCACCTCCAAGTCGCCGGACGCGGGTCCGAGCCGCGACTGGCTCGGCTTCGTCAAGAGCGCCCGCGCCCGCAACAAGATCAAGCACTGGTTCTCCAAGGAGCGCCGCGACACCGCGATCGAGTCCGGCAAGGACGCCATCGCCCGCGCGATGCGCAAGCAGAACATGCCGCTGCAGCGGATGATGTCCGGGGAGGCGCTGCTCGCCCTCGCCCGCGACATGCGCTACCCGGACGTGTCGTCGCTGTACGCGGCGGTCGGGGAGAGCCAGATCTCCGCGCAGCACGTCGTCCAGCGGCTCGTGGACGCCCTCGGCGGGGTGGAGAGCGCCGAGGAGGACCTCGCGGAGCTCGCGCTGCCGACCCGCCGCAAGCGGACCCGTCCCGCGGGCGACCCGGGCGTCGTCGTGGCCGACGACCCCGACGTGTGGGTGCGGCTGTCGCGCTGCTGCACCCCGGTGCCGGGCGACGAGATCGTCGGGTTCGTCACGCGCGGGCACGGCGTCTCCGTCCACCGCGCCGACTGCGCGAACGTCGCGAGCCTGAGGTCGCAGCCCGACCGGCTCATCGACGTGAAATGGTCCCCGGGGGAGGACTCGGTCTTCCTGGTCGCGATCCAGGTCGAGGCCCTCGACCGTCCCCGGCTGCTGTCGGACGTGACCCGCGTGCTGTCCGACCAGCACGTCAACATCCTGTCGGCCTCGGTCACCACGACCCGCGACCGCGTCGCCGTCAGCCGCTTCACGTTCGAGATGGGCGACCCGAAGCACCTCGGCCACGTCCTGAAGGCCGTCCGCTCCATCGACGGCGTCTACGACGTCTACCGGACGCCGAGCGGCGCCGCCCGCTGAGGGACGGCGCCGCCTGCCACGGGGTCGTTCCCGCCGGTCAGCCCCCGGCGGTCTCGGTCTTCTCCGCGGGGTCCACGTCGACGCCGGCCTCGGCGCGCTGCCGCGGCGTGATCGGCGTCGGGGCGGCCGTCAGCGGGTCGTAGCCGGACGCCGCCTTCGGGAAGGCGATCACGTCGCGGATCGATTCCTGCCGGGACAGGAGCATGACCATCCGGTCCCAGCCGAACGCGATGCCGCCGTGCGGGGGCGGCCCGAACTTGAACGCCTCCAGCAGGAACCCGAACTTCGACTCGGCCTCCTCCTTCGACATGCCCAGCACGTCGAACACCCGCTGCTGCATCTCCGCGCGGTGGATGCGCAGGGACCCGCCGCCGATCTCGGTGCCGTTCAGGACGAGGTCGTAGGCATTCGCGAGCGCGCCGCCCGGGTCGTCCTGGAAGGTCGCGGCGAACTCCGCCTTCGGCGCGGTGAACGGATGGTGGACGGCCGTCCAGCCGATCTGCTCGCCCTTGTCGTCCTCGACCGGTTCGAAGACCGGCGCGTCGACCACCCACACGAACTTCCACGCCGACTCGTCGATCAGCTCGCGGCGGCGGCCGATCTCCAGCCGGGCGGCGCCCAGCAGTTCCTGCGTGGCGTGCCGCTTCCCGGCGCCGAAGAAGACCGCGTCGCCGATGCCGGCGCCGGTCTGCGCGGCGAGGCCCTCCTTCTCGGCGTCGGAGAGGTTCTTCGCGACGGGCCCGCCGAGCGTCCCGTCCTCCTGGACGAGCACGTACGCGAGGCCGCGGGCGCCGCGGGCCTTCGCCCAGTCCTGCCAGCCGTCCAGCTCCCTGCGGGTCTGGGACGCGCCGCCCGGCATGACCACCGCGCCGACGTACGGGGCCTGGAACACCCGGAACGACGTGCCCGCGAAGTACTCGGTCATGTCGGTCAGCTCCAGGCCGAACCGCAGGTCGGGCTTGTCGGAGCCGTACCGGGCCATCGCGTCGGCGTAGGTGATGTGGGGGATCGGCCGGGGGATCTCGTATCCGCCGATCTCCTTCCAGAGACGGGAGACGAGGTCCTCGGAGACCCGCAGGACGTCGTCCTGGTCCACGAACGACATCTCGATGTCGATCTGGGTGAACTCCGGCTGCCGGTCGGCGCGGAAGTCCTCGTCCCGATAGCAGCGGGCGATCTGGTAGTAGCGCTCCAGCCCGCCCACCATGAGCAGCTGCTTGAACAGCTGCGGCGACTGCGGCAGCGCGTACCAGTGGCCCGGCTGCAGCCGGACCGGCACCAGGAAGTCGCGGGCGCCCTCGGGCGTCGACCGGGTCAGCGTCGGGGTCTCGACGTTGACGAAGCCGTGCTCGCGCATCACCTCGTGCACCAGGAACGACGCCTCGGAGCGGACCTTCACCGCCCGCGCGACGGCGTCGCGGCGCAGGTCGAGGTACCGGTACTTGAGCCGGATCTCCTCGTTGACGTTGACGTCGCCCTCGATGGGGAACGGCAGCGGCGCCGCATCGGACAGCACCTCGATGTCGGCGGCGGCGACCTCGATGTCCCCGGTCGGCAGCTCGGGGTTCTCGTTGCCCGCCGGCCGGACGCGCACCTCCCCGACGACCTTCACGCAGAACTCCGAGCGCAGGTCGTGAGCGGCGTCCTCTTCGCGGAACACGACCTGCGCGGTGCCGGAGGCGTCGCGCAGGTCGATGAACGTGACACCGCCGTGGTCGCGGCGGCGGCCGACCCAGCCGGCCAGCGTGACCTGCTGCCCGGCGTGCTCCTTGCGGAGCGTCCCCGCCTCGTGGGTGCGGATCATGTGGAGAGCCTTTCCTTCAACGTCGTGACGATGCCGGTGAGCGGGACGGCGGTCTGCTCGCCCTCGGCGAGATCCTTGACCTGGGCGACGCCGTCGGCGATATCTCGCTCCCCGAGGATCACGGCGTAGCGGGCACCCGAGCGGTCCGCGTCCTTCATGGCGCCCTTCAGCTTCTTGCCGCCGAACGCCATGTCGGCGGCGATCCCGGCCCGGCGCAGCTCGTCGACCAGCGCGAACATTCGGCGCTCGGCGGCCTCGCCGAGCGCCACCCCGAACGCCTCGCAGCGCGGCCGGGCGGCGACCACGGCGTCCCCGGCCTCCGGCGCCTCGGCCTCCAGCGCGAGGACCGTGCGGTCCAGGCCGAGCCCGAACCCGATGCCGGGCAGCGGCGGGCCGCCGATGTCCTCCGACAGCCCGTCGTAGCGGCCCCCGCCGCCGATGCCGGACTGGGCGCCCAGCAGCGGGTGGTCGAACTCGTAGGTCGTCCGGGTGTAGTAGTCGAGCCCCCGGACGAGCGTGGGGGTGTCCTCCCACGTGATGCCGAGGTCGGCGAGCAGCTCGCGGACCTGGTCGTGGTACGCCTTGCACGCCGGGCACAGGTGGTCGGCCATCAGGGGCGCGCCCGTGAGCTGCGCCCGCACCTGGGGCCGCTTGTCGTCCAGCACCCGCAGCGGGTTGATCTCCACCCGGGCGCGGGTGTCGTCGTCCAGGTCCAGGCGGCGCAGGAAGTCCTGCAGCAGGGCCCGGTACGCGGGACGGCACTCCTTGCAGCCGAGCGAGTTCAGCAGCAGCCGCACCCGGGTCAGCCCGAGGGAGCGGTACCAGTGCCACGCGATCGCGATCGTCTCGGCGTCGACCCGCGGGTCCTCGCTGCCGATCGCCTCCAGGTCGAGCTGGTAGAACTGCCGGTAGCGGCCCTGCTGGGGCCGTTCGGCGCGGAACGCCGGCCCGGTCGTCCACACCTTCACCGGCAGTGCGCCCTTGTGGAGGTTGTTCTCCAGCACCGACCGCAGCACCGAGGCGGTGAACTCGGGACGCAGCGTCAGCGAGCGGCCGCCCCTGTCCTCGAAGGTGTACATCTCCTTGGAGACCACGTCGGTGGACTCCCCGACACCGCGCCTGAACAGGTTGGTGTCCTCGAAGACGGCCAGCTCCAGGTAGCCGTATCCGGCGAGCCTCGCCTGCTCGGCGAACGCCTCCCGGATGGCGTAGAAGAGGTCCGCCCGCGGCGGAACGTATTCACTGACCCCCTTGGGGGCCCGGAAACTCGAACTCATGGTCTTTTAGGCTCAGAATCCCTTGCCGGGGCCGTCCGCGGGAGCCAGTTCCGAAAGGAAAGGGTTTGTGGCGCGCTCGCGGCCGATTGTGGTCTGTGTCCCGTGGCCGGGCAGGACGGCCGTCTCGTCGGGCATGCCGAGGCACACCCGCGACAGGCTGGCGAGGATCTCCTCGTACGACCCGCCCGGCAGGTCGGTGCGTCCGATCGAGCCGGCGAACAGCAGGTCTCCCGTGAACATCACGTCGGGGAGTTCCCGCGTCCTCGGCGTCCGGAAGGTCACCGACCCGGGCGTATGGCCCGGCGCGTGGTCGACGGTGAAGCTCAGCCCCGCCAGCTCCAGCACCGCCCCGTCGGCCAGCTCCTGCACATCGTCGGGCTCCGCCAGCTCCAGGCCGCCGAACAGCTGCTGCCCGGCGCCGAGCGACAGCCCCTTCGCCGGATCGGTGAGCAGGTCGCGGTCGTCCGGGTGGATGTAGGCGGGGACGTCCTTCGCGCCGCAGACCGGCGCCACCGACCACACGTGGTCGAGATGGCCGTGCGTCAGCAGCACCGCGACCGGCTTCAGCCGGTGCTCGCGCAGGATCTCCTCGATCCCGCCCTCGGCGTCCTCGCCGGGGTCGATGATGACGCACTCCTCACCCGCGGCGGGCGCCACGACGTAGCAGTTCGCGGCGAAAGATCCGGCGGGGAACCCGGCGACGAGCACGGTCGTCCTTCCTTAGAACCATCTCGGGTGGCCTGTCCGAGGGTACCGGCGCGGCCGCGGCCACCGCGAACGAGATCGGCGGGTCGCCGTGTCGCGTCCCCCGGCGCCCGCCCCCGGGCGCCCCGCCACCTGAGCGCTCGCTGAAAGCCGGGACGCGTTCGCTTCCGGGGGCCGCTACTATGCGCTGCACGTTCACCTGATCACATCGGAGGAGCAGGCCGTGGCGGGGAAGGACCGCAAGAAGCAGCTCGCGCGTGCGCGTTACGAGCGGCAGGAACAGCGGCGGGCTCAGCAGGCGGCGCGGGCGCGCCGCCTCAAGGTCATGGGCTCGGCGGGCGCGGTGGCCGCGATCGTCGCCGGCGGCGCCGCGATCGTCGCGCTCACCGGCGGGGACGATGAGTCCGAGGCCGCCGCGAAGGCGTCCGCGACCCCGCAGGCCAAGCCGGGGGAGTGCACCTACAAGCCGGCGCAGGTGCCGGGCGCCCCCGAGGACCTCGGGACACCACCGGTCAAGCCGGTACACAAGGGAACGGTGAAGGCGACCGTCAAGACCAACCACGGCAACGTCGTGATGGAACTGGACGGTGAGAACGCACCCTGCACCGTCAACTCCTTCGCGTTCCTGGCCGACGCGAACTTCTACGACAAGACCGACTGCCACCGGCTGACCAGCGGCGGGCTCAACGTCCTGCAATGCGGTGACCCCACCGGCAAGGGCACCGGCGGGCCGGGCTACCAGTACGCCAACGAGAACACCGAAGGCGCCCAGTACAAGGCGGGCACCCTCGCCATGGCGCACAGTTCGCAGCCGGACTCCAACGGCAGCCAGTTCTTCATCGTCTACAAGGACTCGGAACTTCCCCCCGACTACACCGTCTTCGGGAAGGTCTCCAAGGGACTGGACGTCCTCCAGGAGATCGCGAAGGCCGGGTCGGAACCCGACGGAGACGGCGAACCCAAGAAGAAGGTCACGATCCGGGACGTCTCGATCGCCGGGAAATAGGCGAACGGGATACTAAGGTGTGGAGGGTCCGGTGGCTGGGAAAGCATCCGGACCCGCGATTCAGGAGGCAAGGGTGTCCAGCGCGACCGATCCCTGGGGCCGGGTGGACGAGGACGGCACCGTGTACGTCAGGACGTCCGACGGTGAGCGCGTCGTCGGGTCCTGGCAGGCGGGTGCGCCCGAAGAGGCCCTGGCCTACTTCAAGCGCAAGTACGACGCGCTCGTCACCGAGATCGGCCTGCTGGAGCAGCGGGTCCGCACCACCGACCTGCAGCCCGCGCAGGCGCAGCAGAGCATCGACCGGCTCCGCGAGGCCGTCGCCGACGCGCACGCCGTCGGGGACCTCGACGCCCTCGCACGGCGCCTGGACGCCCTCACCGAGCTGGTGGGGCGGCGCCGCGAGGAGGTCAAGGCCCAGCGCGAGCAGCACCGCCACGAGGCCCGCGAGATCAAGGAGCGGATCGTCGCCGAGGCGGAGCGGATCGCCGCCGAGGAGACCCACTGGAAGAACGGCGGCGAGCGGCTGCGCCAGCTCGTCGAGGAGTGGAAGGCCGCCGACCGCATCGACCGGCCCACCGAGACCGCGCTGTGGAAACGGCTGTCGTCCGCCCGCAACGCCTTCACCAAGCGCCGCAAGGCGTACTTCGCCACCCTCGACGACCAGCGCGAGGAGTCCCGCAGGGAGAAGGAACGCCTCGTCGCCGAGGCCGAGGCGATGTCCGGCTCGACCGACTGGGGCGAGACGGCCGCCGCCTACCGCGACCTGATGCGCCGCTGGAAGACGGCCGGCCGCGCCTCCAGGGACGCCGAAGAAGACCTCTGGGCCCGCTTCAAGGGCGCCCAGGACACCTTCTTCCAGGCCCGCAGCGCCGCCTTCGCCGAACGCGACGCCGAGTTCCGCGAGAACGCCGCCGCGAAGGAGAAGATCCTCGCCGAGGCGGAACGGCTGCTGCCCGTCAAGGACGTCCGCCAGGCCAGGCAGGCACTGCGCGGCATCCAGGAACGCTGGGAGGCTGCCGGCATGGTCCCCCGCGACCAGCGCGACCGCCTCGAAGGCCGGCTCCGCAAGATCGAGGAGACCGTCCGGGCCGCCGAAGAGAACGAATGGCGCCGTACCAACCCCGAGGCCCGCGCACGCGCCGAAGCCACCGTCACCCAGCTGCGCAACTCCATCGACCAGCTCGAGAAGCGCCTCGCCAAGGCCCGCGACGCCGGCCGCGAGAAGGACATCAAGGAAGCCGGAGAGGCCCTCACCGCCCGCCGGGCCTGGCTGGAAGAGGCCGAGAGGACCCTCGCAGAGTTCTCTTGATCTCCCAGGGGGGCGACCCCCTGGAACCCCCGTTGCGAGCCGGTCGATCCTCACGCCACCGTTGCGGTCCGGTGTGACCGTGCGGGACGCGCGGTGTCGCTGCGGTCGCCCGGCTCGGCGGGTCCTGCGACCTGCGCTCGCTGCACTCGCTCCGGCCGCACGACCCGTGACCTCGGCTGATGTTGGGGCTGCCAAGAGGCGAACCTCCCGCAGTCGCGCGGCCCTGTGGGGTCTACGGGCACGATCACGGGGCCACAAGTTGGGGGCTAGGGAGTTCTGCCTAGGAAGGCGAGCATGCGGGTTTGTTCGTCTGCGCCTTTCGGGGGGTGTCGTGGGGGTGCCAGATGGCCCGCGGCCCGTAGGTGGGCGGCGACCACCTGAGCCGTGGCGAAGGCGTGGTGGACCAGGTCTGGGTCCAGGCGGGACGGCTGGCCCGTGGCCTTCGCCAGGTCCCAGGCGTGCACCAGCGGCTCCAGGATGTACGCCTCCAGGTAGTCGGCCAGGGGCAGTTCGCCCAGCCCGTCGAACGGGATGGGGCGGGCCAGCGCGTCCGGGGTGAGGGCGGCGGCGCACTCCTTGCGGGCCGTCCGCCAGCTCATCAGGACGTCGCCCGGGACGAACCGCGCCGGGTCGCGGCCGATGTCGGGTTCGGGCTCTCCGCCGGCCAGCGCCATGATCAGGTACTGGCCGCCGGTCACATGGCCGGCGACGTCGCGGGCGGTCCAGTCCGCGCAGGGCGACGGCGCGTCCCAGCCGTCCCGGGGGACGCCGGCCACCAGGCCCTCGAAGAGATCGAGGGCCCGGTGGTAGCCGCTGAGGTTCGGAGCCATGGTGGCCAGTGACCCGCGATACGACCGGCCTGTCAAGCGCTATCGCGAAGGTCGCCCGGTGCCTCTCACGCCTCGGGGGCGCCCCGCTCGCGGAGCATCGCGTTCATCTGGCCGATCTCCGCTCGCTGGCCGTCCACCATCGTCTTGGCGAGCCGGTGCACCCGGTCGTGGCCGCTGCGGGCGAGTACCGCCTCCGCCATGTCCACGCCGCCGCGGTGGTGGGCGATCATCAGCCGCAGGTACCGCACCTCCGCGTCCTCGCCGGACGCCTTCTCCAGGTCGGCGAGCTGCTCGCGCGTCGCCATGCCCGGCATCGCGCCCGCCCCGCCGCCGTGGCCCGCGTGCCCGGACATCCAGCGCATGGCGCCTCCCGGGTCGGTCTTGGGCAGTTCCCACTCGTCCAGCCACGCGGTCATCATGCCGATCTGGGCCTGCTGGGTGTTGATGATGTCGTAGGCCAGCAGCCGGACGTCGCCGTCGTCCGTGCGGTCCCGGACGATGAACGACATCCGCACCGCCTGGGCGTGATGGGTGCTCATGTCGCGGGCGAATCCGGCTTCGGGGTCGTTCGTCCCTGGCGCGCCGGGACGGAGCGCGGTCAGTGCGATCAGCGTCAGCCCGGTCAGGAGGATGAGGACCGCCAGGACGACCGTGGGGCGCCGCCCCCGGGTCATGGTGTGTCCTTGGCGCCGTCGCAGGGGGCGCCGGGCTCCGGCGTCTGCGGGCCCTTCACGAAGGCGCGGAGGAACTCGTCCACGCGCGGGTCTGCGGCGTCCTGCAGCTTGATCTGCCTGCCCCAGGCGCTGAGCGCGATCGGGGCGTCCAGGGACGGGTACGGGCTCATGAACGTGTAGTCGGTGCCGGTGACCCTGGTCTGCAGCGCCTCCAGCTGGTCGGCGGGAACCCCGGGGCGGTAGGTGATCCAGACGGCGCCGTGCTCCAGGGAGTGCACCGCGTTCTCGTTGCGGAGCGGTGCGTCGTACACGCGGCCGTTGCAGTTCTGCCAGGCGCCGTCGTGCTCGCCGCCGACCGGCGGGTCGGTGTCGTAGTCGACGCTGCCGGTGACGTGGTCGCGGCTCAGGTCGTCCTTGGTCACCAGCCCGGCGATCGACGCGGACTCGTCGGCGGACGACCTGGACTGCAGGAACGCGTATCCGATGGCGGCGACCGCCATCACGCCGATCACGGTGAAGAAGGCGATGGTGCCCCAAGGCACCTGCGGCTGGGTGAGGACGTTCTTGGGGCGGGCGTTCTTGCTTCGGGCGTTTCTGTTGCGGGCGCTCTTGGACATGCGAGGGGCCTTTCGGGTGCTGTGGATGACTGTGCGGAACTGACCGCGGCGCCGGGGGACGCCGCGGTGGCCTTGCGGCCGGTCATCTACAGCCGGAGCACCTGGAGGGAGTGCCGGGGCACGGGGACACGCCTGCCCTCGGGACGCAGGACGACCGCCCAGCCGGCGCGGGCGGGCAACCGGAAGGCCGGACGGCCGGATCCGGCGGCGAGGCCCAGCAGGAGGAGGGTGAACAGGACCGCCAGGCACAGGCACGCGTTCAGCGGAACATCCGGTTGCCCCTGCTTCAGTGACGAGTGGTCCTGCAGGGGCGCGCTCACCGCTTGCTGGGTGCAGACGCGGGACACGGGCGCGTGGCCCAGGCCGTAGCTGAAGATCAGCCCGCCCACGACGAAGAGAATCACGAGCAGCCCGGCCGGCCCGTAGCGCCGCCGCGGGGTCGTACCGGACACCGTCACGCTCCTGTATCTGCCTTCCGGGCTATTCCAACGCCAGAGCCCCTTCGCGGGTTCCCGGGGCCGGGAGTGTCCGCACCGGAAGATACTGTCGGAGCGTGACCAGCAGGGCGGAATCGGGTGAGCCTGAGGGCCTTTTCGACGCGCCGGCGGAGGCGGGGACGGCCCCGGAGCCCGCCGCCGCGCCGGTGTCCCCGGCCCCGGCCGGAACGGGGGCCGGGCAGCCTCTCGCGGTGCGGATGCGACCGCGCGCGCTGGACGAGGTCGTCGGCCAGGGGCACCTGCTCGGCCCCGGCACCCCCATCCGGCAGCTCGTCGACCGGGACGTGCCGATGTCGCTCGTCCTGTGGGGGCCGCCGGGCACCGGCAAGACGACCCTCGCCACGGTCGTCAGCCACGTCACGTCCCGGCGGTTCGTGGAGATCTCCGCGGTCAGCGACGGCGTCAAGCGCGTCCGCGCGGAGATCGACCTGGCCAAGCGCGAGCTGGGCATGGCGGGGCGGCAGACCGTCCTGTTCGTGGACGAGGTCCACCGCTTCAACAAGGCGCAGCAGGACGCGCTGCTGCCCGCCGTCGAGAACCGCTGGGTCTCCTTCATCGGCGCCACCACCGAGAACCCGTTCTTCTCCGTCATCAGCCCGCTGCTGTCGCGGTCGCTGCTGCTCACCCTGGAACCGCTCGGCGAGGACGCGCTGCGCGAGGTCATCCACCGCGCCCTCACCGACGGGCGCGGCCTCGGCGGGGCGGTCACCCTCGACCCCGCGGCCGAGGACCATCTCGTCCGGCTCGCCGGCGGGGACGCCCGGCGCGCCCTCACCTACCTGGAGGCCGCCGCCCTGGTCGTCGAGGACGGCGCCGTGATCGACGCCGCCGTCCTGGAGAAGGCCGTCGACCGGGCCGCCGTCCGCTACGACCGCGAGGGCGACCAGCACTACGACGTCATCAGCGCGTTCATCAAGAGCATCCGCGGCAGCGACGTCGACGCCGCGCTGCACTACCTGGCCCGCATGATCGAGGCCGGGGAGGATCCGCGCTTCATCGCCCGGCGGCTGATCGTCCACGCCAGCGAGGACGTCGGCATGGCCGACCCGACCGCGCTGCAGACGGCGGTCGCCGCGGCGCAGGCGGTGGAGTTCGTCGGCCTGCCCGAGGCGCGCATCAACCTCGCCCAGGCGGTCATCCACCTGTCCCTGGCGCCCAAGTCCAACGCGGTGATCATGGCCGTGGACGGGGCGCTCGGCGACGTGCGCAAGGGCCTCGCCGGGCCCGTCCCCGGGCATCTGCGCGACGCGCACTACAAGGGCGCGGCGAAGATCGGGCACGGGCAGGGCTACAAGTACGCCCACGACCACCCCGGCGGGGTCGTCCGGCAGCAGTACGCGCCCGACACCGTGGACGGACGGGAGTACTATCGCCCGACCAAGTACGGTGCCGAGTCCAGGTTCACCGAAGTGCTCGCACGGATCCGCTCCGTCCTGCGCGGTACCGCGGACCGGCGCTGACCCGACCCTGACCCGGCCGGTGGTCCCGGCATGGGGGCCGGTCGACCGGTAAGGTCTGTCTCTGGCCACATGCCCGGCCCCGAGCCGAACTCACGCGAACGGAAAGCCCTGATGCTCACTGGTGGACAGTTGGCAGGTCTCATCGTGGCGGTGTTCTGGGCGGTGCTCGTCTCGTTCATCGCGCTCACCCTGCTGAAGCTCTCCCGCCTCCTCGGCGAGGCGACCAAGGTCGTCCACGACATCGGCGACCAGGCGGGCCCGCTGATGAACGACATGACCAGGACGGTCAAGCGCGCCAACGAGCAGCTCGGCCGCACCGACGTCATCACCAAGCAGGTGGCCGGTGTCACGCAGAACGTCTCCGCCGTCACCACCGTCATGACCTCGGTGGTGGGCGGCCCGCTGGTGAAGGCCGCCGCGTTCTCCTACGGGGTGCGCAAGGCCCTCGGCGGGCGGGACGGCGACACCGATCCGGGCAGGCCGCAGTTGCAGGCACGCTCCTCGGGCAGGGGACGCGGATGAGGCGGCTGTTCTGGCTCTCGGTCGGGGCGGGCGCGGGCGTCTACGTCTCGCACCGCGTCAAGCGCCGCGTCGTGCGGATCGCGCGGGCCTGGTCCCCCGAGGGGGTCGCGGCGCGGGCGGTGTCCACCGGGCAGGGCGCCGGCGAGCGGTTGAGGCATTTCGCCTCCGACGTGCGTACCGAGATGCGTGCCCGTGAAGAGGAGTTGCGCGAGGCCGTCCGCATGGACCAGGCTCCGCCGGACGCCGAGCTGCCCGGCCCGTGGGGTTCCGGCCCACGCCGGGTGCTCAAGGCGCGATACACGATCATCGAGAACGACAAGGATGGCCACTGATATGGAGTCGGCAGAGGTCGCACGCCGCTTCCTCACGTTCTTCGAGGAGCGCGGGCACCTGGTGGTGCCCTCGGCAAGCCTCGTCGCCGAGGACCCGACCCTGCTGCTGGTGAACGCCGGCATGGTCCCGTTCAAGCCGTACTTCCTCGGCCAGCGCACCCCGCCGTCCCAGCGGATGACCAGCGCGCAGAAGTGCGTGCGGACGCCGGACATCGAGGAGGTCGGCAAGACCACCCGGCACGCCACGTTCTTCCAGATGCTGGGCAACTTCTCCATCGGGGACTACTTCAAGGAGCAGGCGATCCCGTTCGCCTGGGAGCTGCTGACCCGGCCCCGCGAGGACGGCGGATTCGGGTTCCCCGAGGAGAAGCTGTGGGTCACCGTCTTCAACGACGACGACGAGGCCCGGAGCATCTGGCATGACAAGGTCGGCGTCCCCCTCGACCGCATCCAGCGGCGCGGCATGGAGGACAACTTCTGGTCGATGGGCGTCCCCGGCCCGTGCGGCCCCTGCTCCGAGATCTACTACGACCGCGGCCCCGCGTACGGGCGCGAGGGCGGGCCGGTCGCCGACGAGGACCGCTACCTCGAGGTGTGGAACCTCGTCTTCATGCAGTTCGAGCGGGGGCCGGGGGACAGCAAGACCGACTTCCCGATCCTCGGCGAACTGCCCGCCAAGAACATCGACACCGGCATGGGCCTGGAGCGCATGGCGGCGATCCTGCAGGGCGTCGACAACATCTACGAGACCGACACCCTGTGGCGCGTCCTGGACCGCGCGGCGGGGCTGACCGGCGCGCGGTACGGCCGCGACCGGCGCGCCGACGTGTCGCTGCGCGTGGTCGCCGACCACGTCCGCAGCGGGACGATGATGGTCGCCGACGGCATCCGCCCCGGAAACGAGGGCCGCGGGTACGTGCTGCGCCGCATCCTGCGCCGCTCCATCCGCAACCTGCGGCTGCTCGGCGGCCAGGACGCGGGCCTCATGCACGAGCTGACCGACGTCGCGATCAAGGCGATGGGCGAGCAGTACCCCGAGCTGGTGCGCACCGCCGCGAACATCCACACCGTCATCGACGCCGAGGAGGACTCGTTCCTCCAGACGCTGCGCACCGGCACCGCCATCTTCGACACCGCCGCCGAGGAGGCCAGGCGGTCCGGCGGCCGGACGCTCGCCGGCGACCAGGCGTTCAAGCTGCACGACACCTACGGCTTCCCGATCGACCTCACCCTGGAGATGGCGTCCGAACAGGGCCTCCAGGTGGACGAGGAGGGCTTCCGGCGCCTCATGCGCGAGCAGCGCGAGCGCGCCAAGAAGGACGCCCGCGACAAGCGGACCGGCAACCTGGACGTCTCCGTCCTCGACGAGCTGCTCACCGGCGCCGGCGGCGAGGTCGACTTCATCGGCTACGGCCACCTGCGCGGCGACGCCCGCCTCGTCGGACTGCTGGTCGGCGGCGCGAACGCGCCCGCGGCCGGGGAGGGCGCCGAGGTCGAGGTCGTCCTCGACCGCACCCCCTTCTACGCCGAGGGCGGCGGGCAGCTCGCCGACCACGGCGTGATCAGGCTCGGCAACGGCGCGGTCATCGAGGTGACCGACGTGCAGGCGCCCCTGCCCGGCCTCATCGTGCACCGGGGGCGCGTCCGCAGCGGTGAGGCCCAGGCGGGCGACTCGGCCCACGCCGAGGTCGACGTGGAACGGCGCCGGGCGATCTCCCGCTCGCACACCGCGACCCACATGGTGCACGCCGGATTCCGCCGCGCGCTCGGCGAGTCGGCGGCGCAGGCCGGGTCGGAGAACTCGCCGGGCCGGTTCCGGTTCGACTTCACCGCGTCCGGCGCCGTCCCCGCCGGCGTGCTGCGGGAGGTCGAGGACGAGGTCAACGAGGTCCTGGTCGGCGACCTGGACGTCCGCGCCTTCCACACCTCGATCGACGAGGCCCGCGCGATGGGGGCGCTCGCCCTGTTCGGCGAGAAGTACGGTGACGAGGTCCGCGTCGTCGAGGTCGGCGACTACTCCCGCGAGCTGTGCGGCGGCACCCACGTCGCCCGTTCCGGGCAGCTCGGCCTGGTCAAGGTGCTGGGCGAGTCCTCGATCGGCGCCGGGGTCCGCCGCGTCGAGGCCCTCGTCGGCATCGACGCGTTCCGCTTCCTCGCCCGGGAGAGCGTGCTGGTCGCGCAGCTCGCCGAGCAGCTGAAGGCGCGCAAGGAAGAGCTGCCCGAGCGGATCTCCGGCGTCGTCACCCGGCTCCGCGACGCCGAGAAGGAACTGGAGAAGCTCCGTTCCCAGCAGGTCCTCGCCATCGCGGGCTCCCTCGCCGACACCGCCAAGGACGTGGGCGGCATCGCGTTCGTGGGGCACCGCGCCCCCGACGGCACGGGGGCCGACGACCTGCGCAAGCTCGCCGTCGACGTCCGGGGCCGGCTCGTCTCACGGGCGGCGGTCGTCATGGTCACGGGAGTGCCGAAGGACCGTCCGGTCGTGGTGGTCGCCGTCACCGAGGGCGCACGCGAACGCGGCCTCAAGGCGGGCGCGCTCGTCGGCGTGGCCGCCAAGGCCCTCGGCGGGGGAGGCGGCGGCAAGGACGACCTGGCCCAGGGCGGCGGCGCGAACGCCGCCGCGATCGGCGAGGCCCTCGACGCGGTCGGACGCGCAGTAGGGGCCGCGTGATCCCCGCAGATCGGGGTAGAGCGACCGGGGGCGAAGCGACCAGGCCCGCAACGGGCGCGCCGGGGAGGCGCCCGGAGCCGCTGAGCGGAGCGAAGCCATGAGGCGCGCGGAGGGCGCGGCGCCGGCTGGACTGAGGAGCGCGCGGAGCGACGGAGGAGTGAGCACGCGACGAGGGAAGCCGGTGCCGGGGAGGCGCCCGGAGCCGCTGAGCGGAGCGAAGCCATGAGACAGGGCGTCCGGTTGGGGGTTGATGTGGGGAGCGTGCGGGTCGGGGTCGCGCGGTGCGATCCCGGCGGCGTGCTCGCCACGCCCCTGGAGACCGTGAAGAGCGGCAAAGGGGACGTCGACCGGCTGGTGGAGCTGGTCGCCGAGTACGAGGCGGTCGAGGTCGTCGTGGGCTTGCCGACGTCGCTGTCGGGCCGGGAGGGCCCTGCGGCGGAGGCGGCGCGCAGGTTCGCGGCCCGGCTCGCGGACCGGCTTCCCCCCGAGACGGTCAGGCTGCACGACGAGAGGCTCACCACCGTCACGGCCGAGAGCGGCCTGCGGGCGGGGGGAGTGCACGGCAGGGCCCGCCGCAAGGTCGTCGACCAGGCCGCCGCGGCGGTGCTGCTCCAGGCGGCACTTGACGCGGAACGATTGACGGGAAGCCCCCCAGGAGAGATCGTCCGGGGGAGCTCATGAACGACTTGGACCTTTTCCCGGACCCGTACGGCGACCCGTACGGCGACGGGCGACCCCCGCCGCCGGAGGGCCGGCCCAGCAGGAAGGACCAGGGGCGCACCCGCAAGCGGCAGAAGCGCCGCAGGCGCAACGGCCGGGCCGCGGCGCTGTTCGCGATGGCGTTCCTGGTGGCGGTGTTCGGCACCGGCGGCGTGCTGGGCTACGCGTGGCTCGACGACAAGTGGAACCCCCCCGACTACACCGGTCAGGGCACGGGGAGTGTCACGGTCCAGATCAAGGACGGCGCCAGCGGCGCGGTGATCGGCAAGGCGCTGGAGGAGCACGAGGTCGTCAAGAGCTCCCGCGCGTTCGTCAAGGTGTTCAGTGCGGAGACGCGCGCGTCCAGCATCCAGCCGGGCTTCTACCAGATGCGGCAGAAGATGTCGTCCGCGGCGGCGATGGCGCTGCTGCTGGACCCGAAATCGCGGGCCGACACCCAGATCACGATCCCGGAGGGCCGGCGGGCCGTCGAGGTGTTCGAGCTCCTGGCCAAGAAGACCGGGATCCCGGTGAAGGAGTTCCAGGCGGCGGCGAAGAAGCCGGAGGGGCTGGGCCTGCCGCCGTACGCGGGGAACCGGGTGGAGGGCTACCTGTTCCCGGGGCGCTACGACCTCGACCCGAACGGCTCGGCGGCGCAGATCCTCAAGCAGATGGTGGACCGCTTCAACGAGGAGGCGACGAGCGGCGACCTCGTCGGCAAGGCGCGCGAGGCGGGGATGAAACCGGGGACGGTCATCACGCTGGCCAGCCTCATCCAGGCGGAGGGCGCCCGGCCCAGCGACCTGCCGAAGGTCTCCCGGGTCATCTACAACCGGGTCGAGAAGGACATGCCGCTGCAGTTCGACAGCACGGTCGTGTACGCGCTCGGCAAGCGGACGCTCACGGTGACCACCGAGGACCTCAAGTACGACTCGCCGTACAACACCTACAAGTACAAGGGGCTGCCGCCGGGGCCGATCGGCAATCCGGGGAGCGCGGCGATCGAGGCGGCGCTGAAGCCGAAGGACGGGACGTGGCTGTTCTTCGTCACCACCGACCCGGACCGCGGGATCACCAAGTTCGCCACCACCTACGAGCAGCAGCTCGAGCTGGAGAAGGAGTTCCGGGCCTGGCAGCGGGAGAACCCGGGCAACTGAGCCGAGGGAGTGGCGGTGGGGGAGACGGCCCGGCGGGCCGCGGTGCTGGGCGCGCCGATCGCGCATTCGCTGTCGCCGGTGCTGCACCGGGCGGCGTACGCGGCGATGGGACTGGCCGGCTGGTCCTACGAGGCGATCGAGTGCCGTGAGGACGGCCTGGCGGGGCTGCTGGACGGCCTCGGGCCCGAATGGGCGGGCCTGTCGCTGACCATGCCGCTGAAACGCGTCGCGCTGGACCTGGTGGACGCGGTGTCGGACCTGGCGGTGAAGGTGGGCGGCGTCAACACGATCGTGCTGCGGGACGGGCGGCGCCACGGCGACAACACCGACGTGCACGGCATGGTGACGGCGCTGACGGAGGCCGGTGTCACGATCGGCGGGCCGGGCGGCAGAGCGCTGGTGCTGGGCGGTGGCGCCACCGCCGCGTCCGCGCTCGCCGCGCTCGCGGCGCTCGGCGCGGCCGAGGCGGTGCTCGCGGTGCGCACGCCGGAGCGCGCCGCCGGGACCGCCCGGGTGGGCGAGCGGTTCGGGCTCGCGGTCCGGGTCGTCCCGCTCGACCGGGTGACCGCCGAACTCCCGGCCGAGCTGGTGGTGTCGACGCTGCCGGGACGGGCCGCCGACGCGTTCGCCGCTCCGGTCGCCGGGTCGGGCGCCGCCCTGTTCGACGTCGTGTACGCGCCGTGGCCCACGGCCCTGGCGGTGGCGGTCGAGAAGGCCGGCGGGACCGTCGTGGGCGGCTTCCCGATGCTGCTGCACCAGGCCGTCCGGCAGGTGGCGCTGATGACCGGCCGCGACGACGTGCCCGTGGCGGCGATGCGCGCCGCCGGGGAGGCGGAGCTGGCCCGCCGGGCGCGCCTGGCGTGAGCCCGCTCAGGGCGCGGCGGGCGGCGGTCCGCGCTGGGTGCGGCGGCGCCGCATCGACTCGTCGACGGCGGTGAGGACGATCGGCAGGATCACGCTCAGCCAGAAGTCCTTCCACCCCCACAGTCCGGCCGCGACGCCGAACGCGCTGCCCGCGCACACCAGGGCGAGCAGGAACGCCGCCCAGTGCCGCCGCGCGAGCGCCACCGGGTCGACGAGCCGGCTGCGCGGCAGCAGCTCGCCCAGGGGGATTTCCCGGGCGTGGGCGCGCTGCACGACCGTGGCGTCCGGCAGCCAGTGCAGCACGTCGGCGTTCCCGGCGAGGGGGAGCCGGGCGAGCGCGATCAGGGTCTCCAGCCGCCACCACAGCGTCCACAGCGACGTCCGGCCGCTGCCGGGGTAACCGTTCCGGTGCGGGTCGGCGACCTCGCCGCGGACCAGTGCCCGGAACGCGCGGGCGACGGCCGGCCCGTGCGGGCCGCGCGGGTCCCGCAGCAGGGCGTTGAGCGCGATGGGCGGGCCGTAGTGCCACAGCGCGAGCCGCCACACCGGCTTGGACCCGGTGCCCTGCGGGGAGACGTCGTAGGTCTCGATCCAGGTGCCGTCGTCGGTGTCGAGGTGCTCCAGCAGCCAGTCGTAGGCGTCCAGCAGCCGTTCCGTCCTCAGGTCCGGCCGCGCTTCGGCCAGTGTGACCAGTACGAACGCGGTGTGGGTGACGGTGGGCCGGGACGCCTGGGTCGGTCCCCAGCCGGGGCGGTGCGCGGTCCGGTCCGCGGTGAGCCACTCCACGCCCCGGTCGACGGCCGGGTCGTAGGGGTTGAGCTGGCTGAGCGCGCGGAGCGCCAGGCAGGTCGGCCACACCCTGGACCGGCAGCCGTGCAGCGACCCCCAGCCGCCGTCCGGGTTCTGGTTCAGCACGAGCCAGCGGTAGGCGCGTTCGAGGTCGGGCGCGTCGTCGCGCAGGTCGCAGCGGGCGCGGGCGAGGAACCGCGCGATCCAGCCGGTCGCCTCCACGACCGGCATGCCCAGGCTGGTCCTGGTGGCCCAGCCGCCGTCCCGCAGCGCGTCGCCGGAGGTGGTCTGCCGGGCGGCGAGGAAGGCGAGCCCGTCGTCGAAGTACTCGAAGGGGCGGCCCGCCTCCACGAACGCCAGGAGCCCGAGAGCCGTCGCGGTGCTGCCCGGCTCCGGCCGCGTGAGCTCGTGGTACCAGCCGCCGCCGTCGCCGGGCGCGGGCGCGTAGGTGTCGCGGAGGACGTCCAGGGACTCGTCCAGCCGGGCGTGCAGGACGGCCATGTCGACGACGGGGGCGCCGGGCCGCCGGTGCGGGCCGCGACCGCGCGGTGTGCGGGGGGCGGGGAGGGGAGGTCGCAGATTCACAATGTTGCCTTCTGACCTCTTTTATACCCATATCGCCATGATTTGTATCTTGTGGGTTCTATGTCGGTATCCCCGCCAGTACAGCCCGCCGGTACGGGGCACCGGGACCTTGGAGGCGGAACGGTTCCCCGTCCGTGGCGCTGGAGGCGGCCTTGGCCGAGCCGACGATGTGGAACGACCCCGGTCACGATTGCGTCCTCTGCCCGCCCCTGCGGTTCAGGTTCAACGACATGGCGGACCTGCCGGGAGAGTCGGGGGTCATCGCGCGTGACGCGGACTTCCTCCTGATCCCCGACGTGGCGCCGCTCGCCGACGGGCACGTGCTGCTGGTGACCCGCGAACACCACCGGTGCGCCGGGGCTTTCGGACGGCACATGTGGGAACGGGCCCTGGCCTGGCGGGACCGCGTCGCCGGGCTCTACCGCGAGGCGTACGGGAGCCGCGAACTGGTCCTCTTCGAGCACGGCCCGGCCACCCCCCAGGGCGGAGGCGCCTGCGTCGACCACGCGCACTGGCACCTCCTGCCCGGGACGCACGGCCTGCGGCCGGCCGTGGAAGCCCACGGGCTGCCGGGTGCGCCCGCCGACCATGCCGCCCTGCGCGCGTACCTCCGCGCCGGCCGCTCCTACCTCCTGGTGGAGGAGGACGGCGTCGCGACCGTCCACGCCGGCGACGGCGTGCGCAGCCAGTTCCTGCGCTGGGCCGTCACCTCCCCCGGGCACGGCGGGACATGGCGCTGGCAGGAGACGTTCGGGCTGCCGGGCAGCAGGCGCCGCTTCCTCCGGACCCTCCAGGCCATGCGTACGGCGGCCGGGCGCCTGGAGGACGTTCAGGCCCCCGACAGCCACCAGTAGAGCTCGGACGCCGCCAGCCGGTCGCCGAAGCCCGCGCGCTCGACCCCGTCCCCGTAACCGGTGGCGTACTCCAGCGGCGGCCCCTCCCGCCGGTAGGCGATCGCCCGCTCCAGGGACGTCGCGCCGAACCGCAGCAGCCACAGCGGGCACCCCGCCACCGCGCGGTCCAGGGCCGGCAGCAGCTCCCGCACCTCGTGCGCGGCGACCGGCACCGGACGGCCGAGCAGCCGCGCGAGCGTCGGGGCCTCGGAGATGACGAGGTCGGCCAGGCCCAGCATCGGCAGCACGGCGCCCGGCGGGAGCCGCGCGTCGATGTCGTGCGGGACGAGGTCGAACGCGACCGGCGTCCCCGCGTCCCGGGCCGTAAGGGCCGCCGCGTGCAGCGCCGCCCGCGAGACCGGCGACAGCAGCGAGTACCCGTCGGTGGCCAGGACGTCCGCGCCGCCGATCAGGCCCGCGGCCGCGCGGACCTCCGGCTCGGCGAGGCGGCGGCCCGGCGGCTCGTCCTGGACGACGAGGAGCCGGTTGCCCGGCCCGCCGCCGGACGGCCGGTCCCGCAGCATCACCGCGACGCCGTTCGGCGCGCCCGCCTCGACGCGCAGATGGTCGGCCACGCCGATCCGCCGCAGCTCCCCGCGGATCACCGGCGTGAAGTCGTCGTCGCCGACCTTGGCCAGCACGCCGACCCGGCGGAAGTGGCGCGTCGCGCACCGGGCGAGGTTGACAGCCGTCCCGGCGACCATGGCCCGGGCCGGGGCATAGCAGAGGTGATCCGTGCGCAGGTCCGCGAAACGGACGTCGGGGAGGGACGCGCGGACCTCGATCCCCACGTCTCCGACGATCAGCAGGCTGAACCGGCGCTCGCCCGCGCCCGCCAGGCCCGGCCACTCGACCGGCGGTCGGGACGGGGCCATGTCGCGGCGACTCAGCGGGGCGGGAGCAGGAACGCCCGCATCACCGGACGCAGGCTCGGGATGAGGTCGTAGGCGCCGACCGCCTCCAGCGGCACCCAGGCGCAGTCGTCGAGATGGTCGCCGGAGTCCTGGTTCTCCAGGCCGGCGTCCAGCGTCAGCGGCCGGCAGCGGCGGGCCGCCGCCACGACGCGTATCCGACCGCCCGGGAAGGACGCCGCGCGGTCGGGCATGTACCACTGCCAGAGGTGGAACGGCGGCCCCGGCTCGACCTTGATGCCGACCTCCTCCCAGACCTCCCGGCGGATGTGGTCGTCGAGGTCCAGGTCGTCCGCCACCTCCAGGCGCCCGCCCGGCACCTCCCAGCGGCCCGGATGGAACGGGTCGGACGCGGCCTTGCGGACGAGCAGCAGCCGTCCGCCGGAGACGATGAAAGCCTTCTGGGCGAACTCCAGCCTGACCGGTGCGAAAGCGCTGAGGGGGCCGGGCGCGCCGACCTCGACCGGGGGCATGGCGGGGACCACCTCCCTGGTGCCGGCCCCACCGGGCCGTCCTCGCCTCAAGGTAACAGCCGGGGAGCGGAACGCCGAGAGGCCGATCCGCCATCACCTCATCACCCGGCTCGGGAATGGGCTTGCGTCCCGGCATGTTGAGGAGGGTGGCGTACCTCACGCGGACCGACCGCGAATCTGCAGAATCGCAGGCCATCGACCGGGGCACGCGGTGCCCGCAGATGGTAATGTGGTTGGCCGACCGGCCCTGTGCGCGCGACTGACAGCGGTTGCGCGGACCGGGCGCTCCAAGCGGAGGCCACCTCCCACCTGACCGGCCGGCAGGCCGGTGGGTCCTCGGTCCGGCGAACGGGCTCCGTGCCCGTAGCGCCGTCGTCCTCGGACGGCTCCGCCGTCCAGGGAGACCGAAGGTGGCCCCGTGCGTGAGTCGTGCGGGGCTTTTCCTGTGGAAGCCTCGGGGTACGACCGGTCCAACGAACTTGAGAACGGCCCCAAGGAGGTCCCATCAGCGCCGAACCGCGTATCAATGACCGCATTCGCGTGCCCGAGGTCCGGCTCGTCGGCCCGAACGGCGAACAGGTGGGCATCGTGCCCATCGCCAAGGCCCTTGAGATCGCGCGTGAGTCGGACCTCGACCTGGTCGAGGTGGCGCCCACCGCGCGTCCGCCCGTCGCCCGGCTCATGGACTACGGCAAGTTCAAGTACGAGTCCGCGATGAAGGCACGTGAGGCGCGGAAGAACCAGGCGCACACGGTCATCAAGGAGATCAAGCTCCGCCCGAAGATCGACCCGCACGACTACGAGACCAAGAAGGGTCACGTGGTGCGGTTCCTGAAGGCCGGGGACAAGGTGAAGGTCACGATCATGTTCCGTGGTCGCGAGCAGTCCCGTCCCGAGCTTGGTTACCGGCTGCTGCAGCGGCTCGCCGACGATGTCGAGGATCTCGGCTTCGTCGAGTCGCGGCCCAAGCAGGACGGCCGGAACATGATCATGGTGATCGGTCCGCACAAGAAGAAGACGGCCCGCGGGCAGGAGGCCGAGAGCACCGCCTGACGGCCGTTCGGGACCGGCCACGCGGCGGCCCCGGACTCCGCGACCTCGCACGGAGCGGGGTCGCGGCGCACGTACATTGATGCCTGACCTGGCGCGTCCACGGACCATCGTGCGATGCGCCGATCAGGCGCGCTCCCATGCGTTCCGCACGGGAGCCGGGAAAGAAGGAGACGACGGCGACCATGCCGAAGACCAAGACGCACAGCGGCGCCAAGAAGCGCTTCAAGGTGACCGGCTCCGGCAAGGTGATGCGCCGCCGCGCCAACAAGAACCACCTGCTCGAGCACAAGCCGTCCAAGCGGACCCGGCGGCTCGACGGCCCGGCCGTGGTGGCCGACGCCGACGCCAAGAACATCAAGAAGCTGCTGCGCAAGTAGCCCTCGATCTGCAACATCAGCGACCGGCCGAGGCTGGCATGGCCCCGGCCCCCACGAAGGAGTTCAGCACGTGGCACGCGTGAAGCGGGCGGTCAACGCCGCCAAGAAGCGTCGGGTCGTCCTGGAGCGGTCGAGCGGCTACCGCGGTCAGCGTTCGCGCCTGTACCGCAAGGCCAAGGAGCAGCAGCTCCACTCGATGACCTACGCGTTCCGGGACCGCAAGGACCGCAAGGGCCAGTTCCGCCGGCTGTGGATCCAGCGGATCAACGCCGCGGCCCGCGCCAACGGCATCACCTACAACCGGTTCATCCAGGGCCTCAAGGCCGCGGAGATCGAGGTCGACCGCCGCATGCTCGCCGAGCTGGCCGTCAACGACCCGGCGGCGTTCACCGCCCTGGTCAAGGTCGCCAAGGACGCGCTTCCGGCCGAGGGCTCGGAGGCCGCCTGACCCCGGGCCCCCGGCGACAGGCGAGCACAGCGATATGGCGGGCCGCGAGCTGACCTCCCTCCGATCACCACGGGTGAAGGCCGCTCGCCGGCTCGCCAAACGCGCCTTCCGGCGCCGCGAGAACCGGTTCCTCGCCGAGGGGCCGCAGGCGGTGCGCGAGGCGCTGGAGATCCCCGGCGGGCTCGCCGAGCTGTTCACCACGGCCGAGGCCGAGGCCCGCCATCCCGATCTGGTCCTCGCCGCGGAGCGCGCCGGCGCGCCGGTCCTGCGCGTCAGCGGCGAGATCATGGCCGAACTCGCCCAGACCGTCACCCCGCAGGGGCTGCTGGCGGTCTGCGGGTTCGTCGACGTCCCGCTGGACGAGGCGCTGAAGGCGGGGCCCCGGCTGGTGACCGTCCTCGCGCACGTCCGCGACCCCGGCAACGCGGGCACCGTCCTGCGCACCGCCGACGCCGCCGGTTCGGAGACGGTCGTGTTCACCGACGCGTCCGTCGACCCGTACAACGGCAAGTGCGTGCGGGCCTCGGCGGGCAGCCTGTTCCACCTGCCGGTCGTCGTCGGCCCGCGGTTCGGCGCGCTCGCCGCCGAGCTGAAGGGCGCCGGGCTCACCGTCCTGGCCGCCGACGGCGCGGGCGACCGCACCCTGGACGAGGCCATCGACCAGGGCCTGCTCGCGCGGCCGACCGCCTGGGTGTTCGGCAACGAGGCGTGGGGGCTCCCCGAGGAGATCCTCGCCCATGCCGACGAGGTCGTGCGGGTCCCCATCTACGGGCGCGCGGAGAGCCTGAACCTGGCGACGGCCGCGGCCGTATGCCTGTACGCCTCGGCACGCGCCCAGCGGGGTGCGGGCGCGGCGGGCGAGGCGGTTCCGCCGAGATGAGAGGGACCGGGCGGGACGACCGTACGTGAGGGCGGTCGCGGCGATCCGATGCGATGCGTGATCGGATGGCCGCAATCGGTCGCCACCGGCGTCGTTTTCCGACCGGTGAACTGCGAAGATGTTCTGCGCACGGGCGGAGGGCAGGGGGCCCGCCGCGATGCGGTGCTCATTCGCAGGTAGGACGGGGAAACGGGTCCGGCGAGGGAGCTCGCCGGCCGGTTCCGCGGCCTACGGTGTTGATCAGTGCGTTGACCAGGGGCGGCGACGGCGCCGTGCAGAGTTGGGGGCGAAAGGTGATGACCGACGAGTTCAGGCCGTCCAGGAGGACGGCGGGCCGGCGCGTGCCGGAGGTGAGGTGCCGCACGGCCGCTCCGCCCGGAGCCGCCGCGCCCGCCGGGCCGGCCGTGGCCTCCGGCATCCGGGCCATCGGCGAGCCCGAGGCCGGGCTGGACGTCGCCACCGCCCGCGTCAGCGGCGACACCGCCGTCGTCGTGGTGAACGGCGAGATCGACCTGCGCACGGCCGACATCCTGCGGGCGAGGCTCGTCGAACTGCACGCGGCGGGGCCGCGCCGGCTGGTGGCCGACTTCACCGCCGTGCCGTTCTGCGACGCGGCCGGGCTCGGCGCGCTGGTCGCCGCGCACAACCAGATCGCCGCGACCGGCGGCGAGATCGTGCTCGCCGGGGTGCGTCCCGCCCAGCTGCGCCTGCTGCGCATCACCGGGCTGCAGCGGCTGTTCGCCGTCCACGCGGACGTGCCCGGTGCGCTCACCGCGCTCGACTCGCCCACCGCGTCCGGTTAGGTCCCCGGCGTCCCGGTGACGTCCCGTCCCGTCCCCGCCGGAACGCCGCCCGAGGGCTACACATGCCTTTCCGCGGGGCGGTTTCCGGCTCCCGTCAGGTGCCCGACTGCGGCTAGAGTCTCTTCTCGACAGGCCGCGTTCTCTTCGGTGTTGTGGAGGCCGCTGTGGGCGGAGAGGAACCCCCTCGCGTGGCCGCGCGCGCGCCCGCTGCCGGGCCCGGGCCGGGCTCCGCGGGGGTGTCGCCGGACGACCTTCCCGACGGGATGCTGGTCGCCGACGGCGACGGCCGGGTCGTCGTCTTCAACGCCGCCGCGGCCCGGATGACCGGGATCGCCGCCGCGTCCGCCCTGGGCCGCGACTTCCGCGACGTCCTGCCGCTGCACGACGCGGAGGGCCGCGACTGGTGGAAGTGCCTGGCTCCCTACGACGGACTCCGCACCCGCACCCGCCACCCCGAGCGCGTGCTGTTCCTGCCCGGCGGCACGGAGCTGCTGGTGACGGCCGCGTACCGGCGGGACGCCGAAGGCGATGTGGAACGGTTCACCGTGTGCCTGCGCGACGCGCTGCACCGGGCCCGCCAGGAACGCGACCGCGCCGACCTCGTGTCCACCGTGGCGCACGAGCTGCGGTCCCCGCTGACGAGCGTCAAGGGCTTCACCGCCACGCTGCTGGCCAAGTGGCACCGCTTCAACGACGACCAGAAGCGCGTGATGCTGGAGACCGTCAACGCCGACGCCGACCGGGTCACCCGCCTGATCACCGAGCTGCTGGACGTGTCCCGCATCGAGGCCGGCCGGCTGGAGATGCACCGCCAGGTCGTCGACCTGCCCGAGGAGGTCCGCAAGGTCATCGCGGGCCGCGTCGCCGCCGGGGAGCCGGAGGACCGGTTCCGCTTCGAGTCCCGCGGCGTCCTGCCGGAGATGTGGCTCGATCCCGACAAAATGGGCCAGATCCTGGGTAACCTCGTGGAAAACGCGGTGCGCCACGGAGCCGGCACTGTCACCATCGTGGTGGAGCCGGATGCGCACAAGGAGGGAGCGGCCGTGTCGGTGCGCGACGAGGGCGAGGGCATTCCGCCCGAGGCCGCCCAGCGCGTCTTCCGGCAGTTCTGGCGCGGCCCCGGCGGCAACCGCCGCGGCGGCACCGGCCTCGGGCTCTACATCGTCAAGGGCCTGGTCGAGGCGCACGGCGGCGTGATCACCGTGCGGCGGGCGCCCGGCGGCGGCGCCGAGTTCCGATTTACCGTGCCCGCAGGGGCCCCCGACTACGCCACCTGAGCGCGGCGCACGCCGCGCGCCCGCTGCGACGCGGGCGGAGGCGCTACCGGGCCCCGCCAGGGCCAGCGCGTCACGCGCACGTTTTCCGGATCCTCATCGCCCGCGCACTAGACTGCGGGCGTCCCACGCCGACCGGAGTCGATCACACCACCATGTCTGCACCCAACAAGTCCTATGACCCCGTCGAGGTGTCCGCGCTGCAGCCGGAGGAGCTGGAGCGGGCCCGCGAGGAGGCGCTCGCGGCCATCGCCGCGGCGGCCGACCTCGACGAGCTGAAGCGGGTCCGCCTGGCCCACGCCGGGGACCGCTCGCCGCTGGCGCTCGCCAACCGCGAGATCGGCGCGCTGCCGCCCGCGGCCCGCGCCGACGCCGGCAAACGCATCGGCGCCGCACGCGGCGCGGTGTCCAAGGCGCTGAAGGAGCGCCAGGCCGAACTGGAGGAGGAGCGCGACCAGCGCGTCCTCATCGAGGAGACCGTCGACGTCACACTCCCGTGGGATCGTGCCCCCCTGGGCGCCCGCCACCCGCTGACCACCATGCAGGAGCGGATGGCCGACGTCTTCGTCTCGATGGGTTTCGAGGTCGCCGAGGGGCCGGAGGTCGAGGCCGAGTGGTTCAACTTCGACGCGCTGAACTTCAAGCCCGACCACCCCGCCCGCACCATGCAGGACACGTTCTTCGTCGGCTCGGAGGAGACCGGGCTGGTGCTGCGGACGCACACCTCGCCGGTGCAGATCCGGGCGCTGCTGTCGCGTGACCTGCCGGTGTACGTGGTGGTGCCGGGACGCACGTTCCGCACCGACGAGCTGGACGCCACGCACAGCCCCGTCTTCCACCAGCTGGAGGGTCTCGCGGTGGACGAGGGCCTCACGATGGCCGACCTTCGCGGCGGCATCGACGCGTTCGTGGGCGGCATGTTCGGCGCGGGCCTGAAGACGCGGTTCCGCCCGTCGTACTTCCCGTTCACCGAGCCGTCGGCCGAGGTCGACATGCAGTGCTTCGTGTGCCGGGGCGCGTCCGCCGAGCCGGGCGGCGACCCGTGCCGCACCTGCAGCTCGGAGGGCTGGATCGAGCTGGGCGGCTGCGGCATGGTCAACCCGCGGGTGCTGGTGGCCTGCGGCGTCGACCCGGACCGCTACAGCGGCTGGGCGTTCGGGGTCGGCGTCGAGCGGACGCTGATGTTCCGCCACGGCGTGGAGGACATGTACGACATGGTGGAGGGCGACGTGCGGTTCACCCTCCCGTTCGGGATGGAGATCTGATGCGGGCCCCGCTTTCCTGGCTGCGCGAGTACGTGGAGCTCCCGGCCGGCGTCGACGGCCGCGCGCTGGCCGCCGAGCTGATCGCGGCGGGCCTGGAGGTCGAGACCGTCGAGCGGGCCGGTGCCGACATCACCGGCCCCCTCGTCGTCGGCGAGGTCCTGGCGGTGGAGGAGCTGACCGGCTTCAAGAAGCCGATCCGCTACTGCCAGGTCGACGTCGGCCAGGCCAACGGCACCGGCGAGCCGCAGAACATCGTGTGCGGCGCCACCAACTTCGCCGCCGGCGACCATGTCGTGGTGATCCTGCCGGGCGGCGTGCTGCCCGGCGGCTTCGAGATCGGTGCCCGCAAGACCTACGGCCGGGTGTCCGAGGGCATGATCTGCTCGGTCAGCGAGCTGGGCATCGGGGAGGACCACAGCGGCATCCTCGTCCTGCCGCGGGACACGCCCGTCGGCACGGACGCCATCGAGCTGCTCGGCCTGCGCGACGACGTCCTGGACATCGCGGTCACCCCCGACCGCGGCTACGCCCTGTCGATCCGCGGCATCGCCCGCGAGGCCGCGACCGCCTACGGCGTGCCGTTCCGGGACCCCGCCGACGTGGAGCTGCCGCGGGGGCCGGAGGACGGCCGGGGGGCCTACCCGGCGAGCATCGCCGACCCGTCCGCGTGCGACCGGTTCGTGCTGCGCGAGGTGCGCGGCTTCGACCCGGACGCGGCGACCCCGATGTGGATGCGGGTCCGCCTGCACCGCGCGGGGATGCGCCCGGTGTCCCTGGCCGTCGACATCACCAACTACCTGATGCTGGAGCTCGGCCAGCCGCTGCACGCCTTCGACCGCGACAAGCTGACCGGCCCGATCGTGGTGCGGCGCGCCGCGTCCGGCGAGAAGCTGGAGACGCTCGACCACGTCACGCGGGACCTGGACCCCGAGGACATCCTCATCACCGACGAGTCGGGCCCGATCTCGATGGCGGGCACGATGGGCGGCCTCGCCACCGAGATCGACGACCGCTCGTCCGACATGGTCATCGAGGCGGCGCACTTCGACGACATCGGCACCGCCCGGATGAGCCGCCGCCACCGGCTGCACAGCGAGGCGTCCTACCGGTTCGAGCGCGGCGTCGACCGCGAGCTGCCGCTGTACGCGTCCTACCGCGCGGTCCGCCTGCTGGCGGAGCTGGGCGGCGCGGAGGTCGTGCCGGGCGTCACCCACGCCGAGGCGCCCGTCGAGCCGGTCACCGTCACGATGGACGCCGGCCACCCCGACCGGGTCGCGGGAGTGACCTACGGGCGGGACGCGGTCGTCCGCCGCCTGGAGCAGGTCGGCTGCACGGTCGGGGGGGACGGGACGCTGGCGGTGACGCCGCCGTCCTGGCGGCCCGACCTCACCGACCCCAACGACCTCGCCGAGGAGGTCATCCGGCTGGAGGGCTACGAGGACATCCCGGCCCGCGCCCCGCGCCCGGTCGCGGGGAAGGGGCTGACCGTCCAGCAGCGGCTGCGCCGCCGCGTGGGCCGCGCCCTCGCGGGCGCCGGCTACGTCGAGGCGCTGACCTTCCCGTTCGTCGCCGACAAGGACCTGGACGGCCTCCAGCTTCCCGGGGACGACGCCCGCCGCCGGACGCTGCGCCTCGCGAACCCGATGTCGGAGCAGGAGCCGCTGCTGCGGACCACGCTGCTGCCCGGCCTGCTCAAGGTGCTGGCGCTCAACGTGGGACGCGGCTTCGGCGACACCGCCCTTTACGAGCTGGGCGTGGTGTTCCGGCCGCGCCCGGGCGCGGCCGGCCGGGCGCCGCGCCTGGCGGTCGACCGGGGTCCGACGCCGGAGGAGCTGGCGGCTCTCGAGGCGGTGCTGCCGGACCAGCCGTACCGGGTGGCCGTCGTCCTGGCGGGCGACCGGGAGCCGTCCGGCTGGTGGGGCGGGGGCCGCCCGGCGCTGTGGGCGGACGCGATCGAGGCGGCCCGCACGGTGGCCCGCGAGGTCGGCGTCGAGCTGACGGCCGGGGCCGACCAGCACGCCCCCTGGCACCCGGGCCGCTGCGCGGCGCTCTACGCCGGCGACACCCTCGTCGGCCACGCCGGGGAGCTGCACCCGCGCACCATCAAGGCGTACGGGCTGCCCGCGCGGTCCTGCGCGATGGAGCTGGAACTGCGCCGCCTGGGCGAGCCCGCGACGGTCCGCGCGCCGCACGTGTCGAGCTACCCGGTCGCCACCCAGGACGTGGCGCTGGTCGTCGACTCCTCGGTGCCGGCCGCCGCGGTGGAGACGGCGCTGCGCGCCGGCGCCGGCGAGCTGCTGGAGGCGATCCGGCTGTTCGACGTCTACACCGGCGAGCAGGTGGGCGAGGGCCGCAAGTCCCTCGCCTACGCCCTCCGGTTCCGCGCGCCCGACCGCACCCTCACCGCCGAGGAGGCGTCGCGGGCCCGCGACGCCGCCGTGGCGTCCGCGTCCGACCGCACCGGCGCGGTCCTGCGCGGCGCCTGACACACCGGCACGGACGTGCCCCGGCCCGGTCTCCGGGCCGGGGCATCTCCATGTCCGGGGTGCTTCTTAACGCTACTTGTGTAGCGATTAGTGGTGAGGTAGTCTCGACCACGTCACATTGCCGCCCGGCAGGGGAGTCCATTGAGGATCTGAGGTCCGACACCGCGCGTCCGGCCGCCATCGGCCCACGCGCACGTGACCTCAGAGCGGACTCCGTCCCGCCGGGCTTTCTCATGCCCGCCGGCACGTCGCGTGACCCGCGGTGTCTCCATGCGTCCAGCACCAACCTGCTCACCACCCATGGAGGCCACCCATGTCATTCGCCATCGTGTGCTCGGGCCTGTCGTTCGCCTGGGCGGACGGCACCGTCGTCCTCGACGGTCTCGACGCCGCGTTCGGCACCCGCCGGACGGGCCTGACCGGCGTCAACGGCTCCGGCAAGTCCACCCTGCTGAAGATCATCGCGGGGGAGCTGCGACCCCGGTCGGGGACCGTGTCCGTCGAGGGGGAGATCGGCTACCTGCCGCAGAACCTCGTCCTGGACGACACCGCCACGGTCTCGGACCTGCTCGGGATCAGCGCGACGCGCGCCGCCCTGCACGCCATCGAGCGCGGCGAGGCCACCGAGGAGAACTTCACCGCCGTCGGGGACGGCTGGGACGTCGAGGAACGCGCCCGCGCCGAGCTCGACCGGCTCGGCCTCGCCCACCTCGGCCTGGACCGGACCGTCCGCACGCTGTCGGGCGGCGAGGCGGTGATGGTCGCGCTCGCGGCGCTGTTCCTCGCCCGCCCCGGCGTCCTGCTGCTGGACGAGCCGACCAACAACCTCGACCTGGACGCCCGGCACCGCCTGTACGACGCCGTCGGGTCCTGGACGGGCGTCCTCGTCGTCGTCAGCCACGACCGGGAACTGCTCGACCGCGTCGACGAGATCGCCGACCTGCGCGACGGCGCGATCCGGTCGTTCGGCGGGAACCTGTCCGCCTACGAGGAACTGCTCGCCGTGGAGAGGGAGGCGGCGGAGCGGGCGGTCCGGGCCGCCGGGACCGACCTGCGCCGCCAGAAACGCGAGCTGGAGGACGCCCACGTCAAGCTGGCGAGACGGCAGCGCTACGGCAAGAAGATGTACGAGAGCAAACGCGAGCCGAAGATCATCATGGGCGCGCGCAAGCGGCAGGCGCAGGAGTCGGCCGGCAAGCACCGCATCATGCACGAGGAACGGCTCGCCGACGCCCGCACGCGGCTCACCGAGGCGGAGGAGGCGGTCCGGGAGGACGCGGAGATCCGGATCGAGCTGCCCGCCACCCGCGTCCCGGCCGGCCGGACGGTCCTCACCGTGACGGGCCTTTCGGCGCCCGAGCCGGCGGCCGGCACGCTGTCCGAGCTGATCGTCCGGGGTCCGGAGCGGATCGCGCTGGAGGGTGCGAACGGCTCGGGGAAGACCACGTTGCTGCGGACGATCGTCGGCGACCGCGTCCAGGAGGGGGTGGCGGTCAGGATCGGGGTGGACGGTGTCCGGTACCTGCCGCAGCGGCTCGACGTCCTCGACGAGGAGCTGAGCGTGCTGGACAACGTCCGCGCGCAGGCGCCGTCGGTGCCGCAGGCGCGGATCAGGGCCGGGCTGGCGCGCTTCCTGTTCCGCGGCGCGCGGGCCGAGCAGCGGGCGGGCACGCTGTCGGGCGGCGAGCGGTTCCGCGCCGTGCTGGCGTCCCTGCTGCTCGCCGAACCGGCCCCGAAGCTGCTGCTCCTGGACGAGCCGACCAACAACCTCGACCTGGCGAGCGCCGCGCAGCTCGCGCAGGCCCTCGCGGCCTACGAGGGCGCGCTCATCGTGGCCAGTCACGACGTGCCGTTCCTGCGCACCCTGGGCATCACCCGCCGGCTGCACATGGACCGCACGGCGGGCCTCACCGAAGCAGGACCCATGTAGAAAAACGCGGTGATATGGCGATCAGGGGCTGTTAGCGTCATCGTGCATCGAGGGGAGTGACGGGGTGCCGACGAAGCTGAACCAGATCATCGCGGTCGAGAAGGGCGTCAAGAGCAAGTCCTTCCAGGACCTGACCGCCGCGCACCATTCGGTCCAGAAGGCCCCGCTGCTGTCGGGCATCTCACGGACCTACCAGCCCAAGGACGAGGAGGGCGAGCAACTGCCGGCCGAGTCGACCCGCGTCCAGGTGAAGGTCGACGACGTCCTGCGCGACGTGACGGCCTCGCTGACGCGGCTGTTCGACGTCACCGCCACCAAGGACTGGGCGAACTGCGTCGCCCGCGCCGACGTGACTGTCGACGGCACGACGCTCCTGCGCGACGTCCCGGTCTCCTACCTGCTCTTCCTGGAGAAGCAGCTCAAGGACCTGCACACGTTCGTCAAGAAGCTGCCGGTGCTGGACGCCGCGGAGACGTGGACGTTCGACCCGTCCACCGACGTGTGGCGCACCGAGGCGGTCCGGACGGTGAAGACCAAGAAGGTGCCCCGCAACCATGTCAAGGCGGAGGCGACCGAGAACCATCCGGCCCAGGTGGAGGTGTACTACGAGGACGTGAGCGTCGGCCACTGGACGACGGTGAAGTTCTCGGGCGCGCTTCCGGCCAGGCGGGTGAACGAGCTGCTCGGCCGCGTCGAGCGGCTGCAGGACGCGGTCAAGTTCGCCCGCGAGGAGGCCAACGGGACCGAGGTCACCGACCAGCGCGTCGGTGAGGCGGTCTTCGGCTACCTGTTCGGGTGACCGGCCGCCCGCGGTTCCACCCGGAGCCCGCGGACGGCCCGAGCGGACAACTCAATAGGATCCCCCCGCCGCTGCGCGGGGGGTGCGCGAGGAGCGCAAGCTGAAGCTGAAGCCGAAGCTGACCAGGGTGCGCGACACAGTGCGGGTTCGAGTCCCGCCCCCGGCACCCGCGCCGGGGTAGCCCAACAGGTAGAGGCGGCCGCCCGCTCAACCTCAGATTCTCGCTCCAGACTCAGCATTCGCCGCCGATCGCCGGATCGCGCGGACGTGGACGGAAACCGTCGAGATGCCGGTTCGAATCCGGCTCGCTCTGCTCGGAGGGCGATGGCGTAACGGAAACGCGCGACGGTCTGAGGCTGATCCGCGTCCATCCATGTGCCGGCGTGCGAATTGGGCGGCAACCACAGGGGCCCGGGGGCGGCAAGACCCCCGGGCCCCGCTCGCGCCCGCCGGGCCGCGCCCGCCGAACCGGCCGCGCCCTCCGAACCGACCGGGCCCTCCGGGTTGACCTGCGCCGCCGGGATGGGCATCGTCGCCTGGATGATGCGGATCTCGACACGGCGGTCCGGCGTCCTGGCCGCCGCGGCGGTGCTGGCGGTGGCCGGCTGCGGCGGCGGAGGGGACGGCGAGCGCGAGCGGGCGCCCACGCCGCGGGCGGCGTCGTCCTCGGCCGCACCGGCGGCGACACCCCTGCCGGAGCCCAACGGCGAGCTGGCGAAGGACGCCGGGGGACTGGCCCAGGACCTGGAGCGGACCCACCGGGCCATGATGCTCGCGGTGGACGAGTGGGTGCGCGGTGACCCGTCCCGGACCGGGCCGCCCGACGCGGTCGTCCACCTGGCCCTGCGGGAGCAGCGGATCTACCGGGTGCTGGCGAAGGACGGCGGGCTCGAAAAGCGTACGCGGGAGCTGCTCCCGGATGGGGTCGCCGGCCCGGCGCGCGACAACGTGGTCGCCGTCCGCAAGCTGCTCAAGCTGGCGAAGCCGGCGGACGACCTCGGCAAGTTCCGCACCCGGGAGCCGCGCCCGGCGGGCGTGCTGCTGAAGCACTTCCAGGACGCCGGGAAGCGCTTCGGCATCGACTGGCAGGTGCTCGCCGCCATCATGCTCGTGGAGACGAAGTACGGCCGGATCAAGTCGCCGAGCTGGGCCGGGGCGAAGGGCCCCATGCAGTTCCTGCCCGCGACCTGGCGGCAGTACGGGATGGGCGGGGACATCGACGACCCGCGCGACGCGGTCATGGGCGCCGCCAACTACCTCAGGGCCTCCGGGGCGCCGGACGACTACCGGCGTGCGCTGCACGCCTACAACCCGACGCCGCTGTACGTCGACGCGGTGCAGCGGCACGCGAGGCGCATGAAGAGCGACCCGCGTGCCTACTACGCCTACTACAACTGGCAGGTCTTCGTGGTGACCACCCGCGGCGACGTCCGCATCACCGGCCCCGGCGCGCGCCGCTGACGCCGTCCGTCAGGTCAGCACGCGCCTGGTGAAGGTGCGGGTCGCGGCCCATGTCACCAGGACCGTCCCGCCGACGAGGGCCAGCAGGAACGCCCACGCCGGCATGTGCGGGACGTCCGGTGTGAGGGCGCTGCGCAGCCCCTCGCTGATGTACACCAGCGGGTTGAACAGGCTGAGGATCTGCAGCCAGCGGATGTCGTCCAGCGCCGACCACGGGTAGTAGACGCAGCCGAGCATCGTCATCGGCAGCAGCACCATCCCGAACAGCACCTGGACCTTCTGCGGGTTCATCAGCGTGCCGAGCAGCAGCCCGCCCGCGGCCGACAGCAGCGACCCGGCCACCATGACCAGGGCCAGCACCGGCCAGTTCGCCACGTGCACGCTGGGCGCCTCGCCCTCGGCGTGGATGAGCAGCACCGCGGGGAACACCAGCAGGCCGCCGATCAGCCCCTGGACCGCCGCCGCGACGATCTTCTGGGCGGCCAGCAGCGGGATCGGCACCGGGGCCAGCGCCCGGTCGGTGATCGACTTCTGCCAGTTCAGCTCCATCATCAGCGGGAAGATCACCGCCATCATCGCCTGCATGATGATGGACGACCCCACCAGGCCCGGCAGCAGGATCGTGGAGAACGTCGGCCCGCCGGGGACCGCCATCGCGCCGCCGCCGAGCTTCGGCAGCACGTAGGCGAACACGAAGACGAACATGACCGGCTGCACCAGCACCCGGACGAACGTGGACAGGAAGTTCTTGCGCATCACGCGCGCCTCGCGCGCCATCATCGCGGCGAACGTGCGGGGGAGCGTCGCCCGCACCGGCGGCGGCGGGGCTGGGG
>NZ_SMLC01000059.1 GCF_004349245.1 Actinomadura sp. 6K520 | reverse complement strand
CCCCGTAGCCGTAGCCCCTGCCCGCCTACCGACCTTGTGGAGTTTTGGGCGGGTACGAGGGGCTCGTTGCGGTTGCGTCCGAAAGGGAGCGGTTGGGGCGCCGGATTTCTGGCCCGGAACGGTGAATCGGCCGCCTGACCGGTATGCATACTTGCCGGTATTTATGTCCCGGTCGATGGGAGTCACGGGAATTCAACTGATTGGCCTTGCGTGGGGCAAAGCTCGGTCTAAGGTCGAGTTCCTGCAACTCTCATTCGGTGGGGGAATGGGCGTGCGCATTGACGACTGCCTTGCGCGGATGATGGCGATCCCGGGCGCGCAGCGGGTCACGCTGGTCGACTGTGCCAGCGGGCTCGCCGTGGCGGCCGCGGGCCGGGAGGACCTCGTCGACCAGCACGAGGACGCCGCCGGCGCGACCGACGTGGTGCGGGCCGTGCTGACCTCGCCCGCGCTCAGCGCCACCGCGGCCGGCGACGACGTCGAGGAGATCATGGTCTGCGGTACGGACGGATATCACCTTCTGGCCCTCACCGGAGCGGACCTCGACGGCCATCTGTTCGTCCATTTGCTGCTGGACCGGGAAAAGGGGAATCTGGCGCTCGCCCGGCTGCGGATGCGGGGCCTCATCGATGAGATGACAGAGCCGAGATGACGGAGCCGAGATGACCGAGCCGAGATGACGGGACTGAAATGACGAAGATGACATGACGGACGGCTGACGTGGCGGATATTCCAGAAGTCCTCGGTTCGCTGGAGCGTGCGCGCCTCACCGGCTCACTCCGGGTCGGAGCGGAGGGTGCGTTCCATATCCGCCGCGGGCTCGTCACCGGTGCCGAAAGCCGCCACGCGCCCGGCGCCGGTGGGCACGATCCCGAACTGGCGGCGCTGCTTTCGCTGTTCGACGCCGCCTATTTTCTGCTCGGCTCGGACGCCGAACCGGTCTTCACCGAGGAGCCGGTGGCCGGGACGTCCCCGGAGATCACCGTGGCGACGCTCGTGCACGAGCAGCGCAGGCGGCGCGGGCTGCTCGACGCCGCCTGGCCGGACGGGGCCGTGGACGTCGCGCCGGTCGAGCCCGTCCGGCGCGTCCGGCGGCAGCGCGTCATCCTGACCGGCCTCCAGGCGGAGATCCTCCTCAACGCCGACGGGACGCGGCCGCCGGCGCGGCTGGCGCGGGACCTCGGGCGGACGGCGTTCGCCTGCCTCCTCGCCGTCCGCGGGCTCGCCGCCGCGTCGCTGCTGCGGACGGGGCCCCCGCGACCCGGGCCGGTGCCGCGGCCGGAGCTCCCGGCCGAGTGGGCGCCCGCCGACCACGACCTGCTCACCCGGCTCCGGACGGCGCTCGTGGAACTCGGCTGACCGTGTGGACACTGATCGAAAGGCTGACGAAGGTGGCGAAACGAGCGGCGCCGGCGGTGCGGCTGCCGGAGGCCGAGGTGACGGCCGAGCTGAGGACGCTGCGGGCCCGCATCCCGCAGCTCACCGGAACCCTGGTCGCGTCGGCGGACGGGCTGCTCATCGCGCAGGACCTTCCCGGGTCCGTCGAACCGTCCGGCATGGCGGCCGTGACCGCGACCGGCCTGTCGCTCGCGCACCGCATCGCGCAGACCGCGCACGGCGGCGCGTTCCACGAGGTCGTGATCCGCGGCGTGGACGGCTACGTCGTGATCTACGCCGCGGGGCCGACCGCGTCCCTCACCGTCCTCGCCGGCCCGGCCGTGAACGTCGGGCGGCTCCACCTGGAGTCCCGGCCCACCGCCCGCGCCATCGCCGCGCACCTCGCAGGACCGCGCACCACGAACCACCGCACATGACAACCACGGAAGGGGAGCACGCATGTCCAACCTGGATCTCGCGCTGAAGGACATGATGTCCATCGACGGGGCGATCGGCGTGGCCGTCGTCGACTACAACAGCGGGATGGCCCTCGGCCAGCTCGGCAGCTCCAAGGCCCTCGACCTGCAGGTCGCGGCGGCCGGGAACACCGAGGTCGTCCGGGCGAAGCTCCGCACCATGGAGCAGCTCGCCATCAAGGAGGAGATCGAGGACATCCTCATCAGCATCTCCAGCCAGTACCACATCATCCGCCCGGTGACCGGACGCAAGGGCAAGGGCCTGTTCCTCTACATGGCGCTCGACCGCGCCCGCGCCAACCTCGCCCTGGCCCGCCACCGCCTCCGCGACATCGAGGAGAACCTGGAGGTCTGACACGGCCAACGCCCGCCGCCCCCCACCAGGGGACGGCGGGCACAGGTTTGTCCGGCATGACGGTAGGAGGTTTGTTCCTGCGGGGGTGCGGATTCGCGGGTGGAGTGCGGGTGCTCCAGTCGCCGTCAGGTCGGGCAGGTGCCGCCGGTCCATGGGCAGACGTCCGGGTCGTAGTCCGGGAGCCCGTCCAGAAATCGGGCGTTGTCCGCGTAGTTCCTTTTGATCCAGCGGGCTGCCACCAGAGTCGACACCCTTTCGGCGCCCGCACGTCGCAACGACAAGGCCGCCGACTGGGCGTGCCCCCCTCTGGCCCAGGTATCGTCCAAGAGCAGTACGTGCGACCTCGGAGGCAATGTCACCCCCGCGGTGAAATGGTTCGCACTGACCGCACGCGCGTCCGAGGGCCTCACCGCAGCGCTGAGCTTCACCTCGACCCCCGGGGCCGACCCGCTGACAATGCGGTGGAAGGGATGCTCTCCTGGCCGTGCTGGCAGCGATGGTATGGATGCCCAGTGGGTGACCGGGCAGCCGGCAATCATTCCTGCGCAGGCACCGTGCTTCGATAAAGCCAGGACCGTGAGCATGCCTACCAGGCGATAGTGCGCATCGACGCGAGGTCTGGCTTTGTAGCCGCGCATGATGTAACCCGACTGCTGTAACGCGACCGCATAAGTGACGGGCGCGACGATGTCAGCGGTTCCGATGTGCAGGCGATGCTGCTTGCAGGGGAAGCAGAGCGAGTACCGCTCCTCAATCGGAGTTGTGCACACCGCGCATGTCACGTGGTCTCGTCGTATCGGGTTGCGGAGAAATCCTCCGGCGGAGGCGACCAGAGCCGCGCTCAAGCGCTTCTCCAAGTCGGGCTCCATCATTCTCACGTCGAGACCAGCCGACGCAGATCGGCGTCTATGATGGACTCCTCGCTCAGCAGGCCACCGACGACTGCGAGTACCTGCTGGAGGCTACTCGCCACATGGACGCCGGGTCGGTTGACGAGAGCCTGAGCCCAGGCGTTCTTCCCGACCACCAGATCCGTCAGAATGACCGGGCGGCCGTGTTCGACCGCCATGCGGGCCTGGGCGCGGGCACCGCTGTGCTCCCCTGCCTCCACGACGACCGTCGCCATTCCGTAGCCGGACATGGTGGCATTCCGCATCAGGAAATTACGCTTCTGCGGAGGTGCGTCGGGCCAGAACTGCGAGAACAGGAGGCCGTGCGTGGAGATCTCCTGATGCAGGTCGCGGTTGGCGGCCGGGTAGACCTTGTTGATGCCCGTTGCTATGAAGGCCACCGTACGTCCGCCCGCGTCCAGGGCTGCCCGGTGGGCGGCGGTGTCGATGCCCACCGCAAGCCCCGCTACGACAGTGATATTCCGGGAGACCAGCTCACGGGCGACACTCGTGGCGATGTCCAGCCCGCGATCTGACGCGGCGCGGGATCCGACGACTGATACGGCCCTGTCGCCGGGCACGAGTGATCCGCGTGCGAAGAGGATCGGTGGAGCCTGGTGCACCGCTCGCAGCCGCTCCGGATAGTGGCCATCGAGAATGGTGAGCACCGTGTGCCCCTGGTCCGTCCAGCTCTGGATGTCACGGGAGGCCGCCTCCAGGGGATCGACCTCTCCCGGTGGGTGGACCAGGGCGGGGGGCACGAGCCGGTGCCAGACGTCGAGGGCGCTGCCCGCCTCGACCACCTCGCCTGTGATCTCACCCCAGCCCATGCCCCGGGGACGGACCTGGAGCAGCGCCACCAGGGCGGCTCTCTCCTCAGGGCTGACAGTGTCCATGCCGTCAGAGTACGAGGGTGACCTTGACATCTCCACACTCCGGCGCCGACTCGAATCTCTGTTCGATCATCTCATGCCGAGCCGACAGGAGCTGCGGGGCCGCCCGGGCGGGCCGGGCGGCCGGTGGCGGCTACTTGGTGAGGGTCAGGCCGCGGGCGGGTTGGACGGTCAGTTTGTCGGCGGGCTCGTCCAGGTCGACGACCACCTCGTCGCCGTCGCGGACCTCGCCGGAGAGGAGCTCGCGGGCGAGCTGGTCGCCGATGGCCGTCTGGACGAGGCGGCGCAGCGGACGTGCCCCGTACAGCGGGTCGTAGCCGGTCAGCGCCAGCCACTCGCGGGCCGCGTCGGTCACCTTGAGCGTGAGCTGTCGCTCCGCGAGGCGCCCGGCCAGCTGGTCGACCTGCAGGTCCACGATCTTCGTCAGCTCGGCGGTGGACAGCGCGTCGAACAGGATCACGTCGTCCAGGCGGTTGAGGAACTCCGGCTTGAACGAGCTCCGCACCGCGTTCCAGACCGCCTCGCGCTTCGCGCCGTTCTCCAGCGTCGGGTCGACCAGGAACTGCGAACCGATGTTGGACGTGAGGATCAGGATCGTGTTGCGGAAGTCGACCGTGCGGCCCTGGCCGTCGGTGAGGCGGCCGTCGTCGAGGACCTGAAGGAGGATGTCGAAGACCTCGGGGTGCGCCTTCTCCACCTCGTCCAGCAGGACCGCCGAGTACGGGCGGCGCCGGACGGCCTCGGTGAGCTGCCCGCCCTCCTCGTAGCCGACGTAGCCGGGCGGGGCGCCGACCAGCCGCGCCACGCTGTGCTTCTCGGAGTACTCGCTCATGTCGATGCGGGTCATCGCCCGCTCGTCGTCGAACAGGAACTCCGCGAGCGCCTTCGCCAGCTCCGTCTTGCCGACGCCGGTCGGGCCGAGGAACAGGAACGAGCCCGTCGGGCGGTCGGGGTCGGAGATGCCCGCGCGGGCGCGGCGGACCGCGTCCGACACCGTGCGGACGGCGGCGGACTGCCCGATCAGGCGCCTGCCGAGATCCTCCTCCATCCGCAGCAGCTTCGCCGTCTCGCCTTCGAGCAGCCGACCGGCCGGTATGCCCGTCCACAGCGCGACCACGTCGGCGACGTCGTCGGGGCCGACCTCCTCCTTGACCATCGCGTCGCGGTTCTCGGCGGCCTCCGACGCCTCCTCCAGCTGCTTCTCCAGCGCCGGGATCTCGCCGTAGGTGAGCCGCGCGGACGTCTCCAGGTCGCCGTCGCGCTGGGCGCGCTCCGCCTCGCCGCGCAGCTGGTCGATCCGCTCCTTGATCTCGCCGACGCGGTTCAGGCTCGCCTTCTCCTTGTCCCAGCGCGCGACGAGCCCGGTCAGGTGCTCCTGCTTGTCGGCCAGGTCGGCGCGGAGCCGGTCGAGCCGCTGCCGCGACGCCTCGTCGGTCTCCTTGGAGAGGTTCATCTCCTCCATCTTGAGGCGGTCGACGGTGCGCTGCAGCTCGTCGATCTCGACGGGCCGGGAGTCGATCTCCATGCGCAGCCGGGACGCGGCCTCGTCCACCAGGTCGATCGCCTTGTCCGGCAGGTACCGGGACGTGATGTAGCGGTCGGACAGCGTCGCCGCCGCCACCATCGCCGAGTCGTTGATCTGCACCTTGTGGTGCGCCTCGTAGCGGCCCTTCAGCCCGCGCAGGATCGCGATCGTGTCCGCCACGGACGGCTCGCCGACGAAGACCTGCTGGAACCGGCGCTCCAGCGCCGCGTCCTTCTCGATCCGCTCGCGGTACTCGTCCAGCGTCGTCGCGCCGATCATCCGCAGCTCGCCGCGGGCCAGCATCGGCTTGAGCATGTTGCCGGCGTCCATCGCGCCCTCGGCCGCGCCCGCCCCGACAACGGTGTGCAGCTCGTCGATGAACGTGACGACCTGCCCCTCGCTCTCCTTGATCTCGGTCAGGACGGCCTTCAGCCGCTCCTCGAACTCGCCGCGGTACTTCGCGCCCGCGACCATCGCGCCGAGGTCGAGCGACACGAGGCGCTTGCCGCGCAGCGACTCGGGGACGTCCCCCGCGACGATGCGCTGCGCCAGGCCCTCCACCACGGCGGTCTTGCCGACGCCGGGCTCACCGATGAGCACCGGGTTGTTCTTCGTCCGCCGCGACAGCACCTGCACGACCCGGCGGATCTCCGAGTCGCGCCCGATCACCGGGTCGAGCCGGCCGTCGCGGGCCGCGGCCGTCAGGTCGACGCCGTACTTCTCCAGCGACTGGTAGGTGCCCTCGGGGTTCTCGCTGGTGACGCGGGCGTGCCCGCGCACCTTCTCGAACGCGTCCAGCAGCGCCTGCGGCGTCGCGCCGAACTCCTTCAGCAGGCCCGCGACCGGGCCGCCGTCGGCCGCCAGCCCGACCAGCAGGTGCTCGGTCGAGACGTAGTCGTCCTCAAGCTGCTCCGCGCGGTGCCCCGCGGTGTTGACCGACCGCTGGAGCTGCCCCGACAGGCGCGGCGTCGCGACCGTCGAGCCCTGCGCCTTCGGCTTGGCCGCGAGCTGCTCCTCGGCCTGCCGCCTGATGGCCTGCCAGTCCGCGCCGACGGCCTCCAGCAGCGGGACGGCCGTCCCGTCCGTCAGCCCGATCAGCGCCACCAGCAGGTGCTGCGGCTCCACCTCGGGGTGTCCCTCCGCCGCGGCCCGCCGGACCGCGACCGACACCGCTTCCTGGCTCTTCTGCGTCAGTTTGTAGTCCATGTGTCCCCAGCCCCCGTGAAGTGAGACGCCGTGATTTTCAGCCTTGGTCCCGGTCGCGTTCGTGCCAGACCACGACGCTCGTCTGCCTGATGGGCACCAGGTCGGACCCGGGCGTGCCGCCCCGTTCCCCCTGCCGCCGGCGCTGCTGCGCCAGCCGGGCCGCGACGGAACGGGTCGATTCGAGTTCCATGGCGAGCTCCTCCAGCGCCGCGTGCGCCTTCGCGAGCTCCTCCCGGAGCCGCGCGTTGTCGCGCTGCAGCTCCAGGATGTGCTTGATACCGGACAGGTTGATGCCCTCCTCCTGCGAGAGCCGCTGGATCTCGCGGAGCATCACGATGTCGCGCATCGAGTAGCGGCGGCCCCGGCCCGCCGTCCGGCCCGGGGACACGAGGCCCATCCGGTCGTAGGTCCGCAGCGTCTGCGGATGCAGCCCGGACAGCTGCGCCGCCACCGAGATCACGTAGACCGGAGTGTCGTCACCGAACGGATCAGAATTCATGGCCCACTCCGTTCACCCGCACCCGGGAGACAACGCGCCCGCTCATGTCGTCACTCCTGCTTGGCCTGCTGGAGGAGATCCGCGCGGAGGTCGTCGCCGGAGCTCGTCTCGCGCAGCCGTGCGAGCGCCTCCCGCGTCTGGTCGTCGAGCTTCTGCGGGACCTGGACGTCGACGGTGACGAGCAGGTCGCCCTTGGTGCCGTCGCGCCGGGGGGCGCCGCGGCCCTTCACGCGGAACGTGCGGCCGTTCGGGGTGCCCTCCGGCAGGCGCAGCGTCACCGGCTGGCCCTGGAACGTCGGCACCCGGATCTCCGCGCCCAGCGCCGCCTCCGGGAACGTCACCGGGACGCTCAGCGTGAGGTTGTCGCCGCTGCGGCCGAACACCTTGTGCGGGAGCACCTTGATGTTGACGTACAGGTCGCCTTGCGGGCCGCCGTTCTCGCCCGGCGCGCCCTTGCCCTTCAGCCGGATCTTCTGGCCGTCGGCGACGCCCGCCGGGATCCGCGCCTGGATCGTGCGGGTGCCCGTGGCGCGGCCGCTGCCGTGGCAGATCGGGCACGGGTCGTCGACGACGAGGCCCCGCCCGTGGCAGTCCTTGCACGGCTCCTGGAAGCCGAAGTTGCCCAGGTTGCGGGTCTCGTGGCCGGTGCCCTCGCAGTTCGGGCAGACCCGCGGCACGGTGCCGGCCTTGGCGCCGGTCCCGCGGCACGCGTTGCAGGCGGCCTCGCTGGTCAGCTTGATCGGCACGGTCACGCCGTTCATCGAGCGGCCGAACGACAGCGTCACCTCGGTCTCGACGTCCGCGCCGCGCCGGGCGCGCCGCGTCGTCCCGGTGGTGGTGCGCCCGCCGCCGCGGCCGAACAGCCCGCCGAACAGGTCGCCGATGCGCTCCCCGGTGCCGCCGGTCTGGGGTCCGCCCCCGGTCTGGCCGAACAGGTCGCCGAGGTCGAACGGGAAGCCGCCGCCGCCCTGCTGGCCGCGGAAGCCGCCCGGCATGGACCGCACCGCGTCGTACTCCTTGCGGCGCTTCTCGTCCGAGAGGACGTCGTACGCCTCGGAGACCTCCTTGAAGCGGTCCTCGGCCTCGGCGTCGCCCTTGTTCGCGTCCGGGTGGTACTTGCGCGCCAGCTTCCGGTACGACTTCTTGATCTCCTCCTGCGAGGCCGTCTTCGCGACACCCAGGACCTTGTAGTAGTCCTTCTCCAGGTAGTCCTTGGTGCTCACGGCGCCCCGCCTTCTGCTATCGCCACTTGCCACATGTCTTCACGTGCCCCGGTGGTCCCGTCCCGGCCGTGCCGGCCGGGACGGGGCACCGGGTCCTTCCGGGGGGCGTACCCCCAGATCCCTCGGCGCGGGGCCGGGGATCACTCGCCGTCGCCGCCCGCGTCGCCGCCGCTCTCGCCGCCGGCGTCCGGGTCGGGATCGGCCACCGCCACGCGCGCGGGCCGCAGGACCCGCTCGCCGATGCGGTAACCCGGCTGGAGGACGTCCATGACACTCGTCTCGGTCACGTCGGGTGACAGCGAGTGCATGAGCGCCTCGTGCACGGTCGGGTCGAAGGGCTCGCCCTTCTCGCCGTACTGCTCCAGGCCGAGCTTGCCCGTGATGGCCTCCAGGCTCTCGGCGACGGACTTGAACCCGCCTTGGAGCTCTTCGTGCTCGCGGGCACGGCCGATGTCGTCCAGCACCGGGAGCAGCTCGGACAGCACCTGCCCGAGGGCCTGCTCCCGGACCGCGACCCGGTCGCGCTCGACGCGCTTGCGGTAGTTGTCGTATTCGGCCTTCAGTCTCTGGAGGTCGGCGATTCTCTCCGCCACCTGGCCCTTCAGCGCGGTGACCTCCTCCTCGTCGGCGGCCTCGGCGCCCTCGGCGCCCTCGTCCACCGGGGTCTCCGGGGCGGGCGACTCCTCCGCCGCCTGCACCCGGACCTCCCCCGTTTCGGGATCGATGCGCCGCTTGTCGCGGATCACCGGGCCCTCCTTCTCCTCGCCCTCGTCAGGGGAGGACGTCACGATGCATCACCCTTCGGCTTCTCGTCGTCCACGATCTCGGCGTCGACGACCTCGTCGTCCTGCTGGTCGCCGCCCTGGGCGTCGGCCGTCGGGCCGGCGTCGCCGCCCGCCTGCGCGCCCTCGGGGTTCTGCGCGTACATCGCGGCGCCCATCTTCTGGCTGACCTGCGCGAGCTTCTCGGCGCTGGTCTTGATGGCGTCGACGTCGGTGCCCTCCAGGGCCTTCTTCACCTCGGCGACCGCGTCGTTGACCTCGGTCTTCAGCTCCGCGGGGACCTTCTCGTCGTTCTCCCGCAGGAACTTCTCGGTCGAGTACGCGAGGGTGTCGGCCTGGTTGCGGACCTCGGCCTCCTCCTTGCGCTTGCGGTCCTCCTCGGCGTACTGCTCGGCGTCGCGCATCATGCGGTCGATGTCGTCCTTGGGCAGCGCGCTGCCGCCCGTGATGACCATCGACTGCTCCTTGCCGGTGCCCTGGTCCTTCGCGCTGACGTTCACGATGCCGTTCGCGTCGATGTCGAAGGTGACCTCGATCTGCGGGACGCCGCGCGGCGCCGGCGGCAGACCGGTGAGCTGGAAGGTGCCGAGCTTCTTGTTGTACGCCGCGATCTCGCGCTCGCCCTGGTAGACCTGGATCTCCACGGACGGCTGGTTGTCGTCGGCGGTGGTGAACGTCTCCGACCGCTTGGTCGGGATCGTGGTGTTCCGCTCGATGATCTTGGTGAAGATGCCGCCCTTGGTCTCGATGCCCAGGCTCAGCGGGGTCACGTCCAGCAGCAGGACGTCCTTGACCTCGCCCTTGAGCACGCCGGCCTGGAGGCTGGCGCCGATCGCGACGACCTCGTCCGGGTTGACGCCCTTGTTGGGCTCCTTGCCGGTCATCTCCTTGACCAGGTCGGACACCGCGGGCATCCGGGTCGAGCCACCGACCAGGACGACCTGGTTGATCTCGTTCACCGAGATGCCGGCGTCCTTGAGCACCGAGTTGAACGGCGCCTTGGTCCGGTCGAGCAGGTCGGAGGTCATCCGCTGGAACTCGCCCCGGCTGAGCTTCTCGTCCAGGTGCAGCGGGCCCTCGCTCGACGCGGTGATGTAGGGCAGGTTGATCTGCGTCTCGGTCGAGCTGGACAGCTCGATCTTCGCCTTCTCCGCGGCCTCGCGAAGCCGCTGGAGGGCCATCTTGTCCTTGCCCAGGTCGACGCCGTTGGCGTTCTTGAACTTCTCGACCAGCCACTGGACGATCTTGTCGTCCCAGTCGTCGCCGCCCAGGTGGTTGTCGCCGCTGGTGGCCTTCACCTCGACCACGCCGTCGCCGACCTCCAACAGGGACACGTCGAACGTGCCGCCGCCCAGGTCGAAGACAAGGATCGTGGCCTCGTTCTCCTTCTCCAGGTGGTAGGCCAGCGCAGCCGAGGTCGGCTCGTTGATGATGCGCAGGACGTTCAGCCCCGCGATCTGGCCGGCCTCCTTGGTGGCCTGGCGCTGGTGGTCGGAGAAGTAGGCGGGCACGGTGATGACCGCGTCGGTGACGGTCTCGCCCAGGTACGCCTCAGCGTCGCGCTTGAGCTTCTGCAGCACGAAAGCGCTCATCTGCTGCGGGTTGAAGTCCTTGCCGTCGATCGTGGTCTTCCAGTCGGTGCCCATCTCGCGCTTGACCGAACGGATCGTCCGGTCGACGTTGGTCACCGCCTGGCGCTTGGCGACCTCGCCTACCAGGACTTCGCCGTTCTTGGCGAAGGCGACGACGGACGGCGTGGTCCGCGACCCCTCCGCGTTCGCGATGACGGTGGGCTCGCCGCCCTCCAGAATCGCGACGACCGAGTTGGTCGTCCCGAGGTCGATGCCGACCGCACGTGCCATGTTCTCGTCCTCCGTCGTTTCCGGTGTTCAGCGCGTTTCCGGTTGTGAACGCCCCCCGGTCGCCCCCGGGGTGCGGCCGGTTCGTTGCTGTCCGCAAGGTTGCCCGGCCCGTGCCTCGTTGTCAAATGACTTGAGTCGAGCGGACTCAACTTTGCTGACGTCCTCTACAACAGGACGATTGAGCCACCTATTCCGGTTCCCGGCTGGCTGCAAGAAAACGGGATCTATCGACACTCCCGCCATGAGGTCGATCACCCGCCTCGGGTGATCCCCCGTGACGAGAGGAACTCGATGACCCCCCGAAACCGGTGCCGGGCCCTGCTCGGCATCCTGCTGGCGGCGGGCGCGCTCACCGCGATGCCCGCGCCGGCCCAGGCCGGACCGCCCCCGCCCCCGCCCCCGACGGGCGGCCTGCCCTCGGGCAAGGCTTGGAAGGTCACCCTGCTGACCGGCGACGTGGTCGAGGTCAGGACGGTCAAGGGCAGGGCGCCGATGGTCTCGGTGACCCCCGCGCCCGGCCGCGAGAAGCGCGCCTTCCGCAAGGAGATCCGCCCGGACGGCCACGTCGTGGTCACCCCGCTCGACGTGGCGCCGCTGGTCGGCAAGGTCGTCGACCACGAGCTGTTCGACGTCACCGCCTTGATCGCACAGGGCTACGACGACGCCCGCAGCGAGAGCCTGCCGCTGATCGTCCAGCGGGAGCAGGGCGCCCGCTCCCCGGCGCCGCTCGGCGGGGGCCTCGACAGGACGCGGGACCTGCCGAGCATCGGCGCCGTCGCCGTCCGGCAGCCCAGGGACGAGGCCCGCGGTCTCGGCGACGCGCTCGCCGGGATGAGCGGCCCGTCCCTCCGGGCCACCGGCGGCATCCCGCGCATCTGGCTGGACGGCAGGGTCAAGGCGAGCTTCGCACCCACCGCCCCCGGCGCACCCACCGCTCCCGCCGGGTCCCGGCTCGACCGGAACCTCCGCCAGATCGGCGCCCCGGCGGCGTGGAAGGCCGGGTACACCGGGAAGGGGACGAAGGTCGCCGTCCTCGACACCGGCGTCGACACCCGCCACCCCGACCTCAAGGGCCGGATCGCCGAGGAGCGGAACTTCTCCGAGTCGCCCGGCACCGAGGACCGTGTCGGCCACGGCACGCACGTCGCCGCGACGATCGCCGGGACCGGCGCCGCCGCGGCCGGGGAGCGCAGGGGCGTCGCACCGGACGCGGAACTGCTGAGCGGCAAGGTCCTCGACGACGAGGGCTACGGCACCGACTCCGGCGTGATCGCCGGCATGGAATGGGCCGCGTCCCGCGCCGACGTCGTCAACATGAGTCTCGGCGGTTACCCCACCGACGGCACCGACCCGCTGTCCGTGGCGCTGAACACCCTCACCGCCGAGCACGGCACGCTGTTCGTCGTGGCCGCCGGCAACGACGGCGTGATCCAGTCGGTCGGCTCGCCGGGCACGGCCGAGGCCGCGCTCACGGTCGGCGCGGTCGACGCCCGCGACGCGCTCGCGGAGTTCTCCAGCCGCGGCCCGGTCGGCCGCGCCGCCAAACCGGAGATCGTCGCGCCCGGCGTCGAGATCGTCGCCGCGCGCGCCGCGGGCACCGGGCTCGGCACGCCGGTCGACGCCAACTACACGCGGATGTCCGGCACGTCGATGGCGACCCCGCACGTCGCGGGCGCGGCGGCGCTGCTCGCCGCCGAGCACCCCGGCTGGAAGCCCGAACGGCTCAAGGCCGCCCTCGTCGGCACCGTCGACCCCGCCACCGGCGGCGACGCCTACGAGCGCGGCGCCGGACGGCTCGACGTGGGCGACGCCGTGACCGCACCCGTCCTGTCCGCGCGGAGCGTGCTGGACCTCGGAACCGCGCGGTACCCGGACCACGGCGTACTGTCGGCGAAACTCGCCTGGACGTCCAGCACCTCGCGGCCCGCCACCCTGGGGCTGAGCGTCCAGGTGGTCGACCGGCAGGGCCGCACGGCGGGCGGCGCGGCGAGCGTCCCCGCCCGCGTCGAGGTCCCGGCGGGCGGCGGCGCGTCCGCCGAACTGAAGATCGACGCCTCGAAGCTCGCCTCGCGTCCCGGCCTGTACACGGCCGTCGTGACCGCGAAGGGCGGCGGCGCGAGCCTCGTCACCCCGGTCACCTTCTACGTCGAACCCCCGACGCACACGCTCACCGTCAAGACGACCCCGCTGCCCGGAACGGACGCCGCGGACACCTACGCCTACGCGATCGTGCACAACCTGCACGACACCGTCGAGCACTACTCGATGGTCGAGGTCGCGGACGGCACGACCGAGATCCGCGTCCCGGCGGGCCCGTACGCCGTCGTCGGATCCGTCCAGTACGGCGGAACCGGCGAGACCGACTGGCGGTACGCCCTCGCCGGAACCCCCGAGGTGCTCGTCGACCGTGACACGACCGTCACGCTCGACGGCGCGAAGGCCCGTCCGGCCACGCTGAAGGTCGAGGGCGTCCAGACCAGGGCGCTCTCGAACTACGCGGCCGTCCTGCGCTCCACGCGGCAGGGCACGTGGTCGATGCTCGTCACCTCCGGCGACGCCGAGACCTCGCCCATGATGCTCCAGCCGATGGGCACCCCCAAGACCGGCGGGTTCCGCGCCTACACGGCACACCGGCTCAGAGGACCCGAGGGGTTCTACGACGTGCTGCGTCCCCTCGGCGACGAGATCCCCGCGGACCCGTCGCACGTCGTCACGGCCGCCGAGAAGGCGACGATGGCGCGCGTCGACCAGCGGTTCGCCGCGTTCGGCGGGAACGACGACGAACTCATCGACGACAAGCGCTACGGGCTCACCTCCGAGGGCCTGCTGCTGTTCGACGAGCCCGCGTACGCGACCCGCGCCGGGACGACCCGTACGGACCACGTGTCGACCGGCGGAGGCGTCGGCTGGATGGAGTGGGGAGCCCCCAAGAGCGTCCCTGACGGGTGGGTCGACCAGAGCACGTTCCGCGAGTACCGGCCGGGGCAGCGTGTCGAGCACACGTGGGGGCGCCAGCCGCTGCGTCCCGGCCCGTACTCCGGCACCGGCCTGTCGCCGAGCGCCTGCACGCCCGCCCCGACGACCCGCACGCGCGGCAACCTGCACGTCCACCTGGTGGATCTGCAGACCCGCCCGGACGGGTTCGACTGCGGTGTGGAAGGGATCAACGGGAAGCTCGCGCTGTTCGCCGGTGCCGAGAAGATCGGGGAGAAGGAGGGACCGGTCGGCGACTTCACCCTCCCGTCCGGCCGCGCGGACTTCCGGCTGACGTACGAGAACGACGCGTCGGCGATCCTGCCGGTGTCGACCCGCACCTCCACCTCGTGGACGTTCCGCTCGCCCGCGCCGCGCGGGACGGGGAGCGTCCGCGTCCCGCTGCTGACCGTCGACTACGACCTCGGCCTCGACCTGCGCAACCACCCGACGGGCGAGCCGGCCGTCCTGACGGTCGCCCGCGTCGCCGGCACCGGCACCGGCAGGATCACTGGCCTGCGCTTCTGGACGTCCCTGGACGACGGCCGGACCTGGCAGGCCGCCGTGGTGAAGCCGCTGGGCGACGGCCGTTTCAGCGCGCCGCTCCCGCCGGCCGCCGAGGGCCGGTCGGTGTCGATCCGCGCCCAGGCGTCCGACGCGGACGGCGGCACCGTCGACCAGCGGATCATCCGCGCCTACACCATCCGCTGATTCACGGCGTTCGCGTGTGAAGCTGGACGAACGCCGGCCCTCGGTCGTTCACCGAGGTTCTTCGGGGGCCCCGGTAAGAAGCGGCGGGCCCGGATCACTACCTGGGTGACGACACCCCCGCACGAAGGGCCCAGACCTTGCCGGATCCCGAAGACGCCGCCCGGTTCACGGCGCTGTACGACGCGCACCATCCGCGCGTCCACGCCTATGTCGTGAGCCGGGTCGGCGTGCAGGCCGCCGAAGAGATCACGAGTGAGGCGTTCTGCGTCGCCTGGCGGCGCATCCGCGACCTGCCGGACGAGCCGCTGCCCTGGCTGTTCGGCATCGCCCGCAACCTGCTGCGCGAGTCCTACCGGGCGCGCGGGCGGCAGGACGCGCTGGCCCGCGAGCTGCGGGCCTGGGCGGCCGGGCAGCCGCCCGCCGGCGATGTCGCGGAGGCGGTGGCCGAGCGCGCCGGGATGCTGCGCGCGCTGGCGGCCCTGCCCGGCGCCGACCGCGAACTGCTGACGCTGGTCGCCTGGCACGAGCTGTCGCCGGACGAGGCGGCGAAGGTCGTCGGCTGCTCGAAGGCCACGTTCTACGTGCGGCTGCACCGCGCCCGGCGCCGCCTGGAACGCGCGCTCGCCGCCGAGGCGCGGGCGCCCGGCCCCGCGCCGGCGCGCGGCCCCTCCATGATCACCCCGAAGAGGAAAGCGGTCCGATGAAGCACGACGTGATGAAGGCGCTGTCCGCGGCACGTCCCGAGCAGCTCGATCCCCCGGCGGACCCGGCCGCCGCCCGCGCCCGCCGCGAACGCGACCTGGGAAGGGCGTTCCTGGCCGGTCGGGAGGCCCCGCCCGCCACCGGACGGGCGCGGGGGCGCCGTCCGGTCCGCTGGGCGGTCGTCGGGACGGGCATCGTCTCGGCGGGCGCCGCGGCGGCGATCGCGGTCTCGGCCGTCGGGCCGGGGTCGCCCGGCGGCGGTGCCCCGGGGGGTGGTCCGCGGGGCGAGGTCAGCCTCGGCAAGGAGGCCGTCCTGGTCGCGGCGGAGAACGCGGCGAAGCAGGAGATCGGCAAGTACTGGTTCTCCGACGATGTCGCCGGCCAGTCGTACGTCGTGCGGGCCGGGACGACCTCGTACGTGATGGTCGGCGCGTACACGGAGTCCTTCCGGTGGGCGGGTGCCGAGCCCGGCTCGGCCTCGGGCGGCGCCTGGCGCATGCTCCCGGCCCGGCCGCAGACGCCGCGGGACGCGGCGGCGTGGCGGCAGGCCGGATCCCCGACGAAGATCAGGGTGTGGTCGGGCGACAAGTGGCTCACGCTGAACACCGCGGAGAAGGCGGCGTGGGAGGTCGACCGATCCGACGCTTCGGGCGGTGGCCGGTGGTACGGCCGGATGACCACCGAGGAGCTGCGGAACCTGCCGACGGACCCGAAGAAGCTCACCGAGCGGTTCCTGACCGACGAGGCCATGCGGTGGCGCGCCGTGGGAGCGCCGTCGCCGGAGAAGCTCAAGGAGATCGAGCGCAGGCGCGGGCCGCTCCCCGAGCTCGAACTCGACTCCTTCGCGAAGCTCGGCGCGGTCGGCGGGCTCATCGCGAACTCGCCGGTTCCGCCGGACGTGCGGGCCGGGCTGATCCGGGCGGCGACCGCGCTGCCCGGCGTGACGGCGATCGGTGCGGTGACCGATCCGCTCGGCCGCGAGGGCGTCGCGCTGGCGTCCGAGAGCAGGACCGTCGAGGTCACCGGTGAGTCCGGCACGCCACCGGAGCGGCGGGGCACGTACACGGCCCGCAAGGAGCTCGTCTTCGACAAGGAGACGGGCGCGGTGCTGGCCTCGCAGTACGTGCTGACGAAGCCCGGCGGCCCCTACAAGGACCGTGCAAGCGGGTTCGTCATCGACTACATGGCCGTCCGCGACACGGGCTGGACCGACACCAGGCCGAAGCCGCCCGCCGCGCCGCCGCACTGACCCGGAGCTCCATCCCGGCAGGCCCTCGTCCGGTGCGCCGGATGGGGGCCGACCGGGTGTCCGTCAGGGCGTGAGGTCGGCGGGGCTGGTGCCGGTCGCGGTCAGCGGGAGGTCGAGCAGGGCCCGTTCGACCAGCCAGGTGCTCGGACGGTAGCGCGGGTCCCCGGTGGACTCGGTCAGCAGCGAGAGGATCTCCAGCACGCGGTCGGCGCCTTCGTGGTCGCCCCACTCCAGCGGACCGCGCGGGTAGCCCAGCCCGAGCCGGACGGCGGTGTCGATGTCCTGCGGGCGGGCGAGCCGCTGCTCGGCGATCCCGCAGCCCACGTTCACGATCGAGGCGAGGAGCCGCTGCGCCACCGGTGCCGGCCCGTCCCGGACGACGCTCACCGCGCGGCCCGACCTGAGCAGGGCGGCGAGGGCGGCGCGGCCCGCCGCCACGTCCAGGCTCGGGTGGACGGTCACGGTGAGCCGGGTGAAGAACCCGCCGAGCGGATCGACGCCCAGGGTCCGCTCAACGGGCAGCCGGTCCCGCTGGGCGATCTCGAAGGCGGGCCTCCCCAAGGGCGCGACGAGCACGACGGCCCGGCCGGAAGGCTCGTCCCCCGACTCGACCTCGGCCCCGGACGTTGACAGCAACGCCCCGAGCTCCTCGCGGACATCACCGTGCACCCAGATGGGACGAGCCTCCACGTCCGGGGCCGCGACCTCGGCCGGCTCTTGCTTCGCCCCGTCCACGTACTTGTAGAAACCCTCGCCGGTCTTGCGTCCGTGCAGGCCCGCCTCGACGCGCGCCCGCCCGATCCTGGACGGACGGAACCGCGGCTCTGTGTAGAAGCCCGTCCAGATGGACTCCATCACCGGGTGCGACACGTCCAGCCCCGTGAGGTCGAGCAGCTCGCACGGCCCCATCTTCAGGCCGAGGACGTCCCGCGCGATGCGGTCGATGTCCACGGGCTCGGCGGCCCCCTCGGAGAGGATCTGCAACGCCTCCGTCACCAGCCCGCGCCCAGCGTGGTTGACGAGGAACCCCGGCGCGTCTGGCGCGAGCACGGGTTCGTGACCGAGACGCCTCACCAGGTCGGCCAGCGCATCCGGAATCCACTCGGCTGTGCGCGCCCCCGGGATCACCTCGACAAGGCGCATCAGCGGCACCGGGTTGAAGAAGTGGAGGCCAGCCACACGGGACGGGTCGTTCAGCGCTGCCGCGATCGACGTCACCGGCAGCGAACTGGTGTTGGTGGCAAGGATCGTGTGCTCCGGGCAGACCTTCTCCAGGGTCGAGAACAGCTCCCGCTTGGTCTCGATGTCCTCCCGGACGGCCTCGATGACGAGGTCGCACTCCTGGAACGGTGTCATCGGCTCGCCGACCGGGTGCAGCCGGTCCTTCGCCGCCGCGGCGTCGTCCGCGGTCATCCGGCCCTTCGCGACGAGCTTGTCGTACATCCCGCGGATGTGGACGACCGCGTCCCGCACGGCCTCCGCGCGGACGTCGGCGATCTCCACCGGCACGCCGCCCGCCGCCGCGAGCTGCGCGATGCCGCGCCCCATCGTCCCGGCGCCGATCACCCGGATCGTCCGCACGTCCCGTGCCCAGTGCCCCGCGCCGTCCGCCGCGCGTTCCGCCATGCCGCCTCCTCCGTCCCGCGGGACGCCCCGGTGGGCCGCGCCCCGGCACGATAGTAGGCGCGGCCCCCGCTGCCGGCCCCCGCTGCCGGCGCCGGTGCGCCGTGCGGATCAGTCGTCGTCCCCGCCGTCTTCGTTCTCGCCGTCCTGCCGGTCGCCGTCGCCGTCCTGGTCTCCGCCGTCCTCGCCGTCCTCGCCGTTCCCGGCGCCGCCGCACCCGGCCGTCACCACGGCGGTGGCCCCCACCACCCCGGCCAGCGCGACGGCCGGGGCCGCCGGTGTCAGGAACGCCAGCGCCGCGATCAGTACCTTCAGCATCCTCGTCGCCATGTCCGCCCTCTCCGATGATCTCCGCGTCCCGGGACCGGGACGTCCCCGCCGGGTGCTACCCCGGCGGCGGCCCTCCTCACGAAAGGGGGCCGCATCCGCATCCTCCGCTGGACGGAAGCCCGCCCGCCACCGATCCGGACCAACCACATAATCTGCCCGTAGCCTTGCCAAGTGCGCCAGACGTCGAGTTGAGGAGCACCCATGCGTGAAGCGGTCGTCTGCGAGCCGCTGCGTACCCCGATCGGCCGGTTCGGCGGGGTCCTGAAGTCCGTCCCGCCCGTCGAGCTCGCCGCGACGGTCATCCGCGCGCTGGTGGCACGCGCGGGCCTGCCCGGCGACGCGGTCGACGAGGTGATCCTCGGCCACTGCTACCCCTCGGCCGACGCCCCCGCGATCGGACGTGTCGCCGCACTCGACGCCGGGCTGCCCATCGAGGTCGGCGGCACCCAGCTCGACCGGCGCTGCGGGTCCGGGCTGCAGGCTGTCCTGGACGCCGCCATGCAGGTCCAGCTCGGCGTGAGCGACGTCGTCATCGCGGGCGGCGCGGAGAGCATGAGCAACGCGCCCTTCTACACGACGCAGGCGCGCTGGGGGGTGCGCGGCCCGTCCCTCGAACTGCACGACGCGCTCGCCCGCGGCCGCGTCACCGCGGGCGGCGCCGGTCACCCGGTGCCCGGCGGGATGCTGGAGACCGCCGAGAACCTGCGCCGCGAGTACGGCATCGGACGCGCGGAGCAGGACGAGCTGGCCGTGCGCTCCCATCAGCGCGCCGTCGCGGCGCAGCGGTCGGGGGTGTTCGGCGAGGAGATCGTCCCGGTGACCATCCGGTCGCGTAAGGGCGACACCGTCGTGGACACCGACGAGCACCCGCGCCCCGACACGACGGTCGAGGGGCTGGCCAAGCTCCGTCCCGTCCTCGGGAAGTCCGACGACCAGGCAACGGTCACCGCGGGCAACGCGAGCGGCCAGAACGACGCGGCGGCCGCCTGCGTCGTCACCACCCCCGAACGCGCCGCCGAACTGGGCCTGCGCCCCCTGGTGCGGCTCGTCTCCTGGGCCCGCGCCGGCGTGCCGCCCCGCACGATGGGCATCGGCCCCGTCCCGGCCACCGCCAAGGCCCTGGACCGGGCGGGGCTCGCGCTCGCCGACATCGACCTCATCGACCTGAACGAGGCGTTCGCCGCGCAGGTCCTCGCCGTCACCCGCGAGTGGGACCTCAAGGACGCCGACTGGGACCGCGTCAACGTCCACGGCTCCGGCATCTCCCTCGGCCACCCCGTCGGTGCCACCGGCGCCCGCATCCTCGCCACGCTCGCCCGCGAAATGCACCGCCGCGACGCCCGCTACGGCCTCGAGACGATGTGCATCGGCGGCGGCCAGGGCCTGGCCGCGGTATTCGAGCGGGTCTAGGTCAGGGCCGGCGCCAGGCCGGGGGCGGCGAGCACGACGAGGCCGAGGACGATCATCGTGGCGCCCAGCGGCCGGCTCGCCGCCTCCCCGTACCGCCAGACCTTCTCCACGAGGATCACCGCGGCGATGATCCCCATCCAGACGAGGCTCATCATCCCCGCGGCGAGCAGCACGGCCATCAGCGCCCAGCAGCATCCCAGGCAGAAGGCCCCGTGGTGGAGGCCGACGAGCAGCGCGCCCGGCGGGCTCGCCGTGATCCGCTCCCCGTGGCGGACGACGACGGCGAGCGGTGAACGGCACTGCCGCAGGCACGCGCGCTTCAGGGGGGTGAGCTGGTAGGCGCCCGCGAGCAGCAGCACCCCGGCGCCCGCGCGCACGGCGGCCGCCGGGTCGCCCACCGCGACCGTCGACTGGAAGGCGGTGTAGAGCCCGTACGCGGCCACCCCCGCCGCCGCCCACACGAGCAGGTAACCGGCCGTGAGCAGGTACGCCGTCGTTCTGGGCCTCCCTCGCCGGCGCAGGAGCCGGTCGATCCGCACGATCACCGGTGTCACCGCGGGGAGCATCATCGCCGCCATCATCACGAACCAGGTGCCGAGGAACAGCCCGGCGCTCATGGAATGGTCCATGCGCATCCCTGGCATCCCGTCCCCGGAGTCGCCGTGGCCGGCCGCACCGGTGAGTATCCCGGCGCGCATGCCCGGTGTGGCCAGGTGGTGGACGGCCAGCCACGCGAGCACGGAGATGACGATGAGGACCCCGACGAACAGGAGTTCGCGGGGCGCGGGCCGGGTGCCGTGTTGGTCGTCCCGCGCCGGCGCCCTCACTCGGGCCCGCTCCAGTCGAACGGTATGTGCTTGCTGGAGCGGCCCGCCCAGTCCCACTCGAATCCGTAGGCGTCGGCCCGGTCGGCGAGTGCCCGGCCCCAGGTGGCGACCTGTCCCGGGCCGGTCTCGGAACCGGGTGGATTGATGGTCTGCACCCGTGCTCCCTCGGGTGCGGTGGGACCGGTGAGGGCCTCGGCCCTCGCCTCGACCCGGCCGGGCACCTCCGCATGCCAGGTGGCGAGGTCCTCGTCGACCGAGATCGTGACGGGCGAGTATTCGAGTCCCCGCATCTCGGGGCCGAACATCTCCACGAACTGCGCGGGCCAGCCCCCGGCCTCACCGCCGAAGATCTTCCCGAGCGCTTCGCGCTGGGCGTCGTCGGCGCGTTCGTCCATGAAAACGGCCGCGTAGGCGTCGGAGTGCTCGCCCCAAGCGTTCCCCACGAAGGAGCCCAGCATCACGACGTTGAGGCCGTCGAGCGCGACGTCCCCGTACCGGCCTTCGCGGACGTGCCATGCCAGCACACCGTCACAGTCCCCGAAGGTGGGCGGCTGCGCGTAGGTGCACGGGCACGGGATGGTGCATTTGCAGACGTCGAACCAGTCGCCGACGACGTGCCATTGCGGTATGGCGGCGGTGTCGGCCATGTCTTCTGTGTCGGCTGTGTCTCTTGTGTCGGCCATGTCTTCCCCCTCTGAACGCGCCGCCAGGGGGGAGGGGGGAGGTCCCCGGTGCGACGGCGGAGTCATTCGCTCGATGCCTCGAAACGTGGCCGGGGCCGGCGAGGCAACCTCTCCAACAATCGTCACAAAACGGGAGATCAGCAGCCAGGCGGCCCCGGCAAAACCTTCGTCGACCGCGTCCCGGTCTCGGCCGGCTCCAGGACCGCCCGCGGGTCATGCCCCCTTAGCCGGCCCAGGACGGGGCGCGGCCGGTGAGGGCGATGAGGCGGTCCAGGGCGGGGGCGTCGTCCGGGATCTCGACGCGTGGGCCGAAGAGGCCCTCGATGCCCTGGCCGCCGCTCTGCTCGACGGCCGGTGCGACGAAGGCGAGGCAGGTATCGATCTCGTCCGTCCCCGCGTCGTAGGGCTGGCCGCTGGCGCGGGCGAGGTCCCAGCCGTGCACGACCAGCTCGTTGATCGCGACGTGGCCGGCCTCCTCGCCGGACATGTCCACGCCGCCCGCCTCGGTCATGCCCTCCCAGGCTTCGGGGGAGCGCCACGCGGCGGCGAGCGCTTCGAGCCGCTCGGGGAAGCGGGTGCGCCAGTCCGGGGGGAGGTTCGCCGCGTCGGCGGACGGCGGCCGCGACGGCCCGTCCGGGAACCGCTTGGCGGCCGCCCAGGTGAACGCCAGGCTCAAGCCGCCGATGTGGTCGATGAGCGCGCCGAGCGGCATGTCCGGGCACGGTGTCGGCGCGGTGAGCTGGTCGTCGCGGACGCCCGCGAGCAGCCGGGCCATGCGGCGGGCGGCGGGCGTGAGGTCGGGCTTCGAGGTCATGTGGGCATCTCCGTCGTACGGTCCGGTGTCGGACGGCGGGCCGGTCCCGCCCGCCGATATGGACTCGCGGTCCGCCCCCGTACTCATCGGCCCGATGCCCATCGATATGCGGAATCCCTAAGGTATGGGGGACGTGACGCAACGCGGGACGGTTCGCGAATGGTCCGGGGGTCGCCGTACTGTGGGCTGACCTGCGAATGTGACGCATAAACTACTACCGAGTAGTATTCGGGCCCCGGATGAAGCGCAGTCTGTCGCGAGCCCTACGCTGACTGCCATCGCCCGTACCCCAGGAGGACGGAACAGTGTTCTGGATCACGTTGGTCATTGGGCTCGCCGGAACGGCGGTCGCTCTGGCGCTCGCCGGTCGGCGGGTGCTGTTCCTGTACAACATCGCCAAGAGCGGCCAGCCCGACCCCGAACGGACGCTGCAGGTCAAGCGGGACCCCAAGGGCGCGGTCGAGGGCCAGGCCGTCGAGGTCTTCGGGCAGCGCAAGCTGCTGAAGTGGACCCTCGCCGGCGCCGCGCACTTCGCCGTCATGTGGGCGTTCTTCCTCCTGGCGACCGTCTACGGGGAAGCGGCCGTCCAGCTGCTGTTCGGGCTTGACGCGCACATTCCCGGCCTGCAGACCTGGGGGCCGATCGGCTTCGTCCAGGACACCATCGCCCTCGCCTGCCTCGCCGGCCTGATCACCTTCACGGCCATCCGCGTTAAGAACTCGCCGAAGCGGATCGGCCGCCAGTCCCGGTTCAAGGGCTCGCACCTGTCCGGCGCCTGGATCACGCTGTTCATGATCTTCAACGTGATCTGGACGATGTTCTTCTTCCGCGGCGTCGAGGTCGCCCGCGACAACTTCGGCTACGGCGGGGCCGCCTACTTCTCCCACCTGACCGGCAGGCTCTTCGACGGGATGAGCGACGACACCCTCGAAGTCCTGGAGTCGGCCGGGCTGCTGCTGCACATCGGCGTCGCGCTCGTCTTCCTCGTCTTCGTCGTCCACTCCAAGCACCTGCACATCTTCCTGGCCCCGCTGAACGTCATGTTCAAGCGCCGCCCGGACGGCCTCGGCGCCGCGCAGCCGATGATGTCGGACGGCAAGCCGCTCGACTTCGAGGAGGCCGACCCCGACGAGGACGTCTTCGGCCGCGGCAAGATCGAGGACTTCACCTGGAAGGGCTTCCTCGACATGGCGACCTGCACCGAGTGCGGTCGCTGCCAGTCGCAGTGCCCCGCCTGGAACACCGGCAAGCCGCTGTCGCCGAAGATGCTCGTCCTCGAACTGCGCGACCACGCGCTCGCCAAGGCGCCCTACATGGTCGCCTCGGAAGAGGAGAAGCAGAAGTTCACCGACGAGCAGAAGCTCGCCATGGAGGTGGACAAGGCGCTAGTCGGCGACGACGGCGTCATCCACCCGGACGTCTTGTGGTCGTGCACCAACTGCGGCGCCTGCGTCGAGCAGTGCCCGGTCGACATCGAGCACATCGACCACATCCTCGACATGCGCCGCTTCCAGGTGATGATCGAGTCCTCGTTCCCGTCCGAGGCCGGCGTCATGCTGAAGAACCTGGAGAACAAGGGCAACCCGTGGGGCATGTCCGAGATGAAGCGCCTCGAATGGATCGAGGAGCTGGACTTCGAGGTCGAGGTCGTCGACGACAAGCTCCCCGAGGACACCGAGTACCTGTTCTGGGTCGGCTGCGCCGGCGCCCTGGAGGACCGCGCCAAGAAGACCACCAAGGCCGTCGCGGAGCTGCTGCACATCGCGGGCGTCAAGTTCGCCGTCCTCGGCCCCATGGAGGCGTGCACCGGTGACCCGGCCCGCCGCCTCGGCATGGAGTTCGTGTTCCAGATGCTCGGCCAGCAGAACGTCGAGACGCTGAACGACGCGGGCGCCAAGAAGATCGTCGCGACCTGCCCGCACTGCTTCAACACCCTCGCCAACGAGTACCCGCAGATCGGCGGGAACTACGAGGTCGTCCACCACACCCAGCTCCTCGCGCATCTGGTGGACACCGGGAAGCTCACCCCGGTCACCCCGATCGAGGAGAGCATCACCTACCACGACCCCTGTTTCCTCGGCCGGCACAACAAGGTCTACAAGCAGCCGCGCGACATCATGGCGACCGTCCCCGGCGTCAAGACGCAGGAGATGCACCGCCACAAGGACCGCGGGTTCTGCTGCGGCGCCGGCGGCGCGCGGATGTGGATGGAGGAGCGCATCGGCAAGCGCATCAACACCGAGCGGGTGGACGAGGCGCTGGAGACCGACCCGGACACCGTCTCCACCGCGTGCCCGTTCTGCCTGGTCATGCTGGGCGACGCCATCAACGAGAAGAAGAACTCGGGCGACGCCAAGGAGACGCTGGAGGTCGTGGACGTCTCCCAGCTCCTGATCCGCTCCGTCAAGGGCGAAGGCACCGCCCCCGAGAAGGAGCCGGTCGCCGCCGATTAGCGGTCACGCACCCGCAAGGGACCCCTGGCCACGGCCGGGGGTTCTTCGCGTTGTGCGTTCTCAGCGGGGCGGCTCGGGCGGCGGCACCGCGCCGGCCGCCGCCTCGGGCCCCGCCACCGTGATGTCCGCGTCGCCCGCCACCTCGCCGTCCGTCCCGCCTTCCAGGCTGCGGCGGCGCGTCGCGAAGTAGATGAAGAGGGCCCACGTCACGGTTCCGAAGCTGAGCAGCGGGAGCGCCACCAGAATGACCCGAAGCGGCCACGGGTACCGAGGTGCGGCAGGGCCCGGCCATCGGATGCGCGAGCCTGCGGCGTGTCAGGGCGCGGGGACGGGGTTGCGGCGGGGTCACCCTGGTAAGACCCAGGGATGGTCGTGCTCGTCTCCCTCCTCGCGTTCCTGACGACCCTCGCCGGGGGCCTGGCGGCGATGCGGGTGCGCGACAACCGGCACCTCGTCCTCGGGCTGGCCGGCGGCCTGATGCTCGGGATCGTCGCGTTCGACCTGATCCCCGAGTCGCTGGAGCTGACGCGGCACTCCCCGTTCGGCGTCCCCGCCCCCATGATCGGTTTCGCGGCCGGGTTCCTGCTGCTGCACGTCGTGGAGCAGGCCCTGGCGATCCACCGGGCCCACGAGCACGAGTACGCCCCGCACGTGCACGCCCACGCGCACGCCGGCGGCTCCGCGGGGCTGGTCACCGCGTCCGCGCTCGTCGTGCACAGCCTGATGGACGGCGTCAGCATCGGCCTCGGCTTCCAGTCCGGGACCGAGGTGGGGATCTTCGTGGCCTTGGCCGTGATCGTGCACAAGTTCGCGGACGGGTTCAACACCGTCACCGCCGCGTCACTGAACCGCGCCGACCGCCGGCCCGCCGTCGTGCTGCTGTTCGCCAACGCCACCGCCCCGATCGCCGGGGCCGCGCTCGGCACGGTCGTGCGGGTGCCCGACGCCGTCCTCGGCCCCTACCTCGGGGGCTTCGCGGGCGTGCTGCTCTACCTGGCCGCCGCCGAGATCCTGCCGGAGGCCCACAGCGTCCACCCGCGCGTGATGACCCTGTGCGCCACCGGACTCGGGCTGACGGTCGTCCTGTTCATCGTCGGCCTGGCCCACTGAGGCGCAAAGGCAGAGGGCCGTCCGGGAGCACCCGGACGACCCTCTGTCGCCTTAGGAACGAACGTCCCTGAAGGAAATCAGCCCGTCATCGACTGCGCGAACTCGGCGTTGGACTTCAGCCACTCGTCCACGGCCTGGTCGGGCTTGCCCTTGTACTTGTTCTCCATCAGGTCCTCGAGCGTCCCGAGCTGCTCGTCGGTCATCCGGAACTTCTTCAGCCAGCCGGTGACGTCCTGCTGGTCCTCGGAGAAGCCCTCACGGGCGACGGTGTAGATGCCGTCCGGCTTGCCCATCGCGCCCTTGGGGTCCTTCAGGTCGCGGATGGGGTACTTCGCGTACGCCCAGTGAGGCCGCCACAGCGTGACGACGATGTCCTCCTTGGCGTCGATCGCCTTCTTCAGCTCGGTGAGCATGGCCGCCGTCGAGGACGTCGTCACCGTGAACTCGTCCTTGAGGCCGTACGCGGGGAGCATCTCCTCCTGCGACACCCGGTACAGGCCGGAGCTCTTCTCGATGCCGATGATCTTGCCGTCGTACTGGCCGCCCTTGCCCTTGAGGTCCTCAAGCGACTGCAGCGGCGAGTACTCCGGCACCGCGATCGTCAGCGGCGCCGAGTCGTACCAGGCGCTGACCTTCTCCAGCTTGTCGCCGTACTGCTTCCAGTAGTCCTCGTGGGTGCCGGGCAGCCAGGCGTCGAGGAACAGGTCCACGTCGCCCTTGGCCATGCCCGCGTACAGCGGGCCGGTGTCGAGGGTCTTGACCTCGACGTTGTACCCCTTGTCGGTCAGCAGCCGCTTCCACAGCTGCGTCGCGGCCTCACCCTCGGCCCAGCCCGCGACCATGCCGATCGTGATGTTCTTGTCGGTTTCGCCCCCGCCACCGGAACCGCCGGAGTCGGAGTCGCCGCATCCCGCGGCGGTCAACGCCAGCGTCAGCGACATGGCCGCAACGGCCAGGCCCTTGAACTTGAAGCGCATTCCCGTCCTTTCGTTGACTTGCATACATGGGGGGGAGCGGGACATTCGTCGGCCGGGTGGGCACGCCTACACGGCCCCCGTGGGGGCGGCGACGGCGGGCCGTGCGAACAGTGTCCGCAGGAGGCCGCTGCGGCCTCCCAGAGACCCAGTCAGGCGGTCCAGGTAGATCGCCAGGATGACGACCGCGATACCGCCCTCGAAACCCTTGGCGACGTCCACCCGGTTGATGCCCTCCAGCACCTCGCCACCGAGGCCGCCGGCGCCGACCATGCCCGCGATGACGACCATCGACAGCGACAGCATGATCAGCTGGTTGATGCCGGCCATGATCGACGGCAGGGCGAGGGGAATCTGGATCCGGGTCAGGATCCGGTTCGGCGGCGTCCCGAACGCCTCGCCCGCCTCGACCATCTCCGGGTCGACGCCGCGGATGCCGAGTTCGGTCAGCCGCACCCCCGGCGGCATCGCGAAGATCACCGTGGCGACCACCCCGGGGACGGCGCCGATGCTGAAGAAGAAGATCGCCGGGATCAGGTACACGAACGCCGGCATCGTCTGCATGAAGTCCAGGACCGGCCGGACGACCCGGCTCACCATGTCATTGCGGGCCGCCGCGATGCCGATCGGCACCGACAGCGCCGACGCCACCACCGCCGACACGATGACCAGGGCCAGGGAGTCCATCGAGGCCTCCCACAGCTCCATGCTGTCGATCAGCGCGAAGCCGAGGACTGTGAACACGCTGAGCCTCCAGCCGCTCACGAGCAGCGCCAGCAGCGCCAGCAGCAGCGTCAGCGCCAGCGGCGGCAGGACCATCAGCGTGTCCGTCAGCCCCACGACCGATGAATCGATCGCCGAACCGATCCCGTCGAACAGCCAGCCCAGGTTGTCGGTGCACCAGCCCACCAGGCTTTCGAACCATTCGCCGACCGGAGCCCGGGGCAGCTCGATCGCGCGCACGTCAGTCCTCAACGCCACTGCCCTCCTTCGTCAGCGCCAGTTCCGGCTCCTCGACGACCTCCTCCACGTGCGTGTTGATCGCCCCGAGCGCCGTCAGCAGCGTCACCCGCGGGATCACGCCGACCAGCGTTCCGTCCTCGTCCGCGACCGGCACCGGCAGGTCACTCTCGGCGCACCGGACGAACAGCTCCGCGACCGGGGTGCCGGGGGACACCGGCTCCGGATCCTCCGGGTCGATCAGCCCGTCGAGCTTCTGGACGTTGTCCTGGACCGCGTCCGCGATGACCGTGGCGCGCACCCGGCCGACCAGCTTCCGGTCGCGCCCGATCACGAACGCGGCCGAAGTCTGATGCTCGCGCATCGTGCGCAACGCCGTCCGCGGACCCGTCGTTGACAGTACCGTGACCAGCGGTTTCTCCATGACCGAGGCCGCCGTCAGCACCCTGGTACGGTCCACGTCCGCCACGAACTGCGCGACGTAGTCGTTCGCGGGGTCGGTGAGGATCTCCTCCGCCGTCCCGATCTGCACGATCCGGCCCTCCCGCATCACCGCGATGCGGTCACCGATGCGCATGGCCTCGTTCAGGTCGTGGGTGATGAAGACGATCGTCTTGCCGAACCGTCCCTGCAGATCCAGCAGCAGGTCCTGGACCTCCCGGCGGATCAGCGGGTCCAGCGCGCTGAACGCCTCGTCCATCAGGATCAGCGGAGTGCCGGTGGCGAGCGCCCGAGCCAGCCCGACGCGCTGCTTCATTCCGCCCGACAACTGCCCTGGGACCTTGTCCTCCCAGCCTTCGAGACCGACGAGTTTCAGGAACTCCCGGGCCGTCTTCTCCCGTTCTTCCCTCGGGACGCCGCGGACCTCCAGCCCGTAGGCGGCATTCGCCAGGACCGTCCGGTGAGGAAAGAGGGCGAAGTGCTGGAAGACCATGCTGACTTTGTTCTGCCGCAGGTCCCGCAGCGCCTTCGGCGACATCTTCGCGATGTCCTCGCCGTCAATCTCGACGCTGCCGGACGTGACCCCGAGCAGGCCGTTCAGCATCCGGATGAGCGTGGACTTCCCGGACCCGGACAGGCCCATGACCACGAAGATCTCACCCTCGCGGACCTCGAACGTGGCGTCCACCACCGCCGGTGTGACCCCGAGGTCACGGATCGCCTTGAGGTCGGCGCCCGCCTTGAGCTTCCGTTGGGCCTCGGCCGCCTTACGGCCGAAGAGCTTGGTGACGCTTTCCGCGCGGAGTACTGACACGATCTCCTTTCGGGTTCCCACGGCCGATCGTGGCGCGGAAACGGGTCGCGCTATCCGTCCAGGCGCCCGGACGGGACGACCTCACGCAAAGAGGCCGTCGACCAGACACCAAACCAGTGCGTCGCCCGAAACTACCCGTTCAGAGAACATGTTTCATCTTTCGGTGCTTTCCGTCACGTTCAGGTCACGAATCGAGCACGTCTTACACCCTCGTCCGATGAAAGTTCAGGTAGGAGCGCGATGGCGTGGGCCCCCGCTGGTCCTGGTACCGCGACCCGTACCGCGCCGCCCCGTACGGGTACTCCGCCGGCGAGCTCGTCCGGAACAGGCACATCTGCCCGATCTTCATCCCCGGCCACAACTTGATCGGCAACGTCGCCACGTTCGACAGCTCCAGCGTCACGTGCCCCGCGAACCCGGGATCGATCCACCCCGCCGTCGAGTGCGTGAGCAGCCCCAGCCGCCCCAGGCTGGACTTCCCCTCCAGCCGCGCCGCGAGATCGTCCGGCAGCCCGAACACCTCGTACGTCGAGGCCAGCACGAACTCCCCGGGATGCAGCACGAACGGCTCGTCGGGCTCCACCTCCAGCAGCCGCGTCAGATCGGGCTGCTCCACGGACGGATCGATGTGCGGATACCTGTGGTTCTCGAACACCCGGAACCACCGGTCCAGCCGCACGTCCACACTGGACGGCTGAACCATCCCGGGCTCATACGGGTCGATCTTCACCCGCCCAGACTCGAGCTCGGCCCTGATGTCACGATCGGAGAGCAGCACGCCAGAAAACTATCCCACCCAACCCCCACCCACGATCCGGTACAGTATCCCCAGCACGGAGGCCCACCGGGCCCCCGCACGCGGGTGTAGTTCAATGGCAGAACTTCAGCTTCCCAAGCTGACAGCGCGGGTTCGATTCCCGTCACCCGCTCCAAAGTTTCCGCAGGTCAGCGCCTCGCACAGCGCCCAGCGATCTTGCTTCAAGATCGTATGTCAACCAGATGTCAATGAGACTAGAAACGATCATGTGACATCCCGTGCCACGCAACCGGACCCCACGACCGCCCCGACCCCACCCAAAGTGGACACCTCCGTCAGCCCCTACGCCCTGCTCCTGCGCCAGCCGGCGTGAGCCCCCGCGAGGCGGACCGTCGAGTACCAAGTGCCGCGCGAGCCACTCGGCGCTACCGAAGCCAATGAGGCCAGCGGGGCCGGAGCGGCCAGAACCGCCCGGCCCCGCTGGCATCCGCGCGGGTGCTGTTCACTTCATCGGGGCGTCACCTACGGTCTGGACTGTCCGCGACCCCGCGGTCGCTCACTGCGAGGGAAGTGGGTCGAGCTTGTCGGCCTCGATGACACGGGTAGCTCCGTCCGGCCATCGGCTGGCGAGAAGTGCGAGGAGGTCGCCCCCCAGCCGTCCCTGGAGTCGAACCCAAGGGGCTCGATGGCATCGTCCAGGGGGTTCACGATCTGCAAGCATGGAGGGGCCTGATCGCATCGCACGTTGTCGGCGGCGTCGTTGAACAGATACTTCGTCTCGGGCTTGGCTGCACGGATCCAGGACACGCCGACCTTGTTGGTGAGCGCCTCAGTGAAGGCAGAGCGGAGAGGCTCGCGCGCGCCCTGCGGGGCCAGAACCACAATGGCCACCAGCTCGGCGACACGGTCGCCCTGCCGGTCCGTCTCGCGGAGTTGGGATGGACTGCCGAGGGATCGGTAGAAGTCCCTCGGATCGCCGCCGAGATCTTCGACCGAGCGTCCGTCGGGCCGACGCTTCGTTGTCTGGGTGTTGCGGTCACAGGTGCGGACCAGGCGATTCATGGATCCTCCAAGTGGGTCTCGCTGCTGACGAGCCGCAATGAAACCCGAGCGACCCAGTTCAATCACATGAGCAAAACGCGCGATGGTGATAAGTGCTCAGTAGCGCGACGTGGTGGCGTGGGCCGAGGACGCCGCAGCGCCGACGCCCGAGGGGGAGGCGGCTTCGGCTGTCGTCACTGGTGACCTCAGCTCATTGGCCAAGAACACTCACCGGCAGGTGAGGTTGGTGACATGGTGAGGCTTCGCAGAGGTAGCGAGTGGTCACGTCGTAGTGATGGGCCCGGACGAGAACTGCCTGTTCACCTGCCAAGGCACCTGCCCTGGTTCTTCCGCACCTTCGTCAGGGTCCGGGACCGATCTTGCGAACCCTCGCAGGGGTGATGAGGCCTCGGGACGTTCCTGCCGCAGGTGCTCGGCTACCCCGGGTTGCGAATCCTCGCAGGGGCGATGAGGACCTCACCGGCTCGGCAGCAGAGCTGATCCGAGCCGTGTTGCGAACCCTCGGAAGGGCGATGAGGACGCGCGCCGAGCGAGCTCCTCCTCGCCACCCAGCACTCGTTGTGAACCCTCGCAGGGGCGATGAGGACCGGGCAACATCACCAACCTCACCGCGGCCGACAACATCATGTTGCGAACCCTCGCAGGGGCGATGAGGACGGCCGCGCGCTGCATCTTCGAGCGCACCCAGCAGTTGCGAACCCTCGCAGGGGCGATGAGGACTCCGCAGCATGACCGCCCCGCACCCCATCGTCATGTTGCGAACCCTCGCAGGGGCGATGAGGACGCGTACGCCGAGGTGCAGAAGCGGCAGGCCGCCGGGTTGCGAACCCTCGCAGGGGCGATGAGGAGCCGTCCTCATTGGCGTGGACCGTGGCGCCGGGCCCCTCGTTGCGAACCCTCGCAGGGGCGATGAGGACTCCGTGACGGCCGCCACGTCAGCAGCGGCTCCGCGTTGCGAACCCTCGCAGGGGCGATGAGGACCCAGCGCCTCGCCGCGGCCGGCACCGGACGGTTCTCGTTGCGAACCCTCGCAGGGGCGATGAGGACCGGTGCGGCGCCCCCATGCACCGAGGGCAGGCGCTGCACCTGTTGCGAACCCTCGCAGGGGCGATGAGGACGACGGGTCGGCCTCCCGCTGGACATGCGCCGCCAGGCCACGTTGCGAACCCTCGCAGGGGCGATGAGGACCCCACGGTAAAGCGCCAGGTGGGCAGAGAGAAGAACAGCTTGCCTGGTGTGGAATTTGCAGCGATCCTCCGGTTGTGCTGTCGACCCCGGCGTGTCGCTGAAACGATCTTGATCAACTTCGCTCGACCTCCGAGGATCGAGACGCTACAGGGCCTCGGTCAGGACGCGAGGTTCTTTCCGCTTACCTGCGGTGTCTCGTTTCCCCGAAGGTGAAGAATCGAGCGTCACGTTTGGTGACGGAGCCGCTGCGTGTTGCGGCTACGGTCACTGTTCATGTTGATGACCTTGTTCTCGTCTCGCGGTTGGGAGTCGTGGGATGTCGCGCACCGGCCTGTGGTTCCGGAGGGGATGCCGGTGCTGGTCGATGAAGACCTTCGGTTCGATGATGGCGGCGTGCCCCGCCCGGTTACGGCGGTGAATCGGTGGTTGCGGGAGTTGCCGGCCAGCGGCTGCGCGTCGCCTCGGTCGTGGGTGACGTACGGGCGGGTGCTGCGGGATTGGCTGGAGTTCACCGGGAGCCGCGGTGTCGGCTTGTTCGACACGCGGGAGCGGCTGAAGGAGGTGCTTGGCGCCTATGCCGCGTACCGGTCGTGCGGCCCGGCGGGCTCGCGGTTCGCGGCGAGTACGTGGGCGCAGCACGTGAGCGTCCTGGGCAGCTTCTACCGGTGGGCGGTCGCCGAGGGGCACGCGGCCGCCGAGCCGTTCACCTATCGGCAGGCCCGGGGAGTCTACGGCGGGGAGCGGATGGTGAACCTGGCGGGTGCGGCGCCGACCCAAACCGCATGTGACGATCAAGTACCTGGAGCCGGACTTCGCGTCGATGTTCGTGCGGGCGCTGGCGGGTCAGCGGCCGGACGGCTCGCAGGAGGACCGGTGCCGGGGCCGGGAGCTGGCCCGCAACGCCGCCGTTGGGCGCTTGGTACTGGCGGCCGGGCTGCGGCTGCAGGAGTTCACCTGGCTGCCGGCCGCCGAGATCCCGCCGCTGCCGGAGACGCCGTGCAGCACGCCGGTGCCGTTCCCGGTGCCGGAGGGGATCGCCAAGGGCCGCAAGTTCCGGACGACGTGGATCAGCTACGAGGCGCTCGCCGAGGTGCACTGCTACCTGGAGCTGACCCGGCCGCTGTCGGTCACCGGGTCGGCGTGGCGGCCGGCTCGCGGTGAGCCGCTGCTGGTGACCGAGCCCGGTCCGGCCGGGGGGAAGATCAACGGCACCCGGGTGAGGTGGGCGGAGCTGCGGCCCGCTGAGCGGGAGCGGCTGGTCGCCCCGGACGGCGGGTCGATGCTGCTGGCCGTTCGCGGTGACGGGGGCCCGTTCAGCGCGTGGTCGAGCGTATTCGCGCGCACCTCGCAGCGGATCCGGGACTGGTATGAGCCGCGGTTCCCGCACGTGCACCCGCACCGGCTCCGGCACTCCTTCGCGATCCAGACGCTGGAACGGCTGGTCGGCGGGCATTACACGCAGGCCGCGCAGCTGGCCGCCGAGGCCGGCCACGGGGCGCTGGCTCTGTATCTTTCCAAGGCCGATCCGATGATGGTGCTGCGTGACCTTTTGGGACATTCATCGGTGTTGACCACCGAAAAGTACCTGCGTCGGATGGATATGGCCCGGATCTACCGGGAGGCGCGGGAACGCGCCGGGCACGGGATCGGGCATGGCATCGGGGTCGGGTATGGCGTCGGGCGTCGAGTCGGCCGGTCCGGACACGGTATCGATACGACCGATACGACTGGTGCGGCCGTTGGGGCGGTGAGTGCGTGATGCCCGCCGTGGTGATCAGCGACCCGCCGGGGATCCGCTGCACGTTCAGCGACGGCCGGGGCACCACGTGGCAGGCCCGGCAGGTCAGCGACCAGGTGCTGGTCTGTGATCTGCTGCACGGACTGGCGAGGATGGTGCATCCACACGGCCCGGTGGACGCGGCCAAGACCATCCGCGAGTACGGGTTCGCCATCCGCGCCTTCGCGCGGACGCTGAATGGGCTGGGGCATCGCGGCCGGTTGACCGGACTGGGCCGTGGGCGGGTGACCGAGGCGCTGCTGGGTCTGGAGCACCGGCCGGAGATGATGATCCGGCGGGTGCTGGCGGCGTGTGACCTGCATGACGCCGACCCGGGCGTCCGCGAAATAGTGCTGGGGCGGTCGTTCAGCCGGTTCCGGCCCTATGTCCACGCCGAGCCGTATAGCGAGGGTGAGTGGGCGCGGTTGCAGGCGGTCTGCCGGCAGCAGACCGATGCCGCGCTGGCCGCCTGCCGCCGGGCCGCCACGTTGGCGGCCTCGGGCCGGGATCCGCTGAGGCATGGCTGGACGGATGCGAACACCCTTCATCTGTTGTCCCGCCGCGGTCCGCTGACCGGCGTGGAATTGGCTCGGCTGACCGGGCTGTCGCGGTCGAGAGCCACCGACCTGGCCGGTGGGATACGCCGCCGTCATGCGGAACTGTTCCCGGGTATCGGGACGGTGATCGCCTATCAGCTGCTGTTGGGCTGCTACACCGGGATCGTCCCGGACGGGATCAGCGGCCTGGGTGTGGGTGACATCGACTGGGCCGGTGACGGCGTGATCCTGCTGGACTACATCAAGGGCCGCACCTGCGCCGAGAGTCTGACGCTGCCGCGCTCGGCGGTGCGGCTGTTGGAGCAGTGGCTGGAGTATTCGGCGCTGCTGCGTTCGTTCGCGGCGCCGGAGCTCCGCGACCAGCTATGGCTGCGCTGGGAACCTGCGGGCTCTGTCGGCTGCTGGCATTCCGGCAAGCCGGGCGTGGTGAGCCTGCGCAAATGGGTGGTTCGCCGGGGGTTGGTCGATGACCAGGGGCAGCCGCTGCGCATTCACCGGCACCGGATCCGCACCACCTTCCAGTCCCGCCGGGACCGGGCGGCCTGGTTCGGCAGCACCCGGGCGACGATCGATCCCAACCACAGCCCGCAGGTGGAAGGCGACTACTACCTGTCGGCGACGACGGCGGCGCAGCAGAACGCGGTCGAGGCGATCGTTGAGGACGCCCAGGCCGACCTGTTGCGCAAGGCCCGCCCGCCGGTCGTGCTGAGCGCCGAGCAGGCGGCCGACGCGGCGGCGGCTCTGCCCGCGGCCGTGGCGGGGATGGGGCTGGAGGGCACCGTGGTCGGCGAACTGGCCAGCGGCGCCCAGGACGTGTTCGCCGCGGCTTGCGCGTCGCCGCTGTCGGGGCTGCACGGCCCGGTGGGGAAGCCGTGTCCGGCGCGGCCGTGGGTCTGCCTGCTCTGCCCGCTGGCGATCTTCACCCCGCGGCACGCGGTGAACGTGATGCGGCTGAAGTCGTTGTTCGCCCGGCAGTGGCGGCAGATGCCCGCCGCCCGGTTCATGACCGTCTTCGGCCCGTATGCCCAACGCGCCGACGAGGTCATCGACGCGTTCCGCCGCCACGACCCGGCGCTGGTGGCGCACGCCACCGCCGAGGCCGGCGCGCTCGACGCCGCCGACTCCGACGCCGGGATCACCTTGCGACCCGAGGAGCGCACCTCATGACCGGCACCACGAGCGGCCAGTCGGCTGCCGGTGTTGTTGCCTGGCCGCAAGGTTCGCCGTTCGCCGGGATGGACATCTGCGCTGCCGCCGGACTCGCGCTCCGGCCAGGGGCGACCGGCCCGATCTTTGACCAGGACGTGTGGGACTTCAGCGGCGTTGCCGGGCTGCCGGCGTATCTCCAGCCGAGCTTTCGGCGCCTGGGGTTCATCTCGATCACCTATCCGGCCTGGCGGCTGGTCGCCAAGGAACACATGGCCGCGCTGCTGGTCCCGGGCCATGAGCGGGTCCGTCTCCTGCCCGGCGCCCGCCGGCATCCACTCGCCGTGACCAGCTGCGCACAGCACCTCGATCACCTGACGTGCTGGCTGAACTGGCTCACCGCCCGCGGCATCACCGGTCTCGGCGAGGTCACCAACGCTTTGTGCCAGGAGTTCGCGGCCGAACGCGCCCGGCGCACCGACGCCGACGGCACGATGATCGGCGACCGGCCCCATGCCCGATACCGGGCGCTGCAGACCGTCAGCGAGCTGGCCCGTTACCGCGACCTGTATACCGCCGATCGCTACAGCTCTGAGGTGACCGTGGCGGCCGGGGCCCCGAAGGTCCGGGGGCTGGGCCCGGTGGAGAACAGGACGCCCGTCGTTCCGGATTCGGTGTTTGGGCCGATGCTTGCCGCCGCCTTGTATGTGACCGGGGTCCTGGGGCCGCACATCACCGACCTGCTCGCCGAGCGGGCCTCGCTCCAGGTCCGCCGCCAAGAATCCACACTCAAAGATCCCAGGCGTCCTGAGGCCGTCGACGACGTGCTCAGCGTCATTGCCGGGCACGTCGCGGCCGGTCGGCCACTGGACCGGCTGCCCGAAGACCGGATCCGCGCACGGGCCCGTGAGGGCCGGATGCGCCCGGACGATCCTCTGCTGCCGGTGTCGGTGGACGCCCTGGCCCGCCAGGCCGGATACCGGCAATCGCACATGACCGCGTGGCTGCCCCGGCTACGTCCCGCCCTCGAAGACGCGGTCCGGCAGGTCGGCACCGCGCCTCCCTGGGCACACGATGCGCCCGTCGTGGACCGCGCCGACGGAAACGGCACCCTCCCCTGGACCATGCCGCTGACCGGCAAGCACGCCAGGGACCTGCACGACTACCTGCGCACCGCAGCGATCCTGGTGACCGCCGCGCTCTCCGGGATGCGCAAGAGCGAACTGTGTGAACTGACCACCGGATGCTGCCCGCCCCCGCGAGAGCTGATACCAGGGCTCGTCCGCTACCGGATCACCGGAAAGGTCATCAAACGCGCCCCACTCGGCGGAACCCCAGACGAATGGGTAGTGACCAAAGAGGTCTACGACGCCATCGCCGCCGCCACGAAGCTTCCTCGCACCGCAACCGCAGGGACCTCGCTTTTCGGCCGGTTCACCTTCTCGCTGCTCTTCCGCACCTTCCGGAACTGGGTCAACGGCCCCGCCGGGCAACGCCTCGGCTTCGAACCGATCCCGCCGGGCCAGGTCAACCTGCGCATGCTACGGCGCACCCTGGCCGTCGAGCTGGCCTATCGGCCTGGCGGTCTGCTCGCGGCCAAGATTCACCTCAAGCATGTCTCGGTGGCCACCACCGAAGGGTATGCGGCGCGGCCCGGCGGCTCCCAGGCCCGGTTCCTCGCCGAGGTCAACAAGGAAGAACACAATCGCAACCTCGCGATCATTCAGGCCGCATACTCCAACTTCCAGGACGGCATCATGCCGTCGGGACCCGGCGCCCGGGACCTGACCGCGTTGTTCGCCGACACCGCCGAAACCACGTCAGCGCGTCAGCCGCCGACGGTGATCCCCGGCGACCAGCAGGTCCGCACCATGCTCGGCAAACGCGCCAAGACACTGCACCTCGGCCCGGCGAACTACTGCTGGTTCACCGACCCGGCCAAAGCGCTGTGTCTCCGGCAGGCCGGAACCCCCGACGCCGACCAGCCACTGCTGGCGATGTGTGACTCGGCGCGCTGCCCGCAGGCCACCCACCACCCCAGCCACCGCGAGATCTGGGCCGACACCGTCACCCAACACCAGGAGTTCATCGCCACGCTGCCCCGAAGCCAGAAGACCGAAAGGGCCCGGCTGGAAGCAGAACTCGCCCGAGCCCGCCGTGTCCTTGCCGGAATCGACGCCGCCGCCTCACCCGGAAAAGGACAGCCGACATGGGACGCCTGACCAGCCACGCCCGCGCCCAGGCCGAGCAGAACATCCGCACCGCCATGGACCGGCTGCTACGCGGCGACCTCCCACCCGGTAGCCGGTGCGACATCGCGACCCTCGCCGCGCAGGCCGGCGTCACCCGCACCGGCTTCTACGCCAAAGACGGCAAACCCGGACCCTGGCAGCACCTCGCCGACGAGTTCCACCGCCAGCTCGCCGCACTCCGCGACGCAGGCGGCATCCCCGATCCGCGTGACGCCCGAATCGCCCGCCTCAAAGCCGACAACGACGCACTCCGACGCCGCCTCGCCGCACAAGAAACCGTCATCGCCGACCACACCGCATTCCGGCAACAAGCCATCTCCCGGCTCGTCGCCCAGCACGAAGAACTCCAACGCCTACGCCTACTCGCCTACGCGACAACCCCGCCCGGACGAACCCGGACACCCCCACCGCCGCGCTCAGCGTCCTGCACCCCCACCAGGAAGACACTCGGACGTGATCCTCACCACACCACAGTCCTCGAACGAGACCCGACCCGCACCGCCATCGATGCCGCCGCCCAGAACCTTCAACCCGCCGACGGAGGAATCATGAAACTGACGTTCGCGATCTGGAACACGCTCGACGGTGGCAGCGACACCGGCAGCGACGCCAGGCTCCGGCGGCAGATGGCGTTGCTCGCCACGTTCGCGCCGACGGTTGTCGGGCTGCAGGAATGCAAGCACTGGGACCGGGACTACTTCCGCACCTTCCACCTGGCCGAACAACTGCTCGGAATGCGGGTTTCCTCCGCCCGAGCGCGCACCACGGGTGCCACCCGGCGATCTTCATCCGCGAGGACGCCGGCCTGACAGTGATCGAGCAGCGGCACGAGTACGGTCACCCCTACTGGCACGGCGCCGCCCGTATCGTCGTCCAAGCGGACGGGCACCCGCCCCCCGTGCAACTGGCCAGTATCCGCTTGGCCCCTTCCAGCCCGGTGATCCGGCTCGCTGAAGCTGAAGCGCTCCTGATCGCCAAGGAACACCCCGCCATCATCGGCGGAGACTTCAACGCCCTTCCGGCCCGCGATCCCGAACCCCGCCGAGTTGAAGGACGCTCGCGGCGCAAACTCGACCGCAGACCCGCCCAAGCACTGGAAGAAGCCGGATTCATCGACGTCGGCGCCCACACCAAGGACACCACTCCCACCGTCGGGCACGACAGCGAACTGCCCTACCGCTGCGACCGGATCTACACCACCCTGCCCGCCGGCGCGATCACTGGCCACCAGATCATCACCAATGCGGACAACGAATCCGACCACCGGCCCGTCATCGCCGAATTCGACCTCGCCAACACCACACGCGACACCCAAACCACAGGCCAGTCATGAACTCGCCCGCACCACCCCCTCTGCCCACCCGCCAGCCCGCCAGCTTGGCCGAGGACGGGCACCTCACCCGGCCCACCGCAAACGAGGGAGGCGGCCGGAATGCGCCGGAAAGGGATCACGCCCCACCACCCGCCTGGACCGGCTGCTCAGCGGACTCGTTCTCAGCAATGCTGTCGGTCACCTGACGTCTCCTTGATCATCGGATCCGCCGTTAATTAGACACTCCCGCTGGCTGAGTTCGATGCGCTGTTCGCCGAGGCGGCGACCGACGTACAGCCGGCTGGGCCGGGCCGGGTGCGGATGGCGATGCGGCCCGAGCCGGATGTGGCCGGGCGGGCGGCCGAGCTGGCGGCGCGCGAAACCGGGTGCTGCTCGTTCGTCACCTTCAGCCTGACCGCGACCGGCGGTGACCTGGCCCTGCATGTCAGTGTCGGCGACCGGCACATCGAGGTCCTGGACGTGCTGGCCGCCCGCGCCACGGCGATGAGCACGGCGGCATCGGGCACCGCGACGGGGACGCGGCCGTGACCGGTCCCGGGGGCGGTTCGGGGGGCTGGTTGCGTAGCGGGCAGGTCGCGGCCGCCGCAAGGATTATCTGCAGTTGTCAAGTGCCTTTCCAGCGTGTGGGCCTGCTCCGCTGTCAGGCATGTCAGGCACGTGGTCGGCTGGGGCCTCCACTTGGGAGGCTGTCGAGACCCAAGTAGCTCTGCGTGTGTCTCGACTTCGCCATGCTGCAATCACAACAAAGCCCAAAACCCTTACAGGAAACCCCAGGTGAAAACGGATCACACCCCACTCCGCTCCGCCCCTCATTGTTGATACCGGACGCTGACGCTGGAGACGGTGGGCCAGTCGGCCTTGGCGCGGATGGTGAGCAGGTTGCTGGCTTTTGGACAGGCAGGGCTGGGGATGGCTGCGGGGTTGGGGAGGGCGCAGCCCGGGTCAAGAATGGAGGGTGAGGGGTAGGTGGGCCAGGCCGCGCAGGGCGATGCCGGGGCGTCGTTGGGGTTGCATCGCGCGGGTTATGGCGACGTAGGCGGGGCTGAGGAGGTGTTCCAGGACGATCTGGGTTTCCAGGCGGGCCAGGTGCGCGCCGAGGCAGAAGTGGATGCCGGAGGCGAAGGACAGGTGGGCGGGTTCGGGGC